>CAMOTI010000058.1 GCA_946625675.1 uncultured Prevotellaceae bacterium | reverse complement strand
CCGATGAAGTTGCGGAACTCGTCGGGCGAGATTTCTCCCAGTCCTTTGAACCGCGTGATTTCCGGTTCCGGCGACATGAGCTCGATGGCCTGCAGCCGCTCCTCTTCGGAGTAGCAGTAACGGGTGATGTAGTCGCCCTTGTCCTCCGGCTTGTCCTTGGTGAGCTCCTTGAGATTCTCCTTCTTAATCCGTTTTTTCTTGTTGCGGACACGGAAGAGCGGCGTCTGCAGGATATAGACATGCCCTTTCTTGATGAGTTCGGGGAAGAACTGGAGGAAGAAGGTGATCATAAGCAGGCGGATGTGCATTCCGTCGACATCCGCATCCGTGGCCACAATCACCTTATTATATCTGAGTCCGTCGATTCCGTCCTCGATGTTGAGAGCCGCCTGCAGGAGGTTGAACTCCTCATTCTCGTAGACCACCTTCTTCGTCTTTCCGAAGCAGTTGAAAGGCTTTCCGCGCAGTGAGAAGACAGCCTGGGTGTTGACGTCCCGGCTTTTGGTGATGCTTCCGCTGGCAGAGTCTCCCTCCGTGATGAACACACAGGTCTCCTCCTTTTTGTCGCCCTTGGCATCGTTGAAGTGGTAGCGGCAGTCGCGGAGCTTGCGGTTATGGAGATTGGCTTTCTTCGCCCTCTCCCGCGCCAGCTTGGTTACTCCGGCAATGGCCTTGCGGTCGCGCTCGTTGTCCTTGATTTTCTGTTCGATGGCCTCAGCCACGTCGGGGTTCTTATGCAGGTAGTTGTCGACCTCCGTCTTGATGAAGTCGCCCACGAACTTGTTGACCGAGACGCCCCCGTTGGGCGCCATCGTGAGCGAGCCGAGCTTGATTTTGGTCTGGCTCTCGAACTGCGGCTCCTCCACGTTGATGGCAATTGCCGCGACGATCCCGCTTCGTATGTCGGCAAACTCATAGTTCTTTCCGTAGAACTCCTTGATGGTTCTGGCGATATGCTCCTTGAAGGCACTCTGGTGGGTGCCTCCCTGGATGGTGTGCTGTCCGTTGACGAAGGAGTGGTATTCCTCACCGTACTGCTGGTTGGTGTGGGTGAAGGCGATTTCTATGTCGTCGCCCTTGAGGTGTATGATGGGATAGATGGGCGTGGTGTCCATCGTGTCGGTGAGCAGGTCCTTGAGTCCGTTGCGCGAGATGATACGTCGTCCGTTATAGTAGATTTCCAGACCCGTGTTGAGGTAGGTGTAGTTGCGCAGCATGTTCTCCACGAACTCAGGCTGGTACTTGTAGTTGAGAAAAAGCGTGTCGTCGGGCTCGAAGCAGATGAGGGTGCCCGTCTCTTCGTTGGTGTCCTCCGTGGTGTCAGTCTGCAGCTTTCCTTTCTCGAATGTGGCCGTCCTGACTTTCCCGTCCCTGTAGCTTCTCACTTCGAAGCTGGAGCTGAGCGCGTTGACGGCCTTCGTTCCTACTCCGTTGAGCCCCACACTCTTCTTGAAGGCCTTGGAGTCGTACTTACCGCCGGTGTTGAGAATGGACACCGCCTCCACCATCTTTCCCTGCGGAATTCCTCTTCCGTAGTCCCTCACCGTGACTTTGCGGTCGTCGACGATATCCACTTCGATGCGCTTTCCCGCGTTCATCTTGAATTCGTCGATGGAGTTGTCGATGGTCTCCTTGAGCAGGACGTAAATGCCGTCCTCCTCGTGCGAACCGTCGCCAAGTCGTCCGATATACATACCCGGACGTCTGCGCACGTGTTCCAGTCCCTCGAGCGTGATGATGTTAGCATCAGTATAGTCCACAGCCGGCTCTTGCTGACCGTTCTCAAAAATGTCGTTGTTTATATTTTCTTCTGCCATATGTATGCCCGGCTTTGTGCCTGGCGTTGTTTTTTTTTAGTTTAGAGTTGAGAGTTGAGGGTTGGGAGTTGAGAAAGCTGTGAGGAGCGGCCGCAACAATGTTGCGGCATAGGAGACAACTCCTTCAGATGCCGGTCATCGTCAGTCAATGGTTTTCTTCCAGCATCTGCGGCGCTTGTGGATACGTCCCTCGAAGTAAATCCACTGGTTCTGCACCTTCGTGTTGGTCTCGAGCTCAACGCTGGTCTCGCACCACTCGTATCCTCCGCTGATGAAATAAGGCAGGAGGTCCTTGAAAAACAGGGCGTTGACGCCCTTGCTCTGCCACTCGGGCCTTACGGCAATGAGCAACATCTCCAGATGGTTGGCGTGCTTCCATTTGAGCGCCTTGAGCAAATGATACCATCCGAAGGGGAACAGTTTTCCCTTACATTTCTGAATCGCCTCGGAGAGTGACGGCATGCAGATGCCCACAGCGATGAGCTTTCCGTCCTTGTCCTCGATCGTGGACACAAGCTTCGGGTCCACAAAACTCATATACATGTCGATGTACTGGTCGATTTGCTTCTCGGAAAGCTCAGAATATCCGAAAAGGGGTGTGAAAGCAGAGTTGATGACATTGAAGATGTCGCGTCCGTAGGCTTTCTTGATGGCCTTGCAGCTCTTGTACTTCTTGATCTGCACACCATATTTCTTCTCGACGATGGCCGACACCTTCATCAGTCTTTCCGGCACACCCGTCTCCCTGGGAATAATCAGCCTCCACTCCACCCAGTCGATGGCTTTCTCGAATCCGAGCTCCGCCATGTGGTCGACGTAGTAATGATGGTTGTAGATGGTGACCATCGTCCCAATCTCGTCGTGTCCCTCATAGAGCATGCCCTCAGGGTCCATGTCGGTGAATCCGAGCGGTCCTTCGATTTCGGTCATGCCTCGCTCCTTGCCCCATTGCTCCACCGTCTTTATGAGCGCGCTGCTCACCTGCTTGTCGTCGACGAAGTCAATCCATCCGAATCTGACGCATTTGTTTTTCCATGCCTCGTTGGCCTTGGTGTTGATGATGGCCACCACGCGGCCCACAGGCTTTCCGTCCCTGTATGCCATGAACATCTGGGATTCGCAGAATTCCCTTGCCGCATTCTTTTTCGAGAGCGTGTTCTGCAGGTCGAAATAGAGTTCAGGAACGGCATACTGGCAATCGGCGTAGAGGTCGTTGTGGAATTTCACAAACTTATGGATTTCCCGTTTGGACTCGCCAATGGGTTTGATAGTGATTTCTGACATGTAGGATTAT
>CAMOTI010000057.1 GCA_946625675.1 uncultured Prevotellaceae bacterium | reverse complement strand
CCTCTTCCCATCCCGAACAGAGAAGTTAAGCCCGCGCGCGCCGATGGTACTGCACCGCAATGCGGGAGAGTAGGTCGCCGCCTTTTTTCCAAAACAGAAAGCATCCCATTGAAGGGATGCTTTTCTGCGTTATAGGGGGGAGGGGTTCTAGTATTCCTAGTCTTCCTAGTTTTCCTAGTCTCCTTAGTTTCTCTATATTATTTAGATCTTCTAGAACGTCTGGTACTTTTAGCTCCTCAATATAAAATGCTAGCCTCTCAGTCAAACCAACTAATATTAAAACTAAAAATCCTCTCTTTGTAGCTGAATATTCATTTTTTTTTACTAACTTTGGAGAAAATATTCAGCTCATGTTCAG
Organism: uncultured Prevotellaceae bacterium; assembly: GCA_946625675.1. GTDB lineage: Bacteria > Bacteroidota > Bacteroidia > Bacteroidales > Bacteroidaceae > UBA3839. Next base: position 8,450 of record CAMOTI010000057.1, on the reverse strand, counting down.
ATTGCTTGTCCATTTCAGCTTACATCTTGTTGTTCCTGCTTTTTTCTCCCTCTTTTTCAGAAAGGGCAGAAGATGGAAAGCATATCTTATCATGCTGACTACGATGCTCGTTGACCTTGACCATCTGTTGGCCGATCCGGTCTTTCATCCACTTCGCCTCAGCGTTGGTTTTCATCCGCTGCATTCTTATCCCGCCATTGTTGTTTATGGCATTTTGTGCTTACTTCCTTATGATAAATTGAAATGGCCGTGGTGGCTCAGACCTATTGGTATTGGACTTCTTTTCCATATGATTACCGATCTTCAGGATTTTTTCCTATGGCCTCATCCTTAATTTGATTGTTTAATTTATTAATTATATATTCTATGTTTAGTGGTATTGTTGAAGAATTTGCAACTGTCGTTGCTATAAAGAAAGACAGGGAAAACGTGGATTTTACCTTGAAATGCTCTTTTGTCGATGAACTTAAGATTGACCAGAGTGTGGCTCATAATGGAGTGTGCCTCACTGTTGTGAAAATTGAGAATGGAACTTATGTCGTCACTGCAATGAAGGAGACTCTTGACCGCTCTAATCTTGGCGACCTGAATGTAGGTGATAAAGTCAATGTTGAGCGCTCGATGCTGATGAACGGTCGTCTTGATGGTCATATTGTTCAAGGACATGTCGACCAGACTGCAGTCTGCACGGCTAAAGAAGACCAGCAGGGAAGTTACACGTTCACGTTCCAGTATGATTGTGACAAGGAAATGGCCAAGAGAGGATACATCACTGTAGACAAAGGCTCTGTCACAGTCAATGGTGTTAGCCTTACTGTGTGCAACCCCACCGACAACTCATTCCAGGTTAATATCATTCCTTACACGTACGACAACACGAACTTCCAGTCGATTGAAGTGGGAACAAAAGTTAATATAGAGTTCGATATCATCGGAAAGTATATTGCAAGAATCGCTACTTTTTAAATTTTCTTTCTATGAATAAACTGATTTCTTTTTTCATTGCATTTGTTTGTGCCATCTCTGCCTTTGCACAGAACAGCATGAAGGTGGTTGTGTCGAATGATGGTATGCTCGTCGGAAGATATGTCCGGCAGACCGCAACCACATATATAGCCAATCCCGTTGACTGGGAAGAGGAAGTGCCGAAGAAAGGATACCGCGTAGAAATATGGACGCCGGAAAAAGGTAAGGGCTTTGTGGTGAGAAGACCTGGTGTCAAAGGTAACATCAATGTCAGGAAAGGCCCCTCTGTAAATACAGCCGTGGTTACCAAAATCACTGAGGCTGACGGAGAAAAGGACTATCCCGACTGCGCTTTCGACTGCCTGGGGAAAGTCAAAGGATGGTATAAAATCCGAATTAAAGGAATGGTGGGTTTTGTCAGACAGGACCTTGTGGAATGGGCTGCGTATTATGCAGACTAAGAACATCCGGCTCCGATAGCTTTTAAAGCATGTCGATATAGGCTTTCAGCCTACGGTAGAATGGGTGGTGACAAAGTGTGCTGGCATCTCCGATGATTATCAGCTTCATCCGTGCACGGGTCATCGCCACGTTCATTCTTCGCAAGTCATTCAGAAAACCGATATTCCCTTGTTCGTTGCTGCGGACAAGGGATATTAGTATGATGTCACGCTCCTGACCTTGAAAGCCGTCTACGGTATTTACGGATATCAAATCCCGGAATGGCTTGAACTCCTGTCGTTTGCGTATCAAACTGCGCAAATACTGTGTCTGAACCTTATAGGGACTAATCACGCCTACGTCCAGGCGCTCATCCAAAAAACGGGTCTTTCCAATTTTGTTTATATAGTTGGTCAGGGTCTGAAGCGTCAGCTCAGCCTCTGCTTTGTTGATGCGTCCGTAACTCGATCCCACAAATGATTCCTTATAGTCGGGAACCTCAGTTGCGTCTCCTTCTTCGTTGGGCGATTCCGGCAATGACGATGTGTCTATCCACATCATCGGACGGTCGTAATCCAGTATTGATCTGTTTTTAACGCTGCTGTCGGCTTCCACGTCGCCGTTGTAAAACCAGTTGGAGGAGAAACGCATGATGTGCTCGTTCATGCGATATTGAACTTTCAGTAATGTCACGGATGAAGGCACATTCTCAACAATGCGTTCCATCAACGTCTTTCCAAGTCCGCCTAACTGGGCTGCGTAGCATTTTATCGTAGGTGGCAGTTGCTGGTGGTCGCCTGCCAGCACCACGCGATGGCAGCGCCGGATGGCTATCCAGCATGCCGGCTCAAGCGCCTGGGCAGCTTCATCTATAAACAAGGTAGGGAATTTCTTGCCTACAAGAAGTCTGCTCGAACTGCCCACTAACGTGCAGGCCACTACGCGGGCCTCGTCAAATAAACTACCGCTGATGCGCATCTCAAGTTCATTGGCGCGGTCGCGAAGACGCGATATCTTCTGATGGATTGATTCCCCTTTCTTCTTGTGGTCACGAAGTTCGCGGATGGCTTTGCGGATGCTCCATAAATCAGGATAGTCTGGATGGGACTCAAACTTGCGCTCATAGGTGAACGACAGCATCTTGTCGTTCACGCGTGTCGGATTGCCTATGCGAAGAACGGGAATGCCGTGGTCCACCAGCTTCTCGCTGATCCAGTCAACGGCCATGTTGCTCTGTGCGCAGACCATCACCTGGGTCTCACGCTTCAAGGTCTCGTAAATGGCCTCTACCAGTGTGGTCGTCTTGCCTGTGCCGGGAGGACCATGGACGATTGAGACATCCTTTGACACCAAAACTTCGTTTACGGCATGCTCCTGAGTGGGGTTCAGCCATGGAAAACGTTGAGGTCCGAAGGTGAAGCGGCCTGGAGGAATCTGGCCGGCGAAGATATCACGTAAGTCGCTCAAACGGTTACCTTTCGCTTTCATCACATCATTCAACGCATGAAACATTGTGCGGTAGCTGGTCTCGTCGAAGTAGAGCTGAACTCCCAGACTCTCCGAACGCTGAAGGTCGAGCACGTATTGGGAGGAGGGAACCACAACCACCATGCGGTCGCCGTCAACGTATGAGATCGTACATGGCTGAGGCAGATATTTTATATGCTCCTTTTCTGATGACGGGTCTTCCTGTGACCTCGTGAAAAAGACAACCGGTTTGCCATACTCAAAATGATGGTCTATGTCCTGAGGCTCTTGCTGGGTCACCTCTACTACTAACTGATTCAGAGAGTTGTAGTAGCTACGGCCCACTTCTAATGGATACCAGCATATACCGCGCTTCACTTTACGGCCGACACTCATCTTTTCTGTCTCTATACGATACTCCTCCTTCTCACTCTCATATTCCTGAGTGAGAAGTCCATATAGTTTCTGTATCGGCAATATCGAATTTTCCATCTTTATTTGTTCTGCTGGCTGAATCCGGGGCGTTAAAGGTAATTGTGATTTGGTCAAGAGCGGGAATTCATGATCACCACAGCGTCATACATCATTTGATATTTGTGTATGTCTATGCCTAAGGGCTTCAAGCGTTTGGCTGACTCCACGAACATTCGTTTGAACTGCTTTTGCCTGTCTGCATTCCCTTCCATCTCATTATAGGCTGTGCTATATAAGGTGTAGGCCGTCTCCATATCGCCGGAGAGATAATGGATGTTGCCTAAGTCCAAATGGTATTGGGCATTGACCGGGTCTTCTGACAGCAGTTCTTCGTAAAGCTCTCTGGCTTTGTCCCGCTTCTCTGTCATCAGCAGACAATAGGCCAGCTTCTCTTTCACTTCTGACGAACGTTCGTCCAGATAATTTAACTTGTAAAGTAAGGGTACTGCATCGGAATACCTGCCGTCTTGAATCTGGCAGTCTGTCTTTCGGGACAGATACTGCAGATTGTCTTCGTCTTCATTGAGAAGCAGGTCGTAATACACCTCTGCGTCGGAGTATTTCCCCTCATGGTAGGATACGGAGGCGAGATGCTTCAGGGTCCAGCGAGATTCCGGATTCAGTGAGTACGCAGTCGTATAGCTGCTCAACGCTCCTTCGTAGTCTCCGGATTTTTGCTGGCAGAATCCAATCTTCTGCCATATAGAGTCATGGTCTTCTATCTCTTGAGGGTTTAGCGCGTAAAACAGTTGAACGGCATCTGTGTACAGCTCTTTGCGCATGAAAAACTCTCCCAAGGCCAGTAAATGCCCGTGGTCGTTCAGTAACGGGGCCATCACTGTGCATGACAAGGGGGTGAAGGGCGGTAAGTCTTTCGAAAATGGATTCGAAAATTGATGGCGGTAGGGGTATGCTGCGAAGAACCTGTACAGGTCGTGGATGAAAAATCGGCTGTATTCTACTTCCTTAGGGCGGGTGGCCGACAGCTCTTTTAATTGTTCCTTCATCTCATTGTCTGACATCTGGCCACGCAGGTTCTTGTCTACCATCTCCTGGCCTGCACTGCCCAGACGCTCTATCATGAAGGAGAATGAGTAGCGGTCGCTGTCACAGAAGGGTGCTGTGTTAAGCAATCCCATGAAGGTCTTGGTGATTTCACTTTCTTTGCCCAGACGGGATTTTATGTTTATGATGTCGGGATGGTCGGTCGAGAATGGCAGTAGCCAGTTGCAGGGATAATGGAAGAAAGAGCTGTTTTTCATATGGATAAACGTGCTCATCTGAACGTCGGCACCCTCCATCTGAAGTTCTGCGATCTCCTGTATCTTTTCCTGGGCAACGTCGTCACGGCTACCTTTGTGCCACTCTGGGTTCTCTCCGTTTTGGGTCAGGTAGTCATCTATTTCCTCAATCCCGTAGTTTGTGCGATGAAACTTGCCACTGTTCAGCAGGGTGGGGATGATATCGTTCTGCATCTTCGCACTTATCTTGTCTGTCAGCATGCTGTATTGGAGCTGCATCAGGATTGTGTATATGTTGTCAACAAAATGATGGTCGTCCATCAGGAGCGACAAGCGCGAACTGACTTTCGGAAACAGGTCAATGCAGCCGTCATACTGCCGCAGCACCAGCACGATGCTTACGGCGCTTCGCATTCGGGTCATCGTGTCTTCGGATGAATATCCGTCAAACAGACACATCAATTTGCGCTCGTCGAATGTCTCTAATAAGGAGAATAGTACAGCGCTGACAAAAAAACTTTTCTCATAGCTGGTCAGCACCGTGGAAGATAACAGTTCCTGCGAGGTCTCATAGTCCTGGCTGTGCCAGTTGTCGGAAGTCCACACCTGATTAAACAGATTCGTCATGTTTGTCTGGTGCTGCTGGCTGCATTCCTGAATGTCATGATTCTGAATGCTCTCACGTTCGTTCGGATTCGACTTGAGACTGTCCAGACGGATTCGGCTCGTTTCAAGATTGCTCAGCAAGGTTTGAAATGAAGGGCCGCTGTAGGATGATTTGTAAAATTGAACATACTTGTCGGATGGCTGTTGTTGGATGTGGGTCATGCGTAGAGCCCGAAAACCGGTTTTGTAGCACTGACGAACCATGTCCAGGTATATCTTGCCGGCATTCGGGTCGTCAACTCCTTTCACCATATACTGCAACATCGTGGTATAGGTGGAACGGAGCTGGGAGAGGGTGTCGTGCAATTCATAACTGTCGGATTTCGACAACATCTGATCCAGCTTTGTGAATATCTCTTGAAGATTTCTGCTCTTAAACGGTATGCTCATTTCTCAAATCTTATGCTTGGGGGCGATTCTTTAAAAAAACTTTATTCTGTAAAACTTTTGTCTATCACGGATTCTCGTGTCTCCTTACCAAGAATCTTGCGATCGCGGCTCCATGAACGGGCGGTCGACAGTGAACCTTCGGAGGCGGCTGCAGCATGTTCGTATGTCCAGTTTCCCAATATGCTGTCATTATGTTCTTCTTTTATATCCAGCATGCCTAACAACTTCTTTATTTCTGTCTTTCGGTACTTGTTGATATAGTCTACTGATAAATTGTACACCTTTATCAGCTTCTGGATATCTACCTTACGACGCTCTATGACTGAGTCGGGAAATAACACTACAAACTGCTTTTCCATACCTGGTAATTCCAACGATCTGGAAAGACGGTGACAACCGTGCTTCTCCGACATGCTGGCCCAGGGCTCGGAAAGTATCGCGCCGTCATACTCATTCTGACACAGCATGCCATATCTCACTGGAATACTGTTTATCTGTGGCTTGTTCAGCTCGTAACTCTCCAGTTTTACGGATGAGAGCAATTTGTCCGCATACATGTCTACTACTGAGTGACGCGTGATACTCACGATTTTTTCTTTCAAGTTCTTTGCCTCTGTGATACGCGACTGACGGGTCGTCAGCAATGACAAGTGAACATCACCACCCATGACTGCACGAACGGCATATCCTTGGCTTTCCAAGATTGACAGTTTCACCATGTCACTGATCACTCCGTCGACTATGCCTTTCTGAAAGGCGGTGTCGGCATCCATGGCTGCGTCGTATTTCACCACTTGCAATTTCAATCCTGCCGAATCTGCGATTCCACATTCAGCACCAACGAGGAATGGCAAACATTCCGAGGTCGGCAACACGCCTATCTTTAGATATGTGCTGTCGTATACCGCTGGAGATGTCGGCAAAACCTCTTCTTCTTTCCCGCGGACAAGAAAATAGATTAATGCTGCTATTGCTAATGCTAATACTATCCAAATGAGTCGCTTCATGGCTAACTGAAATTATAAAGGACAACCCATTCCCATGGGAATATGGTTGTCCTTTTACTTTATTTATGAGTGGTATATTATCCCTGTACGGCTGCGATTCCAGGAAGAACTTTGCCTTCGATTGCCTCAAGAAGTGCACCGCCACCAGTTGAGATGTAAGACACCTTGTCCTCAAGACCAAACTTGTGAACGCAAGCAACAGAGTCACCACCACCTACGAGGGAGAATGCGCCTTCTGCTGTTGCCTCGGCTACTGCCTCGCCTACAGCGCGGCTGCCTGCAGTGAAGTTGTCGAACTCGAACACACCGGCAGGACCGTTCCAGAGGATTGTCTTCGCACCCTTGATGGCTGCCTTGAACTTCTCACGGGTCTCAGGACCTGCGTCAAGACCTTCCCAGCCTTCAGGAATAGCGTTAGAAGGACATACCTTCTGGTTAGCGTCGTTGGAGAAGTTGTCGGCAATCACAGAGTCTGTGCCAAGCACGAGTTCTACGCCATTCTTCTTTGCCAGCTCCTCTACGCCAAGAGCTACGTCAAGTTTGTCAAGCTCTACGATTGAGTTGCCAATCTCGCCGCCGTGAGCTTTTGCGAAGGTGTAGGTCATACCACCGCACAGGATCAGTTTGTCTACCTTGCCAAGGAGATTCTCGATAATACCGATTTTCGAAGATACCTTTGAACCACCCATGATGGCAACGAATGGACGCTTGATGTTGGAAAGCACGTTGTCAACGGCTGTAACTTCTTTCTCCATCAGCAGACCGAGCATCTTGTTGTCGGCGTCAAAATAATCTGCGATTACGGCTGTGGAAGCGTGTGCGCGGTGAGCGGTACCGAATGCGTCGTTCACGTAGCAGTCTGCATAAGATGCCAAAGTCTTGGCAAACTCTTTCTGGCTGGCTTTCATTGCTTTCTTTGCATCAGCATATGCAGGGTCTTCCTTGTCGATGCCTACTGGTTTGCCTTCCTCCTCAGGATAGTAGCGGAGGTTCTCAAGAAGCAGGGCCTCACCCGGCTTCAGGGCTGCTGCCTGATCGGCTGCCTTTGCGCAGTCGGGAGCAAACTGAACTGGTACACCCAGCTTTTCTGATACGGCGTCTACAATCTGAGAGAGAGAGAGCTTCGGATTAACCTTGCCCTTCGGCTTGCCCATGTGTGACATGATGATCAGAGCACCGCCTTCGTCAAGAATCTTCTTCAAAGTTGGCATGGCACCGCGGATGCGGGTGTCGTCTGTAATCTTACCATTCTCGTCCAGTGGCACGTTGAAGTCAACGCGCACGATTGCCTTCTTACCGGCAAACTTGTAATCGTTAATTTTCATAATTTTCCTATTATTTTTCGGTGAAATAATTGTTCTTTCTACTTTCGTTCACGAATTTAAATTGGCTTTTTCTGGTTTTTGCCTAATTTTATGCAAAGGTACGAAAAAACATGAATATATGAAAGCATCTGAATCAACAAATTTTTAAAAATGATGATTGATGGCATTCTTATTCGTTTTTCTCATGATTCCATTTGCTGCTTGATCCAATACTTGCACACTTCTGAAAGCCCGCACTGTTTGCATTTCGGCTTCCTCGACTGACAGACATATCTACCATGCAGCAATAGCCAGTGATGGGCGCGGGGTATCAGATCGTCTGGAAAATATTTGGTCAGCACACGCTCAACGGCGTAGGGAGTGGTGGCTTTGTCGTCCACCAAGCCCAACCGGTGGCTCACCCTGAATATATGGGTGTCGACGGCGAATGCGGCCTTTTTCCATATCACGGCTTGCACCACATTGGCTGTCTT
>CAMOTI010000056.1 GCA_946625675.1 uncultured Prevotellaceae bacterium | reverse complement strand
GGGTGCAGGGACGCGTCACGGACTTCACCATGTACGGTAGGGCCAACTGCGCCATCGCGCTACAGGCGAACGGACGCGACCAACAGGCCAACGCGTTCGTACGCTCTCTCAGGGAATACACGGTCAGCACACCACTCATGGGACGATATTACGACACCGAACGGGCGCTGTACTCCTGGTGCGACTACAAGATTCCGACTCACGTCGCTGCCATGCGTGCCATGATGGCTACGGAAAACGAGTTCGACGACGCACAGCAGTATCTCGACGACATGCAGGTGTGGCTGATAAGACAAAAGCAGGGACAGAAATGGGACAACGTCATCAACACCATTCAGGCGGTCGACATCCTTCTTTCCATCGCGCCCGACACCACATTCCATGAGGCGCAGCTGCCAGTCGTGACGATGGCGGGAAAGAATTTGGAAATCAAGGATATGACAGCAGGTGTGGGGTTCGTTAAAACGACTGTGAGCGACGATATCGTGAAGGACGTGATGACGGACGACAAACCGCATATCGTCATCGAAAAACGCTCACCGGGACTCTCGTGGGGCACTGTCTACGGACAGTCGCTCGAGACGCTCGACCGCATGGAGCAGAACGGGGAGGCGCTCACTGTCGAACGCATTCTCTATGTTTATGATGCTGCTGCCAGTGGCGACGGTTGGAGAAAGGTGGACAACAACTATGTATTTAAGGTGGGCGATAAGATGAGGATGCGACATGTCATCTCTGCCACTCAGGACCTTGACTTCGTGCAGGTGCGATCTCAGCATGCCGCTTGTCTTGAACCACTCAAGACCAAATCCGGCTATCAGAGCCTTGGGGGAAGGGGCGGATACCTGGCTCTGCACGACGCTTCGGCCGACTTCTTCTTCGACCGATTCCAGAAAGGAACTGTCACCATCGACCTCGACATGTATGTCACGTCTGCCGGTTCTTACTCCAACGGTATCGCCACAGTGCAGTGTGCTTATGCGCCGGCATTCTCTGGACATTCGGCTGGAAGCCGTATCAACGTGAAATAAGATAAACGCTCTTCTCAATGCTCTTTATATGCCCCGCAGCCCTTCTGCGGGGCTTTTCTGTCAGCTCTCCGTGCCCGCGATACCTTAGCTGGAAAGCATGTGTCTGGGCTGTTGTACCATCGCAGGAAAACATGTGTCTGGGCTGTTATACCATCGCAGGAAAGCATGTGTCTGGGCTGTTCCGTACCCCGCGATGTCATCGCGGGCAAACCAACTGAATACTAAAAACTAAAAACTGAAAACTAAAAAATACTTATTTGTGCGTGTACCCACACAATTCTTGATATATGTCAAGAAAATAGCAGAAAATTGTAATTTTTACACTTATTTGTTTTGCCACATGGAAAAAGAGCCGTAACTTTGCACTGTCAAAAGAAAATTAGGTTCACCAAGCAAGGTGATTCACTATATGAGAGATTGAATAGGTATTAAGGTATTTGGTAACATTTAAGGTACATAAGATTGCACTTTGGATGTGTAGATAAGAGAGAAAAAACAAGGTACAAGGTTTTAGTTATTTAAGGTTTTAAAGTGTTAGTTATTTAAGGTTATAGATTGATATAAGGGCATGTGAATGTCGTAAAAGTGTTTTAATAGGTTAATAATAAAGGTATTGGTTTTATAATGTCAATAAGTTTTTAGTTAGTTAAGGTTAATTAAAGTTTGGTTATTTAGGTTCAATAGGATTAGTTGTTATTTAAGGTTAGTAAAAGATTGATTAGGATTAGTTAAGGCGCAGGGAGATTGGTTATCCCTGCATGAGGACAAGCCCGTTCGAAGAGAACCGGTAAGTCCCTTTCGAGACAATTAAAGATGTAAGTAGACGCCTCGTTTCGAGGCTCTACTATCCCGGAAGGGACATCGAAAATTGTCTACAGAAAATACATTAAGAGATTTAATGGTTTTCAGGAATTATGCGGTGCATGAGCACCGCTTTTTTTGTTATTCTTTCTCTTTTTTATTATTGCTTTCTCTTTTTTTTGTGTGTCCGCCAGCGCCCTCCCCAAATCCGTTGTCATTTTTTTTCATCCCCTTTTGGATTTTACGTTTTTCTGTAGTAACTTTGCAAATCTGTGAGTCTCCAGTTAATTTCAAAATAATCTTTTTATCATATATATCATTCATGGCAATTCCTTTTCTCGACCTGCATAAAGTCAACGCCCTCCACGATGAGGAGATCAAGTCTGCTGTCTTCGGGGTCATTGACTCCGGATGGTACGTCCGGGGTGAGGCGCTCAGCCGCTTCGAGCAGGAATACGCTGCCTTCATCGGCACCCAGTTCTGCATCGGCGTTGGCAACGGATTCGATGCTATCGACATCATACTCAAGGCCTACGTGGCCCTCGGCGTGATGACACGTGGCGACGAGGTCATCGTGCCGGCCAACACCTTCATCGCTTCTGTCTCTGCCATCACGCATGCCGGACTAAAACCTCTCTTTGTCGATGCCGACCCATATACCCTCTTGCTTGACGAGGACAAGATTGAGCAGCTCATCACGCCGCGCACGAAAGCGCTGATGATCGTGCACCTCTATGGGAAGTGCGCCTATTCAGAGCGGATACGAACTATCTGCATGAACCACCACCTGAAACTCATCGAGGACAATGCGCAGGCTCATGGATGCAGGTTCGGACAACTGCGGACTGGCTCCCTCGGTGATGCGGCGGCACACAGTTTCTATCCTGGAAAGAACCTCGGGGCTTTGGGGGATGGCGGCGCGGTCACCACCGACGACCCGCTTCTGGCCGAGGCGGTCAGCGCTATCGCCAACTACGGATTCTCCAAGAAGTACTATGCCCGTTATGAGGGACGGAACTCCAGACTCGACGACATACAGGCGGCTGTGCTCTCTGTCAAGCTCAAATACCTCGACGAGGAAAACGACCGCAGGAAGGCCGTAGCTGCCATCTACGACAGCTGTATCTCGCATCCCATGGTCAGACTCCCGAAGAATAGGGCAGGGCAGGACCATGTCTACCATCTTTATCCAATCCTGATTGAACAACGGAATGAGCTGCAGCAGTATCTCCAAAAGCAGGGAATACAGACGCTCATCCATTATCCTGTGCCGCCACACCGGCAGCAGTGCTTCCCACAGTTCCATCTGATTTCTCTGCCTAACACCGAGAAAATCGCCCTGCATGAGCTCTCGCTGCCCGTCTCGCCGGTCATCTCCGAGGATGAGGCGCGTTTCGTAGCTGAGACTGTCAATAGATTCGAATGAATTTGTTGCCTTTTATTTTGTGTTATCGAAAAATAACACTATATTTGCAAATAAATTGTATTGGATAGAAAATATATAGAAAGATATGAAAATTGCTGTTGTTGGAACGGACACGGTTGGGCTCGTCAGCGCAACCTGTTTTGCTGAAATCGGGGTACAGGTCACCTGCATCAACTCCGACCCGAAAATCATTGAAAACCTGAATAACGGAATCATACATGTTTATGAGCCGGGACTTGAAGAACGGCTCAACCGCAATCATAGGGACGGAAACCTCAAGTTCGCCACGGACATCAAGCCGCTCATCGAGCAGCTCGACCTCGTGGTGTGCGCTACGCCAACACCGGCCATGCCCGATGGGACGATAGACCTCAGGCAGGTGGCTGGACTGGCAAGGACCATGGGACAGACCGTCACGAAATACTTCGCCATAGCCATACTCTCTACCGTGCCTATCGGAACGGCGAGGCAGCTCAGGGCCGCGCTCAATATCGAGCTGGAGAAGCGTGGCGCTAACATCCACTACGATATCATCACCCTCCCGGAATTTCTCAGAGAAGGCACGGCGGTCAATGACTTTCTCAAGCCATACCGAATCGTGGCGGGAGTGGGCTCCGAGAAGGGAGAGGAAATCGTCAGACAGCTCTATAAGCCGCTGCTCGACAACGGGACGAAGCTCATTCTCACCGACCAGACATCGGCGGAACTCATCAAGTATGCGTCTAACGCCATGCTCGCCAACCGCATTTCCTTCATGAACGAAATTGCCAACCTCAGCGAACTCGTTGGGGCGGACATCGACATGGTCATGAAAGGAATGGGAGCTGACCCGAGAATCGGTGCTGACTACCTGGCCAGCGGATGTGGATATGGCGGAACTAGCATACCCAAGGATGTCAAGGCGCTCATCAAGACGGCGGAGAAGGCAGGATATGCCATGAAAGTCGTAAAGGCGGTCGACGAGGTCAACGACTCACAGCAGAAGGTGGTCTTCAAGAAGCTGCTCAAATGCTACAACGGCAATGTCAAGGGAAAGAACGTGGCCGTTTGGGGGCTCGCGTTCAAGCCCGACACGGCGGACGTCAGGCAGTCTACGGCACTCGTCACGATCGATCAGCTGCTGGCTGCAGGATGCGACGTCAGTGTCTATGACCCCGTTGCCATCGAGCAAGCCAAGAAAATCCTGGGAGACAAGGTCACCTATGCCAACGACATGTACGACGCGGTGCTCGATGCCGATGCGCTGCTGCTTGTCACCGAGTGGAAGCAGTTCGCCACACCCAGCTGGGGAGTCGTTGCACGGTCTATGCGCACAAAGGTGGTCATCGACGGACGTAACCTCTACAACGTCGACGACATGAAGAAATACGGATTCGACTACCACCGAATCGGAAAGAACAACTAAAATAAGTATCTTGTAAAATAAATATCTTGGAAGCTCGGCTGGACAATTTCAGCTCATTCCCTGACTAAGACGTGGGGCCATTATGCTGCCCCGCGTCTATGTTATTCATCGGTTCCTCCTTCTGTCCTCGTCTTCCGTTTCTCCGTGACGCCGTATGCTAAACCTGTAATCTCTTCCTCCCCCTTCGCCCCGTTTCCTCATTTTGCCCATTCTTCCCATCATTCCCATTCTTCCCATCATTCCCATTCATTCCCATCATTCCCATTCCCCTCATTCCCCCCCTCCCTGAAAAACTCGCTCTTTTATGCATAACTTTTGCATAAAATGTTTACTTTTTTGAAAAACTTTGATTTTCAATGTTTTATGAAAGTTTTCCGTTTTAACATTTTACACTATTGATAATCAGTGGATTAACATATTTTAACTAAGAAAAAGTTTTCCAAAAGGTACAACGTATTGTTATTTATGCTAACTTTGTTGTCGGAATGGAAAGAGACCTTTTCCGGCGCAATCTACGGTGCTTTTTGATAACATCATGGATGCCCATCCCTTTCTCTCCTGTATGATATAAGAGATATATAAATAACATTCTTCATAACTAATTATTCCTTAATAGTATGATTCAGACAGTCTTGAAAAGAGACGGCAGAACTGTCGGCTTTAACGAACAGAAAATCATGGCGGCTATCCGCAAGGCCATGCTACAGACTGAGAAGGGTGAGGACGAACAGCTCATCCAGAAAATCACAGATCATATCGCTTTCCACGGAAAGTCGCAGATGACTGTGGAGGACATTCAGGACCGCGTCGAAATCGAACTCATGAAGAGTGCGAGAAAGGACGTGGCACAGAAGTACATCGCATACCGAAACCAGCGAAGCATCGCTCGTAAGGCGAAGACAAGGGCCATCTTCCAGGAAATCATCAACATCAAGAACAACGACGTCACAAGGGAGAACGCAAACATGAACGCCGACACACCGGCGGGAATGATGATGAAGTTCTCAAGCGAGACGACAAAGCCCTTCGTCGACGACTACCTCCTCTCTGAGGACACGCGTGACGCCGTCAAGCATAACTACCTCCACATCCACGACAAGGACTATTATCCCACCAAGTCCCTCACGTGCGTCCAGCATCCGCTCGACAACATCCTCAATCATGGTTTCGCTGCGGGGCATGGCTCATCTCGTCCGGCTAAGCGGATCGAGACGGCAAGCATGCTCGCTTGCATATCCATGGAGACGGCACAGAACGAGATGCACGGAGGACAGGCCATCCCTGCATTCGACTTCTACCTCGCTCCTTTCGTACGCTCAAGTTTCCAGGAGGAACTCAAAAACGCCGAGACACTCATGGGAGTGGACCTCTCTGAGTTCTACGACAAACCTCTCGACGACTATATCGCAAAGCCCATCGACCAGCTACAGGGAGAGCAACGGGCTCTCCAGCATGCCATCAACAAGACTGTGGGAAGGGTGCACCAGGCCATGGAGGCGTTCATTCACAATATGAACACCATACACTCACGTGGCGGTAACCAGGTGGTCTTCTCAAGCATCAACTACGGAACGGACACATCCGCTGAGGGTAGGTGCATCATGAGGGAAATCCTCATCAGCACATACGAGGGGGTTGGAAACGGTGAGACGGCCATTTTCCCTATTCAGATCTGGAAGAAAAAAAGAGGGGTCAACTATCTACCTGAAGACCCTAACTACGACCTCTATCTCCTGGCTTGCAAGGTGTCGGCCAGGCGCTTCTTCCCGAACTTCCTCAACCTCGACGCATCATTCAACCAGTGCGACGAGTGGAGGGCAGACGACCCGAAACGCTACATGCATGAGGTGGCTACTATGGGATGCAGAACACGTGTCTTCGAGAACAGGTTCGGACCGAAGACTTCAATCGGAAGGGGTAACCTCTCTTTCACCACGATCAACATCGTCAAGATGGCTATCGAATGTATGGGCGTGGAGGACAAGCAGGAGCGTATCAACCTCTTCTTCTCTAAGCTCGACCACATGCTCGACGTGGCGGCCAGACAGCTCGACGACCGCTTCAATTTCCAGAAGACAGCGTTCGCAAAGCAGTTCCCGCTGCTCATGAAGAGCCTATGGATCGGAAGTGAGAACCTCAAACCTAACGAGTCCATCGAGTCCGTCATCAACCAGGGTACCCTCGGAATCGGATTCATCGGACTGGCGGAATGCCTCGTAGCTCTCATCGGCAAGCACCATGGCGAGTCGGAGGAAGCGCAGGAGCTGGGACTCAAGATCGTCACCTACATGAGAGACCGCGTCAACGAGTTCAGCGAGAAATACCATCATAACTACAGCGTGCTCGCAACGCCTGCAGAAGGACTGTCTGGACGATTCACTAAGTTTGACCGCAAGGAGTTCGGCGTCATTCCGGGGGTTACCGACCGCGATTACTACACCAACTCCAACCATGTGCCGGTCTACTATAAGTGCAGCGCTCGTCACAAGGCGGAAATCGAGGCGCCTTACCACAACCTCACACGAGGAGGACATATTTTCTATGTCGAAATCGACGGAGACGCAACGCACAACCCGCAGGTCATCATGAACATCGTTGACATGATGGATCAGTACGACATGGGATATGGAAGCGTTAACCACAACCGCAACCGATGCATGGACTGTGGATACGAGAACGCAGACCCCAACATGCATGTCTGCCCCAAATGTGGTTCCAGCAACATCGACCGGCTCCAGCGAATCACCGGATACCTCGTCGGAACCACCGACCGATGGAACAAGGGCAAGCTCGCGGAGCTCAACGACCGTGTCACACACGTCGACTCTGGCAACCAGCTCACCCTCTTCCCCGAGGACAAACTCTAACCTCTCAACTAAAATGAGGTAGGCGGAACCTCGTGTTCCGCATATATGGCCAGCGAAGCATGGCCTTTCCTAAAACCTCAAATTTCATATTTCGTGCAAGCGAATACAAAGCCAAGCTTGCTTGAACTTTGCCGAGCCCAGCCGAAAATCATGAAATAAATAAAAACTTTTCGTCCGGATGGCAAAGATTCTGGAGCAGCGAGCGCCATAAAAGTTGCTTTTAAATGGCCGAGTCGTGACAGAATCCTGCGAAGCGAAATTTCAAACCTCAAATTTCAAACTTCAAACTAAACAATGCTACAGGTCATCAGTATCATAGAGGACACAATGGTCGACGGACCGGGATTCCGAACCGCCATATATGCGGCAGGATGCAAGCACCAGTGCAAGGGGTGCCACAATCCACAGTCGTGGGACTTCAAAGCGGGCAGGGCAATGACGACCGACCAAATCATGCACGTCATCAAGCAGGACCCCTTCGCAAATGTCTCCTTCTCAGGGGGAGACCCCATGTACCAGCCGGAGGGATTCGCAGAACTCGCTCAGGCCATTCGCAGCCAGACCAACAAGACTATATGGTGCTGGACGGGATTCTCTTTCGAGATGCTGTTGCGTATGCCGAAACAGCGGGAACTGCTCGAACTCATCGACGTGCTTGTCGACGGACCGTACGTTGAGGCCTTGCGCGACACCGACCTCCTCTTCCGTGGCTCACGAAACCAACGACTCATCGACGTCAAGGCATCACTGAAGGCCGGTAAGGTCGTTCTCTACTACGACCCCATGACCATGGTGTCATAGGCGATGGAGAACTCCATACGGATTATTGTCAACATTTTATAACCATCTTAATTCGGCAGCCGAACATCCTTTGGCTGCCGAATTATATTTTTTAAAAGTATTGCAAGTCATTCGTACATCGCCCTTCACAGAAACGCTCCAATAACGTACACCCGCTTAGTAGCGGCGGTATCCGACCGCTGAAGCAACCACGTTTCCGCCTCGCACCGAACCCCATCCTCACTGGGGTTGTGGACGTCCTCGTCCGCACATCTGGCCGGCGAAGCACGGCCCATCCGTCAGCTTTCCTGTACGCCGCAGTTTTCTGCGGCACATCTGGCCGGCGAAGCGCGGCCAATCCGCACCGTGAACATCAATATATGCCCTCTCCCCAACTAACTACACCCTTCATTCTTCATTTTTCATTCTTCATTCTTCATTTGTAAGAATTTTTTTCTTAAATTTGCAAAATATATCCCAACGGACTGAATCCGAAATCAAAACTACTACTAATAATAACGACTAATTTACACCATTATGAAGAAAATGATGAAACTACTGACACTGCTGATTCTCATACCTTTGTGCGCATGGGCTGACGGTTGGGACGAGCAACTCTACAAGCAGATTGTGCAAAGCATCCAATTGCCTAAATTCGGCAATAACGACATCGTCATCACCAAGACGGGGGCTAAGACCGACGCCAAGGCGGAGAAAAACCAGAAAGCCATTCAGAAAGCCATCGACAAATGTGCAAAAAAAGGTGGGGGAAAGGTCGTCGTACCTGCTGGACAACGGTTCAAGACCGGAGCCATCACGCTCAAAAGCCATGTCAACCTCGTCATCGAACAGGGGGCGGTGCTCGAATTTGTCTTCCAGCCTGAACTCTATCCCATCGTGGAAACGGCATGGGAAGGACTCGACTGCTACAACCTCTCTCCTTGTATCTACGCCAACGGGGCCACCGACATAGCACTCTCGGGAAAAGGTACCGTCGACGGAGGAGGAAACAGGCAGACTTGGTGGCCATGGAACGGGGCTACGAAGCACGGATGGACTGAAGGCGTGAAAAGCCAGAAGGACGGAGGTAGAGCCAGGCTGCTACAGAACGGAGAGGACGGAATACCGATGAAAATCAACGGAAAACCTAACCCTCAGCGCACCTTCACCGAGAATGACAGACTACGGCCACAACTCGTCAACTTCGTCAACTGCGAACGGATTCTCATTGAGGACGTCACGCTGCTCAGCTCTCCATTCTGGGTGATCCATCCGCTCAAGTCCACAGACATCACCGTACGCGGTGTGCATATCAACAACGACGGACCTAACGGCGACGGATGCGACCCGGAGTCATGCGACAGGGTGCTCATCGAAAACTGCTATTTCAACACCGGTGACGACTGCATTGCCATCAAGAGCGGACGAAACCGCGATGGTCGGGAAAGGGCTATGCCGTCCAAAAACATCATCATACGAAACTGCGAGATGAAAAACGGGCATGGAGGAGTGGTCATCGGTTCTGAAATCAGCGGAGGATGCACCAACGTGTTCGCACACGACTGCGTCATGGACTCGCCTAATCTCGACCGCGTCCTGCGTATCAAGACCAACTCTTGCCGAGGCGGTATCATCGAAAACATCAACATGAAGAACGTCAAGGTCGGACAGTGCGGTGAAAGCGTGCTGAAAATCAACCTGAACTACGAGCCGAAGGAAATCTGCTGCCGGGGTAACTACCCGACGGTCAGAAACGTGTACATGGAGAACGTCACCTGCGAGAAATCTAAGTACGGGGTGCAGATCATCGGACTCGAGGAGGACACGTATGTCTACGACATCCATGTGAAGAATTGCAAGTTCAACGGCGTCAAGGACGGCAACACCATCACTGGCAAGACGCGAAACGTGAAACTCGAAAACCTTTTCGTCAACGGAAATCTCGTGCTGCAGGAAAAACCTTACAAGAACTACAGCGAGTGGATGACTTTCTCCGAGATGAAACGGGTGCCGGAGAGCTATATGCTCGACTTCTCTACCAAGCCCAAATGGAGCTATGTGATGGGCATCGAGCTGGAAGCCATGCTCGACACCTATCTGAAGTACGGCGACAAGCAGATTCTCGACTACTGCAAGATGTACACCGACAAGATGATTGACCAGGAAGGCAACATCACTGGGTATAAACTGGAAGATTACAACTTAGACAATATTCGGACGGGCCATTTCGTGGCCCGTTTGTATGAACTGATGCCGGAGGAGAAAAACCTCAAGGCCATACGCCTGCTCATGTCACAGCTCAACGACCAGCCTCGGACGGAGGCGGATGGCGTGTTCTGGCATAAGGCTATCTACGCCTACCAGGTATGGCTCGACGGGATTTTCATGGGCCTCCCTTTCCATTCGCTTACAGCAAGGATGCTACTCAATCCCGAGCAGGCTGGCAAAATTTATGACGACGCGGTCAAACAAGTCACTGTCACGTATAACCGGACGCTGGACCCAAAAACGGGACTCAACCGGCACGCGTGGGACGAGACTCACGAGATGTTCTGGGCTGACAAGGCCACAGGGCTCTCACAGCATTGCTGGGGAAGGGCACAAGGATGGTACACCATGGCGCTCATCGAACTGCTCGACGCCATGCCGGAGAACTACGGACGCCGCAATGAGGTAATCAGCTTGCTGAAGAAAGACCTCGACGCGGTCATCAAATGGCAGGACAAGGAGTCGGGACTATGGTATCAGGTCATGGACCAGCCGGGACGTGAAGGCAACTACCTGGAGTCCACATGCTCGTCCATGTTCGCATACGTTCTGCTCAAGGCGGCACGCAAAGGATACGTGGACCAAAAATACCGCGATGCCGGCATCAAAGCTTATAACGGCATCATCAAGAATTTCATCCGCATCAACCCAGACAAGACCATATCGCTCACCAACTGCTGCTCCGTAGCAGGACTTGGACCGGGCATGAGCGAGAAAGTGCTCAAGGCGGCTCCTAAAGTGAAAGAGAACAAACGACGCGACGGATCATACGAATACTATCTCTCTGAGCCTGTTCGCGACAACGACGCAAAAGGGGTAGGACCATTCATCTGGGCCGCTCTCGAAATGGAACAGCTATAGCCTCCCATCAATTCCCATAACTCCCATCATTCCCATCAACTCCCATCCCCCCACAATGATACCTTTCAACTTTCTTGCCGTCGACCTCGACGGCACTCTCCTGCGAAACGATAGCTCAATTTCCGACTTCTCGGCCGACACGCTTATCCATGCACAAAAAAATGGCCTGAAGGTGGCCATTTGCACCGGAAGACCCACAGACGGAGCACGACATATAGCCCAACGAATCCGGCTCCATGAGTTCGGTGGCTATATCGTGGGCTATAACGGCGGGGAAATCATTGAATGTGCTACTGGAAATGTGGTGCGCGACCTCATATTGCCAGATGCTGTCTTGCCGCAAATCGTTGAGTTTGCTAGACAAATGAATGCCGAAATCATGACTTTCTGCAACCGGCATATCATCTCCACTTCTGACTCTCATCCTGTCATCATCCGCTCTTCCAGACGAAACAGAATGGACATCATGACGACCGACAACTGGAGAAAGGAGGTAGAAGGACTCAAATTGCATAAATGTATGTTCGTGGGGGAACCGGAGATTCTCAGGGCTAACGAGAGAAAAGTTAAGGACATGTTCGACGGTGTCTTGTCGGCCTTCTGTTCCGAACCGCATTTCCTTGAGCTCAATCCGCTGGGCGTCAATAAAGGCGACGGGCTGCGATGGCTGCTCAACTATGCGGATGTCGACCCGGCGTCTGTCATCGCTTTTGGCGACACACCCAGCGACATACCCATGATCCGTATGGCTGGAAAAGGCGTGGCGATGGGAAACGCGCCTCAGGCAGTGAAAGATGTGGCCGACGCTGTGGCTCTCTCCAACGAGGAGGACGGAGTGGCGCAAATGTTACAAAGTATGTACTGACCTAATGCCATTTCAGCCTGAAAAGCCAGTGAAGGTCAAGACCGAACGTGAGCGAACTCTCATAGGCTTTCTTTCCACTGGCTGTTTTGAATAAGTGCAGCAACCCTTGTTTGTAGGTGAGAGTGACAGGGCCAAGACCTATCACCGTCATCCAGTCGGTTGTCAGCCAATTGAGATGCAAGCGGAGTTCGGATTCTTCTTTCTCTCCTTTATATTTATAGGTGTAAGTCTTTTCGCTTACACCCCTGAATCCCAGTGCAAGTCCTGTCTTGATGGAGAAAATTTTGTATGGGGTTTGGTAGCCGACTAAGATTGGAAATCTGAGCCCTGCATAGTTTATCTTGTTGGTTTTCAATGGTGCTTTGGTTTCAACAAATTCAATAGATTTGTGGGAACGTTTCAAGATGTAGTTTCTGTCGAAATGATAGACGCCTCCATACAGTTGGACGGCGGCGGAGATGCCTATCGCATTTTTGTACCAGTTTTTGGATATTTCAAATCCGGTCACACCGAATTCGTGATGATGTTTGACACCGTCGCGCAGGTGGAAGTCTGGGTTGTTACTGCCGGTGATTCCGTCGTGGAGTCGGGAGGTACCGTACCAGATTGTTGGCAGCTGTGGGTCGTATGTTTTTGGCAACGGGCGTTTTTCTTTTGGCTTCTTACTTTCTTCCGTGGGTTCTGCGGGCCCTTGTTTGGGGCTTCTGCGAACTGATGAAAATAGCAATTCAAAGAGAGCCATCGGATATATAAAAACTGTATGTGCCCGTAGTTTTAATGGTGTATCGTCTCCAGTGCTGTCTGCCGTTGCCGTATTTTCCGTTTTGAGAGAGTCTATTAGGATTGATGCCGCGGGGCTGATGGTGTCTTTGTGGACGATGTTCTCTGGCTTGACTGAGTCTGTTGCTTGGCTGGGCGACAACTGCAGGTTCTGTGCATTCAGGCAGGTGACGAAAATAAAAGCATATAAGAATGTCGCAATGATTTTCATAATGATGGATTTAGAGAATTCTGGATTATGTGTCTTCATCAATACGCAGGCAAAGTTACAAAGAATATTCTAATAAAACAATTGTTTTATGTTCTTTTCACAAAATAAATTGTGGCCTGTTCATACTCTTCATTCCAAGTAATCCATCCGCACACCGATGTCTCATCACTACATTTTTATTACAATTTTCTGTTTTTTTGTGGTTCTTTGAGCGATTTTAATTAACTTTGCAACCATATTCCAAGAACTTAATCAAACTAACATAAATTATAATGAAAACAAGAGGATCACAACTGATTGGCAGACGATACACTGAACGTGTACAGTGCATAAATGCTAAGTGGAGTCAAGAACTGAGACGTTTATTCATATCTCTCTCTTTTTTGACTATGGCGGTAATCACTGCTTTTGCACAAGACTACAGCAAATATTATGAGAACCTGCCCACACAAGTGGCACAGGTCACTCCGGTCACAATACCTGACAATGTGGTGAATATCACCGAATGTGGTGGAGTGGGCGACGGCGTGACTCTCAACACGGAGGCTTTCAGCAAGGCCATCTCAAAACTGACCAAGATGGGAGGTGGAAGACTGCTCGTACCAGAGGGGGTTTGGCTCACCGGACCAATCATGCTCAAGGACAATATCGAACTCCATGTCTATCGCAATGCCATCATCTGTTTCTCACCCGACAAGAGCCTTTACCTCGACCCGAAAGGCAACTCGGACAGGGCTTATCCTTGCATACGTGCGTCTAAACGAAAGAACGTGGCAATCACCGGCCTCGGAATCATTGACGGAAACGGCAGCCAGTGGAGACCCGTGAAACGAAGCAAGCAGAGCGACGTGGAATGGAAGCAGTATCTGGAGATGGGAGGACAGGTCACTGAGGACGGAAGCCTCTGGTATCCATGGCAGATGAAAAACGGATATGCCGACATCGCTCCCACACCGAAAGAACAGGAGGGTATGCGAAACGACCTTATCCGATTCACCGACTGTGAGAACGTGCTCGTGAAGGGGGTGACTGTACAGAACTCTCCCAGATTCCATGTGCATCCTTGTTACAGCAAGAACGTCATCATCGACGGAGTCACCGTACGTTGCCCGTGGAACGCGCAGAATGGCGACGCCATTGACTTCAGCGACGTCAACGTGGGGCTGATCGTGAACTGCACGGTCGATGCAGGAGACGACGGACTCTGCATGAAGAGCGGTAAATTCAAGGAGACTTCACCAGCCAACGGCTGTGCGGACATCGTCATTCAGAACAACACCGTGTTCCATGCACACGGAGCGTTCGTACTCGGAAGCGAGACCATCAGCGGAATGCGCCGCATCGTCGTTCGCAATAACCGCTTCAGCGGCACTGACACCGGACTTCGATTCAAAAGTGGTATCGGAAGGGGTGGAAAGACCGAGCAACTTTATATCTCCGACATCGTCATGAACGACATCGCCGGGGAGGCGGTCATCTTCCAGTGTGACTATGCTGACCAACCGGCTGGACGAGAAGCGAAAAACCCTACGCAGCAGGAGAAGAAAGAGATGAAGAACGTGCCGGACTTCCAGGATATTCATATACAGAATGTCGTATGCCGGGGATGCAAGACCGCCATCAAGGCAGGAGGTATACCGGGGCAGCAGACCGTCCACAATATCGACATCAAGGACTGCACCTTCGTCTACAACAAGACAGGTCAGGACATCGACGCGCAGACTGCTCAGCTCAACTGCGTCAACGTTAAGCTGGTGGAAAACAAAAAGCAAAACTGACAACGATTACTGAGTCAAGGGGGGCGGACATCTATGTATGAACCGCCCCTCAGCCTTTAGTGTGGCACGACTTTTTTCTGCCCCACAACGCCCCAAGTGTCGGATGCCCGAAAGATTCGCCATGCTCACCATATAAAATTCGAAATGATTCGAAAAGATTCGTATTCGAAAAATTAAGATGTCTGAAAATCATGCATTTATTTAACCCCGAAGTCTGAGTAATCTCATTAAACTTTAAACTTTCAACTTTAAACTAATAAAAACAGTGCAAGACAATATGAACGAAATGCTCCCGCTCGTCGACGAGGAGGGCAATATCACAGGGACTGCCACCCGGGGCGAATGTCACGGAGGCAGCCGTCTCCTTCATCCGGTGGTGCATCTGCATGTGTTCAACTCCAAGGGGGAACTCTATCTGCAGCGACGTCCCGAATGGAAGGACATACAGCCAGGAAAATGGGACACAGCGGTGGGCGGCCACGTGGATCTGGGTGAGAACGTGGAACAGGCACTCATGCGAGAGACGCATGAGGAAATCGGGCTGGAGCTGAATGGGATGACCACACAACGGGAAGAGGCCCACAGCGGATTTGCTTTTCCGCTTCTCCATTATGTGTTCGACTCCAAGCGGGAGCGTGAGCTTGTCTTCGTCAACATCACCACCTACGACGGACCGCTCCGGCCCAGCGAGGAGACTGATGGCGGACGCTTCTGGTCAAGGCAGGAAATACTCGATGCCATCGGAAAGAACATCCTCACGCCCAACTTCGAGATGGAATACAAAAAAGTGGTGGAGCAGTTACAACACAACGAATCATAGGATAAGTTAGGTGGAAAATTTGGTTTACTTTATCAAATCCGTCACCAGTAGAGACGCCCCGTGGGGCGTCTTCAAACTCAAATCTGTCACCTGTAAGGACTTATCCATGTATGTCTGAAAATCATAAATCTAAGACATAAAAAAACCGTGGCTCCAAGGAGTCACGGTCTTATTTTTTCCGAACAGGAAGATTAGAGCTTTGCGATGAGCTTGGCAGCACCTGACTTCAGGTTAGCAGCCTTCTTCCAGTGGATTACGTTCTTCTTTGCCAGCTTGTCAAGCATCTTCTGGAGCTTAGGGAAACGCTGCTGAGCCTCAGCCTTGTCCTCGCACTTGCGAAGGTCACGGAGGGCGTTACGCATTGTCTTTGCGTAATAGTGGTTGTGCAACTTTCTCTTCTGAGACTGACGGATGCGCTTCAGCGCTGATTTGTGATTTGCCATTTTCTTTTTTTTGTTTTTTGAGTGAATAAAAAAAGGGAAGTACGATGTGGTATGGCTTTGAAGACCTCGCACCCATCTTCCCAGTGGTAGCCCGTAGGAGAGTCGAACTCCTCTTTAGAGAATGAAAATCTCTCGTCCTAGCCGATAGACGAACGGGCCAGCCCTTTCAAGCAATTAAGCGTCCGTTTTTAGCGTTCCGCTCATTTGCGGGTGCAAAGGTACGAACTTTTTGTCGAACGGCAAAATATTTTCAGCTTTTTTTTGACTTTATGCTAAAAAATACTTCCAGAACGGATCAAATAGCCTGATTAAGGCCTTCTACTCTCTGATATTTGCGTTTTACAAAAAAAAGTGCTATATTTGCAACATTATGATTGAAAGACTTCATGCCATCGTGCTGCGTGTCGTGAAATAT
>CAMOTI010000055.1 GCA_946625675.1 uncultured Prevotellaceae bacterium | reverse complement strand
CATTTTTTTTGCCTTTTGCAAGGTTATTGTCACTATCTTTCCGTTTTTTTTCGAAAAATGTGAAAAATCAGCGATTTTCTGAAAAATTATCATTAACTTTGCCGTATACTAACTCAAATTATAAAGAATATGGCAAAAATCGTAACTATGGGCGAAATCATGCTTCGCCTCTCACCGGAAGGTAACTATCGTTTTGTTCAGACTGACAAGTTCAACATTATCCCGGGCGGCGGCGAGGCTAACGTGGCCATCAGCTGTGCCAACTACGGCCATGAGTCCATTTTCGTTTCTAAGCTGCCGAAGCACGAAATCGGACAAATCGCTGTCAACGCGATGCGTAAATATGGGGTCAACACGGACTTCATCGCACGGGGCGGCGACCGTATCGGTCTTTATTATGCAGAGACAGGTGCATCTATGCGGCCCTCGAAGGTGATTTACGACAGGGCTCATTCGTCGATTGCCGAGGCTAAACCTGAGGATTTCGATTTCGACAAGGTCTTCGAAGGAGCAGACTGGTTCCATTGGTCTGGCATCACACCGGCCATCAGCGATGCCAGTGCGGAATGCCTCAAGCAAGCTTGTATCGCAGCTAAGAAACATGGAGTGACCATCAGTTGCGACCTCAATTTCCGTAAGAAACTCTGGACTTCGGAGAAGGCCATTTCCATCATGCGCCCGCTCATGCAGTATGTCGACGTATGTATCGGAAACGAGGAGGATGCTGAGCTCTGTCTTGGGTTCAAGCCGGATGCCGATGTGGAAGGTGGAAAGACCGATGCGGCTGGATATGAGGGCATCTTCAAGGCAATGGCCAAGGAATTCGGATTCAAGTATGTGGTCAGCACGCTCAGAGAGAGCTTCAGCGCAACGTACAACGGATGGAAGGCGCTGATATACGACGGGAAGGAATTCTATCAGTCAAAGCGTTATGACATCAACCCTATCATCGACCGTGTGGGAGGAGGCGACTCTTTCTCTGGTGGACTCATTCATGGACTGCTCACAAAGCCTACACAGGGTGAGGCGCTTGAGTTTGCTGTTGCGGCCTCTGCCCTTAAGCACACGATTCCGGGCGACTTCAACCTTGTCAGCATCGAAGAGGTGGAGTCTCTCGCAGGAGGCAATGCCAGCGGACGTGTACAGAGATAACTGATAACTGAAAACTGGTAACTGAAAACTGGTAACTGAAAACTGAATAAAAATATGGCAAAATTCGATAAACTGGCCGTTATGGCCAAAATCGGTGAGACTGGCATGGTGCCGGTGTTCTATCACAAGGATCCCGAAGTGGCTAAGCAGGTGATCAAGGCATGCTACGAGGGTGGTGTTCGTGCATTTGAGTTTACCAACCGTGGTGACTTTGCTCATGAGGTATTCGCTGAGTGCGTGAAGTTTGCGGAGAAAGAATGTCCGGAGCTGGCACTCGGAGTTGGTTCTGTTGTGGATGCGCCTACTGCTGCGCTCTACATACAGCTTGGCGCATGCTTCATCGTAGGACCGCTCTTCAATCCCGATATCGCTCCGGTGTGCAACCGTCGTCTTGTTCCTTACTGCCCGGGCTGTGGCTCTGTCAGTGAGGTGGGAAAGGCGCAGGAACTCGGATGCGACCTCACGAAGGTATTCCCGGGTGATGTATATGGACCGGCCTTCGTAAAAGGACTCAAGGCGCCTATGCCATGGTCAAAGATCATGGTCACTGGTGGCGTGGCTCCTACGAAGGAGAACCTCACGGCATGGATCAAGGCTGGGGTCTACTGCGTCGGTATGGGTAGCAAGCTCTTCCCTGGCGACAAGGTGAAAGCTCAGGACTGGCAGTATGTCACTGACATGTGCAAGGAGGCACTCGGATATATCCAAGAGGCACGTAACGCTTAAGGTTTTCTTCCTATATGCAGGAGCGGGTATGTGATATCCGCTCCTTTTTTTTGATTCTCTTTCGTTTCGTTACCTTACTTTTGGTGTTTGGTTTGAGGGTTTTCCTGCTTTCATCGCCTCTTCTCCGTTTTTTTTCGTAACTTTGCAGAAAAATTGAAATTATGAACAATCAGCGTGCTATCATCACAGTAGTGGGAAAAGACACTATCGGCATCATTGCAAAAGTCTGTACCTATCTGGCAGACAGCGGCATCAATATCCTCGACATTTCACAGACCATCGTGCAGGACTTCTTCAACATGATGATGATTGTGGATTTCTCAAAGACGGATAAGGAGTTCGACCAGATTGCCGACGAACTTGACGTTGTCGGTGCCAATACAGGCGTGCAAATCAAATGCCAGCTTGAGGACATCTTCGACAAGATGCACAGAATCTAAGGCGCCATCACTTTCTCGCCTTATATTCTGCTTCCCCTTCTATTTCCATTTTTATTTCCATTTCTACTCCCACTTTTACTCCAATTAAGAAAATGATCAATATCAGCGAAGTGATGGAGACAAACAAGATGATCGAACGTGAGCATCTTGACGTCCGGACCATCACGATGGGCATCAGCCTGCTGGACTGTGCGGATGCCGATCTCAATGAGTGTTGCAGGAAAATCCACGATAAAATCTATCGACTTGCCAATAATCTTGTACATACAGGAGACGAAATCGCCCGGCAGTTCGGCATTCCGATTGTCAACAAACGAATCAGCATCACTCCAGTGTCTATTGTTGGGAGCTCTTGCTGCAAGTCTTCCGACGACTATGTGACAATCTGTCGGACGCTCGACCAAGTGGCTCAGGAGGTTGGCGTCAATTTCATTGGCGGATTCAGTGCCATCGTCTCGAAAGGCATGACCCGAAACGACGAAATGCTCATACGGGCCATACCGAAAGCGCTGGCCCAGACGGAGCGAATCTGTGCGTCTGTGGTGGTCGGGTCCACAAAGACGGGTATCAACATGGATGCGGTCAGCCTCATGGGTGAGGTCATCAAGGCTACGGCGCGTGAGACCAGCGACCGTGATTCCCTGGGATGTGCCAAGCTTGTCGTGCTGTGCAACGCACCAGACGATAACCCGTTTATGGCTGGAGCTTTCCATGGAGTGAGCGAGGCTGAGGCGGTTATCAATGTTGGTGTCAGCGGGCCGGGGGTGGTCAAACATGCACTCCAGCAGATGGATGAACGGGGACTGGCCAATTTCGAGACCCTATGCGAGACCATTAAACGGACGGCATTCAAAATCACGAGGGTGGGACAGCTGGTGGCACAGGAGGCCGCAAAAAGGCTACATGTCCCATTCGGCATTATAGACCTTTCCCTTGCACCGACGCCTGCTATCGGCGACAGCGTGGCCGACATACTCAAATGCATTGGAGTCGAGCAGCCTGGAGCGCCCGGAACTACTGCCGCACTTGCGTTGCTCAACGACCAGGTGAAGAAGGGTGGGGTGATGGCATCAAGCTATGTGGGAGGACTCAGCGGCGCATTTATCCCTGTCAGCGAGGATCAGGGGATGATCGACGCGGTGGAGGCAGGAGCGCTGGCCATAGAAAAACTTGAGGCCATGACCTGTGTCTGCTCCGTGGGGCTCGACATGATTGCCATTCCTGGAAACACCTCGGCCCACACCATAGCCGGAATCATAGCAGACGAGAGTGCCATCGGTATGGTCAACCAGAAAACAACCGCTGTCAGAGTCATTCCGGTCGTCGGAAAGAGCGTGGGCGATACCGTGGAGTTCGGCGGACTGCTCGGACATGCTCCAGTCATGGCTGTCAATCCCTTTGCTTGCAGTCGCTTCGTTTCGAGGACAGGACGTATTCCAGCACCCATACATTCGTTCAAAAACTGACTTTTTACACGGTCAGAAAACTTTTTCAGCAAAATTATTACCACTTATTTACGTATTTCCTTTTTTTTTCGTAATTTTGCATTTTGAATGTAAATTGTAAACGGAATAGATGGTATTCACAGCAGAACAAATTGCCTCTTTTACGGGAGGCGTCGTTGAAGGAGACAAAAACGCGGCTATATCCACCTTTGCCAAGATTGAGGAGGGAAAAGCGGGGGCATTGTCTTTCCTGGCCAATCCTCAGTATGAGAAATATCTTTATGAGACAGAGTCCACCATTGTCTTGGTGAATAAGGATTTCAATCCCAGTCAGCCGGTCAAGGCCACATTGGTCAGGGTGGACAATGCATACGAGTCTGTGGCACAGCTGTTGCAGCTCTATGAGTCTATGAACGAACGTACTCCGGGAATCAGCAGCCTGGCGTATGTCGACAAGACAGCGAAAATCGGTGAGGACTGCTATGTCGCACCATTCGCATATATCGGACCGAATGTCACTATCGGTACAGGATGCGACATTCATCCTCATGTTGTCATCCAGCAGGATGCCGTCGTTGGAGAGGACACCATTCTCTATCCGCATGTTACGATATACAAGAAATGCAAAGTGGGTAGCCATTGTATCATTCATGCAGGGGCTGTCATCGGTGCCGACGGATTTGGGTTTGCACCTACTCCTCAGGGATACGACAAGATTCCGCAGATTGGAATCGCTGAAATCAGCGACCATGTGGAAATCGGAGCCAATACTTGTGTCGACCGCTCAACGCTGGGCGCCACAAGGGTGAAAAAAGGAGTGAAACTCGACAACCTTGTTCAGATTGCCCATAACGTGGAGATTGGAGAAAACACGGTCATCTCATCGCAGGCTGGCGTTGCCGGAAGTGCGAAAGTGGGGCAGTGGTGTATGCTGGGAGGACAGGTCGGCGTGTCAGGACATATCGTTATCGGCGATAAAACTCATGTCGGTGCCCAGTCCGGCATTCCTGGGGGAAACCTTGCCAGAAAGGGCGGGGCGACACTGATGGGATATCCGGCTGTAGACCACAAACTCTTTGCACGGCAAATGGCGGCGCTCAAAAGCCTGCCTGACATGATGATGCAGCTTGAGGCAATGAAAAAGGAAATTCAGGAACTCAGGCAGCAGCTCAACAAGCAGCCCTGAATAACGCTCCCCCTCTCTAAACTCTAAACACTAAACTCTCAACTCTCAATATGCAAAAGCAAATCACCCTGAAAGCACCTTTCAGTGTTCAAGGAAAAGGATTACACACCGGACAGTTTATCAATGCCGTCTTTCTGCCGGCTGAAGAGAACTATGGATATAAGATCCAGCGGGTAGATATCGAAGGACAGCCAGTCATTGAATGTTCTGCTGATTTTGTAGGCGACACACAGCGTGGAACGGTCCTTGTCAAGGACGATGTGAAGGTCAGCACCATCGAGCATGCCATGGCAGCTCTCTATGCCATGGGCATCGACAACTGTCTTATTCAGCTCGACGGACCGGAGATGCCTATTCTCGATGGATCGGCAGCTGTATTCGTGCAGAAAATACAGGAAACGGGACTGCAGGAGCAGAAAGCCGACCGACAGTTCTACATCGTGAAGAAGAAGATTGAAATCAAGGGTGATAACGGAGAGCATATCATTATCGTGCCTGACGACGATTTCTACGTCAACATCATGATTGAGTTCAACTCCAAGATATTGGCAAGCCAGTTCGCCACGCTCAACAGTCTCAGCGAGTTTCCTGAGGAAATCGCATCGGCAAGGACGTTTGTCTTCGTAAGGGAGATTGAGCCTCTGCTCAATCTGGGTCTTATCAAGGGAGGTGACCTCGACAATGCCATCGTCATCTATGAGAACGAACTGTCTCAGGAACGCTTCGATGAGTTGGCCGACACAATCGGTATTCCGCATAAGGACGCCAAGCAGCTGGGGTATATCAACAACAAACCGCTTACTTGGCCCAACGAAACTGCCCGCCACAAACTACTCGACATCATTGGCGACCTCGCACTGGTGGGACGTCGAATCAAGGGACGTGTCATCGCAACAAAGCCTGGACATTCCATCAATAATAAGTTTGCACGGCTGCTTAAGAAGGACATTCGCAAGCACGACCAGCAATGTCCGCCTTACGACCCCAACCAGGAGCCGGTTCTGGATGTTAACCGCATCCGTGAACTACTTCCACATCGATATCCTATGCAGCTTGTCGACAAAATCATATCCATCGACGAGAACTGCATCGTGGGAGTGAAAAACGTTACGATTAACGAGCCTTTCTTCACAGGTCATTTCCCTCAGGAGCCGGTCATGCCGGGAGTTCTGCTCGTGGAGGCCATGGCTCAGGCCGGAGGACTGCTCGTGCTCAACACTCTTGACGAGCCTGAGAAGTGGTCGTCTTACTTCATGAAGATCGACAACGTGAAATTCCGCAAGAAAGTGGTGCCGGGCGACACACTTATTTTCAAAGTACGCCTGCTGGCTCCCGTCAAGCGCGGTATCTCCTCTATGAAGGGGCTTATGTTCGTCGGCGACACGCTCGTGGGCGAGGCTGAATTCACTGCCCAGATTGTCAAGAACAAAGAATAAAACAGAGGTTCTTGAACCTCTGGAAATTCTTGTTTTTTCTGGAAAGTATTGCTCCAATAGCTCCTCTAAACTCTAAAACTCTCAATCCCCAACAACAAATATGGCAAAAATCAGTCCGTTAGCATTTATCGACCCAACCGCAAAAATTGGTGAAAACTGCGAAATCGGCCCGTTCTGCTTCATCGACAAGAACGTGGAAATCGGTGACAACAACGTACTCATGAACAGCGTGACACTCCTGGAGGGTACGCGCATGGGCAATGAGAATATCATACATCCGGGCGCAGTGATCGGAGGCATCCCACAGGATCTTAAGTTCAAGGGGGAGGAAAGCCTCGCCATCATCGGCGACCGAAATAAAATCCGCGAAAACGTCACAATCAACCGTGGTACGGCTTCGAAAGGAAAGACCGTGGTCGGAAGCAACAACCTCATCATGGAAAACGCTCATATCGCTCACGACTGCGTGTTCGGAAGCGGCATCATCATGGGAAATTCCACGAAGCTGGCCGGTGAGGTCATCATTGACGACTATGCCATCATCAGCGCCGTCGTACTTGTCCATCAGTTCTGCCGTATCGGAGGATACACGATGGTACAGGGAGGAAGCAGAACCAGCAAGGACGTTCCTCCGTTCATCATCGGTGGTAAGGAACCTATCGCCTACTGCGGACTGAATATCGTAGGATTACGCCGTAGACAGTTCTCAAGGGATGTGATTGAGAACATCCATGATGCCTACCGTCTCATCTACAACAGCAACCTCACAATCAAGGAGGCTATCGACCAGATCAAGTTCGGAATACCGATGTGCGAGGAGGTGCAGTACATCATCGACTTTGTCTCCAAGTCCGAGCGTGGAATCATCAGATAATAAGTGAAAAGTGAATAGTGAAAAGTGGCGCCCTCCAGCGTGGCATTTCCTTCAAGAACCGATGAACGTATCTGGTGTCGTGCGTAGTCCGCATGCTCTTTAAACTTTAAACATTAAACTTTAAACTATAACAATGATATATCGTTTCATCATCATATCCAACGAGGTGGAGGACTTCATGCGCGAGATAAAAATCGACGCCAACGCAACATTCCTTCAGCTTCATAAGGCCATACTCGACTCCTGCGGATTCGACGAAGGCGAACTCACTTCTTTTACCATCTGCGACGAAGGATGGGAGAAGGGACAGGAAATCACTCTGGAGGAGATGGACACTTCGTCCGAGCAGGACTCCTATGTCATGGCCTCCACACGCTTGTCGGAGTTTCTACTTGACGAGAAGCAACATCTCATCTACACCTTCGACCCGCTGGCCGACCGTATGTTCTTCATGGAACTCTCACAGATTATTCCCCGTGAACATTTGCAGGAGCCGGTAGTGTCGCGCAGTCAGGGAAATCCTCCCCGACAGCGGATTGACTTCGAGGAACTGATGAAGATGAACCCCGTCACAGATACGGGGAGTGAAGATTTGTTCGACGACGACATGACAGCCGAGGGATTCAACGACGAGGACCTCGAAATCAGCGGACTCGACATCACCGACGGTGAATATTGATGAAAACGCTGGTGGTCATAACTGGCCCTACGGCCGTTGGAAAGACAGAGCTTAGCCTTCACATGGCTAAGCTCTTATCGTCACCGGTCATCTCGGCAGACTCCAGGCAGATGTACCGTCAGATGTCCATCGGGACTGCGGCGCCGACTCCTGAAGAATTGGCGCAGGCAGAACATCTCTTTGTCCAAAATCTCGACTTGGAGGACTATTACAGTGCTGCCATGTACGAGACCGACGTGCTGAAAGTGCTTTCTGACTTGTACCTTAAGCAGGATTTTGCTCTGATGAGTGGAGGAAGCATGATGTACGTGGATGCCGTGTGCAACGGAATCGACGACATGCCGACGGTCGATGACGAGGTGAGGGGCATGATGTGGCAGCGGCTCAACGACGAGGGACCGGAGGCCTTGCTGTCAGAACTCAGACTCGTGGATCCAGAATACTACCAAATCGCAGACTTGAAAAACACAAAACGAATCCTTCATGCTCTTGAGGTGTATTATATGACAGGAAAGCCGTTCTCTTCCTTCAGGACTGGGGTGAGAAAGCAGCGTCCCTTTCGTATCGTCAAAATCGGACTCAACCGGGAGCGCGAGGTACTTTTCCAACGCATCAACCGGCGTGTAGACCAGATGATGGAGCAGGGGCTCTTGGATGAGGCGCGACGCCTTTATCCTTATCGTCATCTTAACTCGCTCAACACTGTGGGATACAAGGAGCTGTTTAATGTAATCGACGGCAACTGGACTCTCCCTATGGCCGTGGAACGTATCAAGAAAAACACACGTGTCTATGCCAAGAAACAACTCACGTGGATGAAAAAAGACCACGACATCCAGTGGATACCCCTCGATAACATTACACTGGATGAAGCACTCGAAAAAATCAAACTATTGTGTTCGGATTAACTCTGATTTATGTTAATTAAAAATATTTATTCATGAACATTCGCAACTTATAGTAAAAACCAAGAAAATTAACATTTTTAACACACTGCAACAATGGTGTTATTTATAAAAATGAAATCCCGGTCG
>CAMOTI010000054.1 GCA_946625675.1 uncultured Prevotellaceae bacterium | reverse complement strand
CGCTCTATATGGGCGTTGCTTGAGCGTTCACAGCCAAACATGCGCACCATGAGCTGGTTGAGCAAGTGTTCCGCCGTGTGGCTGGGGGGAAACTCATCTTTGTTGTGTTCGTTCATAAGGCGTGTTTGCTTTATTGGTATAGAGCCATCATCATTATTGATGCTCAGTGTTATTTATGATTAATCATGAATTTGTAGACTCGAGCCGACAATGCACCAATGGTGATGGGAAGCGGTTTGTCAGGACGCAGCACCACTTTCATCTGCTCTTTGGTGACGAGGTCGACGGCAGTGGTTTCCATTTCCGGAATCATCAGATGGGTGAACGCATGACTGGGCACAACGACAGAGGTGGCAACGTCGAATGAGCCAAAATTGGCCACCACGAGAATCATCTCGTCATCGGCTTTGCGAATAAAGGCAAACTGCTGTTCAGCCAACTGCGGGTTCACATACATCAGGTCGAAGGAGTCACCCTCACGGATTGCCTTTTCGTTGATGGCCATGTTCAGGATGTTCTGATAGATGGTCATCAGACTGCGCTCACTTTTCTTCATACGCCGTCTGTCGAAATAGCCGCGCATGAGCGATGGAACGCACCAATAGTCGAAGATGGTGGTGCGCCCGTCCTTTCCACTAAAGCCCTCCTCGTCCATGCCGGCTTCGCCAAACTCCTGTCCGGCATAGAGCATGAAGGGATTGCTATAGAGCAGCACGCTGACGTAGACGGCGGGAATGGCCTTCATGGCCTCACCGGCAAAGAAACTGCTGGCGATGCGCTGTTCATCATGGTTTTCAAGGAAATAGAGCATGTGCGGCCGCAGACGGTCGGTTGTCTGCCATTGGCGCGTGATGTCGGCAGCAGGACGCATTCCACAAATGACGTCGCGCAGGCAGTCATACATGCCCACCTTGTCGTAGAGATAGTCGAAACCAGCACCGATGTAGCGGTCATACTGGTTAGGGTCGTAGACCTCTCCAACGAATATCTTCTCCGGATAGCGATATTTCACCTTGTCGGTTGCCCACGCCCAGAAGGCGGCGGGCACCATCTCAGCCATGTCACAACGGAAACCGTCGACGCCTTTTTGTGCCCAGAAAAGGAGTATGTCGGTCATCTTGTTCCATGTGTCTGGGATGGGGTCGAAATGCTCTGAGCGACCTCCTGCATCGCAGTAGTCAATGCCGTAGTTGAGCTTGACGGTTTCATACCAGTCGTTGGGTGTGGGCTTGTTGGAGAACTGGTCGTTGCCTGTGGCCTTGGCGGGAAGCTCATTGTATGGGTTAGCCGTCTGGCTGACGATATTTGAGAGGTCGAGAGGCTGTCCCCAGCAATAATAGAAGTTATTAGCTGTAGAGAAATGCTTCGTGGGGTCGTCGTTCTCACCCAGGTCTTTGATGCCCTCGGGCTTGCAGATGCTTTTGTATTCTCGCGCCACATGATTGGGCACGAAGTCGATGATGGCCTTCAGCCCAGCCTGATGTGTGCGACGAATCAAATCCTGCAGTTCGTCCATGCGCTTGTCAACGTTCACGGCCAGGTCGGGGTCCACGTCGTAGTAGTCGGTAATGGCGTAGGGCGACCCAGCCTTGCCTTTCACCACGACATCGTGCTGACGGGGAATGCCGTAAGCAGAATAGTCGGTCTGCGTGGCATGGCGGATGATGCCAGTGTACCACACATGGGTGACGCCGAGCTTGCGGATGTTGCTGAGCACTGCGCTGTCAATGTCGTTCATCTTTCCACATCCGTTCTCCTGAAGTGTTCCGTCTGGTTTGCATGTAGTGTTGCGGTTGGAGAACAGGCGTGTGAATAACTGGTAGATGATGATTTTCTCTTGTTTCATAGTTTTCAGTAGTTTGCAAGGAAAGGTCTGGAGGTGACTACCTCCAGACCGATTAGTTTTGTGGTCAGGCGATGCCGTGTACGTTGACGTCGCGAGAAATCTTTACAATCATGCCTTGCAGGGCCTTTCCTGGTCCGCATTCCGTGAAATCATCAGCACCGTCGGCAATCATGTTCTGCACCGATTGCGTCCACCTGACGCTGCTTGTGAGCTGAGCGATGAGGTTTTTCTTGATTTCTGCGGGATCGGTGTGAGGCAGTGCGTCTACGTTCTGGTAGACAGGACAGTTGGGCTGTTTAATCTCCGTCTGCTCGATGGCGGCCTGTAGTTCGTCCTTGGCAGGCTGCATGAGAGGTGAGTGGAAAGCGCCACCTACCTTGAGTGGCAGAGCGCGCTTGGCACCAGCTTCCTTCAGTTTGGCACAAGCCTCATCGATGGCCTCAATGTTTCCGCTGATGACGAGCTGTCCAGGACAGTTGTAGTTGGCCGGCACGACGACACAGCCTTCGCGGCTCACTTGCTTGCAAATCTCCTCGACCTTCTCGTCGGGCAGTGCGATGATGGCTGCCATGGTAGAGGGAGCAGCCTCGCAAGCCTTCTGCATGGCCATGGCACGGGCATATACCAGTTTCAGACCATCCTCGAAGCTGAGTGCCCCAGCGGCGGTGAGTGCCGAGAACTCTCCGAGCGAGTGACCGGCAACCATGTCGGGTTTGAATTCATCGCCCATGCAGAGTGCTGAAATGACGCTATGTAAGAAGACTGCAGGCTGTGTAACCTTGGTCTGCCTGAGTTCTTCGTCAGTACCATTGAACATGATGTCGGTGATGGAGTATCCGAGGATGTCGTTAGCCTTCTGGAAGAGTTCCTTGGCTTTCGGATTCGTGTCGTAGAGGTCTTTTCCCATTCCTACGAACTGTGCTCCCTGTCCGGGAAATACAAATGCTTTCATCTTTTACTTTACTGTTGTTTTTACACCTAATTGATGATAATCGGCTGCAAAGGTATAAAAAAAAGTGAAGAGTGAAGAGTGAAGAGTGAAGAATTTTACAAAAAAAGAAGAAAGAGTCTGTTAAGTGAAGAGTGAAAAGTGAGAAGCCCCCCAAGCCCCCGAGGGGGATGTAAAGTGAGAAGTGAAGAATTTACTTCCGGAGTTCATGTAGAGTAAATGAACGGCGGCAGCAAATTCTTCACTCTTCACTTTTCACTCTTCACTTATAAAAACTCTTCACTTAAAAGGCTTATTCGTGCACATAGCAATCCCAGTGCAGGTAGGTGTTGATGGCCTCACTGAGGATGTCAACCACATCAGTGCGGCACATGGCAACGTGGTGTTCGAAGCCGTTCTTACAGATGAACTTCATGAGCTGCTGCAGGTTGTCCACCTTCGTGACAGCAATGCACCCGTCCATGCCATACGGATCGTTGGTGATGGTTCCTTTTCCAAGATAGGTCTTGATGGTGCCCTTGGGGTCGTCTGTAGACAGTCGGAAGAAGGTGAACGGTCCTTCTGACACCTTCGCGTATACAGCACCGAAGGTATTGATCTTGCCAAGCGTCCTACCCAGCACGCCCAATGGTCCGAGCCGGAGGTTGTTGTTGCCAACGAACGAACGTGGGAAATTGCCGCAGTGGGTGCATACGCACTTGTTGCGGTCCTCTGCAAAGTTGTTGTTCCAGTCGAGCAACGCCGGCGCTTGTCCTGACGCCAGCGAAAGCGCATACATGGACACGGCTCCTGCAATATCGGTTTCGCATGCTGCCGGAATCAGTTTGTCGCTAAGCATGGACATCGTGACGCATGGGGCACAGCCGTAGTTCTGCTCGAGTGAGTCCCAGCACTGAATGGCCACTGCCTGTACATCGTTGTCGGCAATCCATTGCTCCACCGCCACACTGAACTTCGCCTGCTTCGACAGTTTGTCGCGATACTCGTCGGGCACGGAGGCATAGCTGGCGGTTCGTTCACACATGGCCT
>CAMOTI010000053.1 GCA_946625675.1 uncultured Prevotellaceae bacterium | reverse complement strand
GTGAGTGCGGCGTTTTCTCCCAGCCTGACGACTGCCCTGGTCTTGATTCGGTAGATGAATCCTTTTGTGGAGCTGTGCAGCAGCTGCATGGGGTCGATAAGCGGGTTGAGCCTGAGGTCGGCGTTTCCGAGTTCCGCCGTGTGTGTGCGGAAGAGCTGCTTTCCGTAGTCGTTCCAAATACGCTTTATGGTGAGTTTCTTTTTTTTGCCCGCCATTTCCTGTGCTTCCTGCCTTTGTTTTTGTTGCAGGCTGTCATATTTCTGATAGAGCTCCTCTTCCTCCTCTGTGAGCGGGTAGGGGCGTAGCTGGCTCATGGCTTTGTGGTCGCGTGTGTTGCTGATGGTGTCCGGCAAGTTGATATCCGGCTCGTATGTGTTCTCGTATTTGATGTCGATTTTGTTCCACAGAAACCTCATGTATGCCTCGATGTTGCATCGTTTGGGCAACAGCGCTGCCACGGACTCTCCGTTTGGGTCGGCCAGCGGCTCAGTCCCGTCGTTCATCTGGATGTTGAACTGCAGTTTGTACATTCTGAAGTCGCACTTGAATGTGGTGGTGAGCACCTGTCCGTTGGCCGGATTGATGAGTGCCTTGCCCTTGATGAGTTGTGGGTTCTTGATTTTTGGCTTGAACGACAGTTCCGCCCAGCTGCCGAGCATCTTCAGCTTGTACCGGTAGAGCGACCGGTTGGTGCGGTGGAATGGTGAGAAGATATATGATTTGAAGATGGTTTGGTTGTAGATATATGGTGTGAGGTAGTTGATGAGAGATGGCACGTTTCTGGCTCCGCTCCTGCTGAGCGTGTAGCTGTTGAGCAGCACTTTCGAGTCCGTCTTGTCTCCTTCGTAGAAGGTGACCTTGTTGATGGACTCCCCCAGCGTCCTTCTTGTTCCCGATATGAGCACGTCGACTTTTGGCACGAAGAACATGGTGAGGTTGCGTTTGAGCACGTTGACGTTGTATTTTAAGTATGCGCTTGACTTGACGGAGTCGGGCAGCTGTCCGAGGGATTGTCTGAAATGGAAGATGGAGTCGAGCACAGTGGGCAGTTTGTAGATGACGGGGTCAGAGTCGTCGGTGTCAAGGTCTTTGACGGCGTAGAAGTCGTCAGGAACCGAGTCGTTCCGCGTGCTGTCGTTGTCCGCATAGCAGTTTGGGAGAAGTGTGGTGTCGTTTCTCAGCGAGTCATGTTTTTCTACCATCAGCGAATCGGTCTGTGCAGATGCGCACACAGACGTCAGGGAAAGTAATATGATAGAAATGAGAAATTTCATGAGCAGGTGAGTCCTTTTTTCATCGTATTTTATGCAAAGTTACGATAAAAAACACAAAAAATATGGTAAGATACATCTTTTTTTGTACATTTGCAAAAAATATTGTTTATGCTCACACCATGTAAAATTCAGGCCTACTGTAATGAGTTTCATCCCATATGGGCTTGTGAAATGCCTGACAATTGTCCTCCGGAGGATATCTGCGTTTTTAAAATAGCAAATTTATCAATGTTGCAAGTATGAGAAAACTATCATTGATTCAGATATTAGAATATTATGACGTGCCTCAGATTCTGACAGCAGCAGACGTGACAGGTACCCGTTATTTGTGTACTCTCTTTGAGAAGACAAGTGAAGGATATGACTATCTTGGTGTTCAGATTTCCGAACCCCGTCTGATGGCATTTGTCGGTGGTCAGTTGGATTTACGCGATGCTTATCTTCATCCAGAGGTAGACAATGCACTTTACTTGGTAGAGGCCAGCCGCGAACAGTTGACCGCAAAAACCTTGTTAGAACCGTCTGCAGTAACAGACAGCATGTTGCCAGAGCAAGGCTATTATTATGATCCTTCAGATATTCAAGAAAATGCAGAGTCAGAAATGGACACCTACCAATTGAAGGTGCCGGCTCACGACAGGGCAACTTTCTCTACTCTGATGAGTCGCATGGGCTGGATTGCTTCATCATTAAAAAAGAATCTTGGAAAGATTGCTTCTTTATGAGGTTGGTTAAAATATTCCGACCCATGTACCATTTGGTAACCACTAACTAAAAACATCATGATATGAAGAGGATATCCTTACTGGCCATATTCATTCTGGGCAGTATATGCAGTTTTGCTCAGGATGCACCGACACCACTCAGCCAGATTGTCGGGCGCATGAATCATGTCGCTCTGTTTCAGAAGACCTACCCCCAGGAGAAGGCTTATCTTCATTTCGACAATACTGGCTATTTTGAGAACGAGCGGATGTATTTCAAGTGTTATGTCACCCGGAGCGACACCGGCAAGCCGAGCGACATCAGCCGTGTGCTCTATGTTGACTTGCTGAATCCCTCCGGCGTCGTTGTGAAGCAGCGGAAACTGCGTCTGGAGCATGGCGAGGCCCACGGCGACTTCATGCTTGACAGCCTTTACACGGCTGGCTTCTTTGAGGTACGCGCCTACACCCGCTATATGCTGAATTTCGGTGACGCCGCTTGTTTCTCACGTGTGTTTCCCGTGTTTCTGAAACCGAAAACAGAAGGCGACTACAGCAATCCGCAGATTGACCAGTTTGCCTATCACCAGCGTCTGCCAGAGCGTCTTGTCCAGCATGACAGCCTCACCACGCTCGACCCCGTTCAGCAGAAGAAACGGAAAGCGCGCGGCTATACCGTGAATATCTACCCGGAGGGCGGCAATATGGTGCGTGGCTTGTTCAGCCGTGTCGCCTTCACCGTGACCGACCCCGAGCATCATCCAGCCGCATTGGCCGGAGAGGTGGTGGACAGTGCCGGGACGACGCTTGCCATCACCGTGAGCAATGCTGAAGGCAAGGGCCTGTTTGAGATCGTGCCTACCAGCCGTCGGATGACATTGGTCCTGACGACGCCCGACCTGAAGAAGCTGGAGTTTGAGATGCCCGACGCCCTCGAGGAGGGTATGGTGCTCGTGGTCGACCCCATCAGCGACGACGTGTCCGCCAGGATTCTATCCACCCCGTCGATGCGAGGTGAGTTCATCGGCATGACGCTGATGAACAGTGGCAATATCTATATCACTGACACCATCAGGATGGACGATGTGGTGGAGAAGTGTTTTCCCCGTCGTATGCTGCGTCCAGGCGTGAACCAGCTGACCCTGTTCGACACGCGTGGCCATATCCATGCCGAGCGCCTGTTCTTCGTCTGTCCTGATCCCGAGAAGTCGGACACCGTGTCCGCAGGCTTGCAAGACGTGACGCTGAGTCCCTGCGGGAAGGTACGTCTGAACTTGCACACACTGCCGAATGCCCATCTCTCGTTCTCGGCTATGGACTACTCCAACCTTGTGAACGGCCCTCACGGCAACATCAACACCTATATGCTGCTGTCGTCCGATATCGCCGGATATATTCCACACCCAGAATATTACTTCGAGGCCGATGACGAGGCCCACCGCCTTGCCGCCGACAGCCTGATGCTGTTCAACGGGTGGCGCCGTTACGACTGGGAGGTGATGTCTGACATGACCCCCTGGCGTCAGCGCCTGCAGACGGTGGAGGACGGCCTTTACGTGTATGGCCACCTGAAGCCCTCATGGAAGAAATATATCAAGAACAACCCCGTGAACGACGTTGACATGACGCTCTACATCTATAACGACAAGGGCCAGGTTGCCAGCGGCGAGACCCGCACCGACAGTACCGGCTTCTATGCGTTCCGCATTCCCGACGATGCCTACGGTGAGTTCAACATGCAGATACTGACAAAGATCAAGGACAAGCTGAAGACCTACAGCGTGACCATCGACCGCCAGTTCCAGCCCCAGCCCCGTTATATCACCAGCGCCGAGGCGAGTCCGACGGTTCTCCCCGATCCTCCTCAGCAGAGCAAGGTGGACGTTGCATCGTTTGAGCGGATAGACAAAGACCGCATGCAGCTGATGCAGACGGGAGCCGGCCAGTATGCGCTGACCGGCGCGACCGTGAAGGCCAAGAAGCCCAGTTGGAAGACACGCCGAAATCCCGCCTGGGACGAGACAAACGCCCGCCTTCATTCCAATATCTATTACGACATGCACCGGGAGATGGAGGCCATCGACGACAGGGGCGAAGTCCCACCGCGTGTCGACCTGTGGCTGGCTTCGGTGAATCCGATGCTCAACGGACCATCCAATGAAGTTGTGGGACATGGCAATGATGACGGCGAGTCCGCAGACTGGGAGGAAGGGACAGGTTTTTGCGACTTCAGTTACGGTGACCGTAATATCATCTGGATGCTGAACAACTCCATCTACGCCATTACTGGCAAGAAAAAAACAGGTGAGGATGCACATCCATATATTCCTGATATACAACCTCTGACACTCTCCACCTGGGACTGGCCTACCGTGTTCAAGGGCTTTGTCGACGAATTACGTTCGGTATATATATGGTCCGACCAGCAGTCGAAGGACTATGCCGTCATTGTCTATATGTTCACCGACCCTTATGTGAGCACAGCCAGCAAGAAAGGACGGCGATATACCCATTTCCACGGATATGACGTGGCGACGAAATTCAAGACCGACGACTATGGGTCGATCCCTCCCGTAGCCGATGACTACCGCCGCACGCTGTGGTGGAAGCCGGATGTCGTGGCAGACGAAAATGGAAACGCGTCGGTGGAGTTTTATAATAACTCCACGTGTTCGCAGCTGTATATCTCCGCAGAAGGGATGACCGGCGATGGGAAGTACGTGTTTACTAAGTGAAAAGTGAATAGTGCAGTTACAAGAGGACACGGCATTAAGTTACAAGACGCCCCACGGGGCGTCTCTACTAATCAAGCTCAACTTAAAGAATAAAACTCAAAACTAATACAATGCTGACAAAACGAATGATGATTTGCGGTGTGGTATCCGCATTCAGTTTATTGATGCTGCCTTACGAGGCAAGTGCTCAAAAAGAGCCGCTCCTGAAAATCGTACAGATGGAGGATGTGGCGGTGAGGTGTCCTGTCGGGACAGCTCCCCGTCTGCCTTACCGTCTGTGGGTGAGTTATGACAACGGACGCAGTGAGTACCGTCAGGTGAAGTGGATGAACTCATCCTCTTCGGTCGAGGCATCGGAGGCAGACGCCTCGAAAAATCCTGTGGGTTCGAGCTACGACGTGAAAGGTTATATCACAGGCGACAACACGACGACTGCCGGCTTTCCTGTGGTGGCTCATGTGACGGTGGTGGGTGGTGCCGACGCGGTGCCAGACCCTGTGCCCGTTGCTCAGCCGCTGCCTCTTGACAAGGTGAGCATAGACGGCGAGAACCGCCTGACTCACAACCGCGACCTCGACATCCAGAACCTGCTGAGCCTCGACGTGAAGCAGCAGCTTTATAACTACCGCGACACTTATGGCCTTCCCACCGACGGCTATCCCAAGGCCGACGGCTGGGACTCCCCGACGACCAAGCTGAAAGGCCATGGGTCTGGCCATTATATGTCGGCACTCGCCATGGCGTTCGCCAGCTGTCAGGACGAGAAGCAGAAAGCCCAGCTGCGCACGAATATCCAGACGATGGTGGACGAGCTGCGGGCTTGCCAGGAGCGTACGTTTGTGTACGACAAGAAACTGGGCCGTTATTGGGAAGCCCGTGACTTTGCGCCCGATGCGGAACTGAAGGAGATGAAAGGTACTTGGGCTGACTTCGACAACTACAAGAAAGACTATTCGAAATACGGCTATGGCTACCTGAACGCCATCCCCGCCCAGCATTGCGTGCTGATAGAGATGTACCGCGCTTACAACAACGAGCAGTGGGTGTGGGCACCCTATTACTCGGTGCATAAGCAGCTGGCCGGCCTGATTGACATCGCCACCTACATCGACGACAAGGCCACGGCCAAGAAGGCGCTGCTCATTGCCAAGGACATGGGCCTTTGGGTTTGGAACCGCCTGCATTACCGCACGTATGTGAAGTCCGACGGCACACAGGAAGAGCGTCGCGCTGTTCCAGGCAACCGCTATGAGATGTGGAACATGTATATCGCCGGTGAGGTGGGCGGCATGGCCGAGAGTCTGGCCCGCCTGTCCGAGATGGTGGACAACAAGACGGAGTCCGCCCGTTTGCTGGAAGCCTCCAACTACTTTGACTCCCCTGCCTTCTTCGACCCGTTGTCGAAAAACGTGGACGCCATCCG
Source organism: uncultured Prevotellaceae bacterium (assembly GCA_946625675.1). Classification (GTDB taxonomy): domain Bacteria; phylum Bacteroidota; class Bacteroidia; order Bacteroidales; family Bacteroidaceae; genus UBA3839. Next base: position 1,855 of record CAMOTI010000053.1, on the reverse strand, counting down.
CACGCGCCATGCCAACCAGCATATCCCGATGGTGACTGGCGCTCTGCGCAGCTACCGCGGCAACAAGAACCCCTATTACTATAACTTGGCCTACAACTTCTGGAACTTCATCCAGGGCCGCTACCGCTATGCCATGGGCGGCGTGGGCAACGGCGAGATGTTCCGTCAGCCTTACTCCCAGATCTTGTCGATGTGTACGAACGTGACGGGCGACGGGCGTCGTAACCTCTATCCCGAGCCTACGATTAACGAGACCTGCTGCGCCTACAACCTGGCGAAGCTGTCGAAAGACCTGAACTGCTACGACCCTGACAACGCCGGCTATATGGACTATTACGAGCGTCTGCTCTATAACCAGCTGGTGGGCAGCCTCCATCCCGAGCATTATGCCACACTGTATCAGTATGCCGTGGGTCTCGACGCGTCGAAGCCGTGGGGAAATGAGACGCCTCAGTCCACCTGCTGCGGCGGCACCGGCGCGGAGAACCACGTGAAATACCAGGAAGCTGCTTATTTCGTGAGTGACAACACCATTTGGGTGGCGCTCTACCTCCCATCCACAGCCCAGTGGGATGCCAAGAAGGTGACCTTGCGTCAGGAATGCAAGTGGCCGGCAGAGCAGAGCAAAATCAGCATCACGAAAGGCGGTGGCAAGTTCGCGATGAAGCTGCGAGTGCCTTACTGGGCCACAAGAGGCTTCAGCGTGAAACTGAACGGCAAGGAGATGGCATCTGGCTGCCGTCCTGGCACCTATGTGGAGATTCCGCTGCGCAAATGGAGCACGAAGGACGTCGTGGAGATTGACATGCCGTTCGCTCCTCATATCGACTTCGGCCCTGACAAGATGCAGATTGCTGCCACGGGGAAGAACGAGACCCGGACCGAGTTTGAGCCTTTGTGGACCGGTGCGTTCATGTATGGCCCGCTGGTGATGTCCACTACCGGCTTGAGCAACTGGAACGAGGCTACGCTGACGCTCAATCCTTCTCTCAACAGCCTGACGCTGAACGGACCGAGCGACGAGCAGGCAGGACGTGCCTACACCAACGTGTACACGATGGACATCGGCGGCCGCCATTTCATTCCCGACTATTATGCCGACCGTCACGTCACCCATTATTTCCGTTTCAACCTGCCAGGCATCCCTGAGCCGGTGGTGGGCGATGAAGGGGAGGCCGGTGCCGACATCTCCCAGCTGCGTGAGACGATGGGCGAGGCCAAGATCCGTCGTAATGCCCAGCAGCGCTGGAACGACCTGGAGGTGAAAGTGCCTGAATATGCCCCTTGGGCCAAGCATGGCTACGCCCGCATGATGGAGCAGCTCCGCAAGGCCGAGAGCATCCTCGACAACCCCGACCTGAGCAGCGACCAGACTGCCATCGACAAGGCCACAGCCAACCTGAACGCCGCCTTGAACTCGATGCGTCCCGGCAACCTTCCAGAGCTTGAGGACATGGAGAAGTTGCTGCCCCTTGTGGAGAAAGCCAAGGCGCAGTCCAGTCCGTCCGCTGAGCTGAAGGAAGCCATTGAGTATGCCGATATGGTTGTGAAATACGTGAGCGACGGAAGCGGCACGATGGACATGATAGAAAAAGCGACAGCCAAGCTTCAACAAGCTGGAATCCAGTAAACGATAAAAACAGCGTTCCCGAAGTTCCGGGAACGCTGTTTTTGAATGCAGACAAGAAGACAGATACTTTGAAATTTGAAGTTTATTTACAGAGTCTACTTGAAATAGTCGTTTTAACGTGAGTTCGGTTTAAGGATTATGCAATAAGTCTGCTCTTGTCAATGATTTCAATATTCAGAGAGGGTTTCTTAGGCATGAGATTGTATGCGATCATGCCTGCCAGCA
>CAMOTI010000052.1 GCA_946625675.1 uncultured Prevotellaceae bacterium | reverse complement strand
GGTGCTGGACTACCCGGCGCTGTCGGACATATTCTCTCGATAACCGCCTGCCAGAACAACGTGCCTTATATTTACTATTTCGGCACGGGCTGGAGCCGTAATCCCAACACCAACTTCCAGTCGATGGCCGACTGGGAGGCCTACCTGAGCAAGTTCTCACAGCAGGTTTGGAACCCTCTGCAGGTTAAAATCTAAGAAACCGCGTGACCGAACAAGAAACGATATACACCATCGCACTGAGTCAACTCAGTAAGATGAGTCTGATGAATGCCCATGTTCTCTATGAGAATATGGGCAGTGCGTCTGCAGTCTTCGAGCATAGGTCCCACATACGAGGCTTCATTCCCGATGCGTCCGACCTGCTTCTTGCGGCCCTGTCCGACGTTGATGAGACACTCAAGCGAGCAGAGCAGGAATATGCCTATACCCAGCGCAAAAACATCCAGTGCGTCTGCTTCAACGACACGGACTATCCGTCGTTGCTTCGCCAATGTCCTGACGCTCCGCTTGTGCTCTATTATTTTGGCAACGCCCAGCTGAACCGCCAGCAAATCGTCAGCATTGTCGGCACAAGGAAATGCACGGAGTACGGCAAGGACCTCATACGTAATTTCGTCAAGGAACTCTCCCTTTCCTGCCCCGACGCTCTTATCGTCAGCGGTCTGGCCTATGGCGTGGATATCCATGCCCATCAGCAGGCATTGCAGGAGGGCCTGGACACCGTAGGCGTCCTTGCCCATGGCCTGGACACCATTTATCCCCAGCGCCACCGCTCCACCGCGGCCTCCATGTCCCGTCAGGGAGGTCTGCTGACTGAATATATCAGCCAGACTCCTCTCCACAAAGGTAATTTCGTCCGCCGCAACCGAATCGTAGCCGGCATGGCGCATGCCACAGTCGTCATCGAAAGTGCAGACAAGGGCGGTGCGCTCATCACAGCAGGACTTGCCTCGGACTACGACCGCGAGGTGTGTGCTTTCCCCGGCAGGATATACGACCAGTACTCGCAGGGCACCAACAAGATCATCGCCCGCAGCCAGGCCCACCTCATCCGTTCTGCCGAAGACTTTATGAACATCATGGGGTGGGAACATAAGGAAAAACATCTGCAAGCGGGTGAGCCATCCCTCTTTCCCCAACTATCGCCCGACGAACAAGCGATTGTCGATTGCCTGAAAGACGAGGACTCCATGCAAATCAACCGCATATCAGTCCTTACCAACCTGCCTTTCCATCAAGTCAGCGCCCTTCTCTTCGAACTGGAACTCAAAGGGGTGGTGGCAGTCTTGGGAGGGGCGAGATACAGACTTCTTCGCTGATTCATAGAAAACTCCGGAAATTCCAGAAAGACCGGAGAACCCGGAAAACCCGGAAACTCAACACAGAATTTAAATATGAACGAATACTACGATATCAATGCCAAATACAGCCGTCTCACCTCCGACTTCAAAGCCCGTGAGTCACGGCCTCTCATCGGCATCACCTCCACCTTCAATGACGCTCAGAGCCAGCTCAACCAGGTGTACTACACGTCGATAGTCCGTGCCGGCGGTGTGCCTTACATCATCCCGCCATTCGACATGACGGACTCAGAGGGATGGGCCGACGATATACTCAGCCATCTCGACGGAATCGTATTCAGCGGCGGAGGCGACGTCAACCCGCTTTATTTCGACCAGCAGCCCATACGCGACCTCCATGCCGTGGCCACCGAGCGCGACGAGATGGAGTTGCTGCTCGCCCGCCGTGCTGCCCATCTCCAGCTGCCCATCCTCGGCATCTGCCGAGGCATCCAGGTGATGAACGTGGCTTACGGAGGCACCGTGCTTCAGGATATCTATGCTCAGGGCGACAACGTATGGGTGAAACACTCTCAGAACGCCCCCCGTTTCGCTTCATCTCATACCGTTGAGCTGTCGCCAGACTCCCTTATCGCCAGCATCTACGGCAAGCAAGAGCTGGCCGTCAACTCGTTCCATCACCAAGCCGTAGGTGAGGTGGCCCCTGGCTTCAGAGTGACGGCACGGTCTGCCGACGGAGTGATCGAGGCCATGGAGTCCATGGAGCACAAGCCGATTCTCGGAGTGCAGTGGCATCCCGAATGTCTGGGCAACACCTGGGACACCCGTGGCAATGTCTTCACCTGGATCGTGGATGAAGCGAAGCTGTTCCAGCGTACGAAATGTGTGCATCATTCGGTCCTCTCGCTCGACTCCCATTGCGACACACCCATGTTCTTCGGACGGGACATCGACTTTGGTCGACGCGACCCGCTGCTCAAGATGGACCTTTTCAAAATGTGGGAAGGCCGTCTCGACGCTGTCATCATGGTGGCATACCTTAAGCAGAAGGAGCGCGACGAGCAGTCGCTTCTTGCCGCCACCGCCAAAGCCGATGCTTTGCTCGACGGTATAGAGCAGATGGTCGGCAAGCACTCAGACGCTGTATCAATCGCTTATACTCCCGACGACCTTTACCGTAATAAGCAACTTGGCAAGAAAAGCATCATGTTGGGCATCGAGAACGGTTATGCCATCGGCAAGGACATCTCCAACGTGGCGCGTTTCCGTCAGCGTGGTATCGTGTATATGACCTTGTGCCACAACGGCGACAATGACATATGCGATTCCGCCAAGGGCAACAATGAACACGGAGGTGTGAGTGCGTTCGGAGAGCAGGTGATTAAAGAGATGAACCGCGTTGGCATGATGGTAGACCTCAGTCATGCCGGCGACAAGAGTTTCTATGATGCAATGGAAATCAGTTCCACCCCGATTGTATGCACACACTCGTCATCCCGTGCCCTGTGTGGCCATCCCCGCAATCTCACCGACGAGCAACTGCGTGCTTTGGCCAAATCGGGTGGAGTGGCACAGGTGAACATCTACTGCGACTTCCTTCGCGAGAACGGCTCAGAAGCCAGCGTCCTCGACGCTGTTAATCATCTCAACCATATGGTTGACGTGATGGGTATCGAGCATGTGGGCATTGGCAGCGATTTCGACGGCGGTGGCGGCGTGCCGGGGCTCAACGATGCCTCCGAACTGATCAGCTTCACTCGCCATCTGCTTCGTCAACGGTATTCAGAGGACGACTTGCGGCTCTTCTGGGGTGAGAACTTCCTGCGCGTGATGCGCGCCGTTCAGGCTGAATCTCAGGGCAAATAGCTAATAGGTAACATAAAGTAAGTCCCTACAGGCGATGGGAAGGTGGGGCAAGTTATTTTTCAACCCTATCGCCAAGATGTTTTCATGTTTTGCCCGCTTGCTTGTATAGCTATATAGTGTAAAAAACGGGCATGAGAAATCTCATGCCCGCTGTGAATGTTTAGTTGTAAGTCTGTTTATTCTCACTTAATCACGACCTTTTGTCCGTTGTTGATGTCCAATCGGCCTCCTTGGGATGCGGTGTTGATGTCGGCGCCGATTTTCACCGTCTGGCTGCTCTGTACAGCCGTGCGCAGTTCGCTCTCCGTGGTGACAGTAATGTCAGCCCATGCAGCCTGCACCATTGTGCATAGCAGTGCGAGGATTAAAAAGATTCTCTTTTGTTTCATGTTTTTTTGAGTGATTCAATTCTGTTTTCGTTATGCTCTTATATCAGAGCTTTTTGCAAAGTTCATAAAATTTATTGATGTTTGCAAGAATTTTTTTTGTTTTTATTTATGCGTGCTGAAATATCCTGCATGAATCCTTGGAAATTATTTCGCCGTGAAAGAGTGGAAATGGTGCTTTTTTTCTTATCGGATGGGAGCGGATGGGGAGGCATGGGTCGAATGGGTCTAATGGGCTGAATGGGTCTAATGGGGTGGATGGGCTGAATGCATCTAACTATCTATTTTTTTATTCCTTTCTTGCATATTCTGCTAAAAACTATTAACTTTGCGAAAATAAAGCCGTTGAATCATAAAAAACTACTGACTATATGAAAGCAAGAACAATTTTTATGGCTGTTGCCGCCTTCTTTTTGGCGATGACGGCCAGTGCCCAGTTTCCAGAGTGGCCGTCGACCAACATCCAGACCAAGCCTGGCGCCCGATGGTGGTGGCTCGGTTCTGCCATTGATCAGCAGACCCTTGAGCCGCTGATGGCGGAATATGCCCGCACCGGCATCGGCACCCTGGAAATCACGCCGATATACGGCATCCAGCAGAAGTACCGCAAGAGCACTGACCCCGCCAACGTCCTTTACTTGTCCAGCGACTGGATGGACCTGCTGAAGAAAGTGGAGGCTCTGGGTGCAGAGAAAGGCATTCAGATCGATATGAACATGGGTACGGGCTGGCCCTTCGGCGGCCCGACTGTGACGCTGAAAGAAGCCGCCGGCAAGCTGGAATATTACAACAAAGACTTCACGACCTCAGAGTCGTCGCCCGAGATCAGCTATGAGCTGACCCCCAACTCCAGCAGCACACTGAACCGCGTGATGGCCTTTCCCCAGCGCCTCAAGGGAGCCGACACCCTCGACGTGACCGGCTATATGGACGGCAACAAGCTGACATGGACTCCCGAAGTGCATGGCAAATGGCGCATCATCGCCGTGTATAACGGGCACACGACCCAGATGGTGAAACGCGCAGCTCCCGGCGGCGAAGGCTTCGTGCTCGACCATCTCGACAAGGAAGCCGTCCAGAACTATATCAATGTGTTTGAGCGGGCGTTTGAGAAGAACGGCAATCCATATCCCACCACCTTCTTCAACGACTCCTACGAGATTTTCAATGCCGACTGGTCGCCCAAGTTCTTCGAGGAGTTCGAAGCACGCCGTGGCTATCAGCTTCAGAAACACCTTCAGGAACTGTTTCATCTGACCGCAGACAGAGGCAACAAGGTGAGGTCGGACTACCGCGAGACGATGGGCGACATGTATATCGACAACTTCGTGAAACCCTGGAACGAGTTCGCCCATAAGCATGGCGTCCAGACCCGCAACCAGTCGCACGGATCTCCGTCCAACCTGTTAGACACCTATGCCGCAGTAGATATCCCCGAGATTGAAGGCTACGGCAAGACCCCTATGGACATCCAGGGCCTTCGAAAAGACGACGGTTTCTTCAACACGAACTCCAGCGACTTCGCCACCCTCAAACTCGCCGCCTCTGCCGCCCACGTGACCGGCAAGCCTCTCGCCTCGAGCGAGACCTTCACCTGGTTCACAGAGCATTTCCGCACGTCGCTGTCGCAGATGAAACCCGAGATGGACCTGATGTTCCTGGCCGGCGTGAACCGTATGTTCTTCCACGGCACCACCTACTCACCCGAGAGTGCTCCCTGGCCCGGCTATAAGTTCTATGCCAGCATCGACATGTCGCCCACCAACTCCATCTGGGCCGACGCCTCAGAATTCATGACCTACGTGACCCGCTGCCAGAGTTTCCTTCAGATGGGTCAGCCCGACAACGACATCCTCCTCTATTTCCCCTGTTACAACTCATGGCATCAGGCCGGCAACACCTGGCTTCGCCTGTGCGCGATCTCTGAGTTTGAGAGCCAGTACAGTGCCCTGGACCGCACGGCGATGGCTCTTGACGGCTTCGGCTATGGCACAGACTATATCTCCGACCGTATGATTCAGAACCTGACCGTACAGGACGGCCTGCTCGTGACGGAAGGCGGTGCGAAGTACAAGGCGCTGCAGGTGCCCACCTCCAGCAACATGCCCGAACAGACAAAGGCCAAGCTACAAGAACTGGCCGACGCGGGCGCCGTCATCATCTATGACGACAACAAGGAAGCGACCTTCAACGCCGTGGTCAAACCAGAGGAGATGCGAAAAGCCGGGCTTCGCTATATCCGTAGGAGCAACCCTCACGGACATCATTATTTCATCACCAACCTGACGCCTGACGATGTGGCAGCGTATGTGGAGCTGGCTGTGACGTTCAAGGGCGCCGCCCTGTTCAACCCTCTGGACGGCTCGATCCGCAAGGCCCTCGTGGATGACAGCGGCAAGGTTTATCTGCATCTTCGCTCCGGTGAGTCCGTGATTCTCCAGACCTACGACTATGACCCGTTCGAGGGAATGGGTGGCGTTCAGACCGACCTGGACCGCAGTGCCGACCAACAGACCGACATCCCGCTCGACCAGCCTTGGACACTCACGTTCGACAAAGCCAAACTGGCCAACAACAGCGACTTCTCGGAGACCTACCAGCTGGAGAACGTGCAGACATGGGAGACCCTTGACGCGTCGACCGCGCAGCTGATGGGTACCGGCCGTTACGAGACCACCGTGACGCTCTCGGCCGCGCAGGTGGTGAACACCCCGGGCTATTGGATGGGCGACCGCCTGAAGCTCATTCTGGGCGATGTGCGCGAGTCCGCCCGCGTCTATGTGAATGACGAGTATGTTGGCTGTGCTTGGAGTGTTCCGTTCGAGCTGGACTGCACCCGCTATCTGAAAACCGGCGAGAACAAGATCCGCATCGACGTGACGAACCTGCCCGCCAACCGTATTCGCCAGGTTGACAAGGACGGTACGGTGTGGCGCATCTTCGAGGACATCAATTTCAGCGTTATTTCCGGAAGTGGGGTGGGGACGACCCAGAGCAGCTTCGCCGGTTGGGCGCTCACGCCTTCCGGCCTGAACTCCGAGGTGAAACTGCAGCTTGTCCGCCATCAGGAACCTCAGACCGCTCTGAAAGGCGACGTGAACCAGGACGGCAAGGTTGATATCTCCGACATCGTGGCCATCATCAACACCATAGCCGGGGACACGACGTACAAGGCGACGGCCGACGTGAATGAGGATGAGAATATCGATATCTCCGACATCGTGGCCGTCATCAATGTCATCGCCAGTCTTTAGTTCTTGAAAAGCTATTTTGGGTAATCCTAATTATAAAAAAATGTTTAAATCAAGCTGTTGTAAGGTATTTCGTGATAAAATTGTCGGTTTTTTGAAGAAAAATCACTAATTTTGCATTTTATATGCGTATTAACAGCGAAATTATAAAACAATTTTAAATAATAATGGCACAAGAAGATAATTTCAAGAAAGTGGTGTCGCACTGCAAGGAATATGGTTTTGTTTTTCCTTCGAGCGACATCTATGACGGCCTCGGTGCAGTCTATGACTACGGGCAGAACGGTGTGGAACTGAAGAATAACATCAAGCAGTACTGGTGGCAGAGCATGGTGCTGATGCACGAGAACATCGTGGGCATCGACTCCGCGATTTTCATGCACCCCACGATATGGAAGGCATCCGGACACGTCGACGCGTTCAATGACCCTCTGATTGACAACCGTGACTCCAAGAAGCGCTACCGTGCTGACGTACTGATAGAGGACCAGATAGCGAAATACGACGAGAAGATAGAGAAGGAAGTGGCAAAGGCCCGCAAACGCTTCGGCGATGCCTTCGACGAGGCCCAGTATCTGGCCACTTCTCCCCGCGTGGCTGAGACGAAGGCCAAGCGCGACGCACTCCATGAGCGCTATGTCGCCGCGATGCAGGGTCCGGACCTTGAGGAGCTGAAACAGATCATCCTCGACGAGGAGATCGTGTGTCCTATCAGCGGTACGAGAAACTGGACCGACGTTCGTCAGTTCAACCTGATGTTCTCGACCGAGATGGGCGCATCGGCTGACACCTCGATGAAGATCTACCTTCGTCCGGAGACCGCCCAGGGCATCTTCGTGAACTACCTGAATGTTCAGAAGACAGGCCGCATGAAGATACCGTTTGGCATCGCGCAGATAGGCAAGGCCTTCCGTAACGAGATTGTGGCCCGTCAGTTCATCTTCCGCATGAGGGAGTTCGAGCAGATGGAGATGCAGTATTTCGTGAAGCCCGGCACAGAGCTTGAGTGGTTTGCCAAATGGAAGGAGACCCGCATGAAATGGCATCAGAACCTGGGCTTCGGCGCCGAGAACTACCGCTTCCACGACCACGACAAGCTGGCTCACTATGCCAACGCCGCCACCGACATCGAGTTTAAGATGCCGTTCGGCTTCAAGGAAGTGGAGGGTATCCACTCCCGCACGAACTTCGACCTGTCGCAGCATGAGAAATACTCCGGCAAGAATATCAAATACTTCGACCCTCAGACCAACGAGAGCTACGTGCCTTACGTGATTGAGACCTCTATCGGTGTGGACCGTATGTTCCTGAGCATCATCTGCCACAGCTACTGCGAGGAGAAACTGGAAAACGGTGAGACCCGTACGGTGCTGCGCCTGCCTGCCGCCCTTGCGCCAGTGAAGCTGGCCGTTCTTCCTTTGGTGAAGAAAGACGGTATGCCAGAGAAGGCCCGCGAGATCATCGACGACCTGAAGTTCCACTTCAACTGCCAGTACGAGGAGAAAGACTCCATCGGCAAGCGCTACCGCCGTCAGGATGCCATCGGTACTCCTTACTGCGTGACCGTGGATGGTGACACCCTGAAAGACGACACAGTGACAATCCGTTTCCGCGATACGATGGAGCAGAAGCGCGTGAAGATTTCCGAGCTTCGCGGTATCATCGAGGACAATGTGACCATCACGAGTCTGCTGAAAAACCTCAAATAAACGAATATGACCAGAGGAAATTTATTCGCGTCAGCCGTGCTTGCAGCCCTTGTGCTTGTCGCCACCGCTCTCACTTCATGCAAGGAGAGCGAGGAGGAAGGAGAGTACGACAACTGGAAGGCACGCAACGAGCATTACATCGACTCCATCGCGTCGGTAGCCAGAAGCAACCGCGACGGTTCGTGGACCATCCTTCGCTCCTTCACGCTGAGCAAGGACTTCCCATTGACTGAGTCGAGCGAGAATTATGTCTTTGTACAGAAACTGGAGGAAGGCACAGGGACGGACTATCCGCTTTATGCTGACTCCATAAGAGTGCATTACTCAGGGCGTCTCATCCCCACAGCCTCCTATCCTCAGGGATATGTGTTCGACAAGAGCTATGCCTCGTCGACATTCAATCCGCTCACCGATGTTCCGACACTTTTCTCCGTGAACCAGTTGGTGACCGGGTTCTCCACCGCAGTGATGAACATGGTGGTCGGAGACAAATGGAGGGTGTTCATCCCCTACCAGCTGGGCTACGGAACGCAAGGTTCCACAGGCGGAGGCATACCTGGATATTCCACTCTCGTCTTCGACATACAACTGGCTAAAATCTACAAGTTCCAGGTCGACACCGACACCAAATGGTGGACCAAACGAAGAGACTGACAAATGGCATATATCCCCGGACTTGAACTTACAATTCCGGGGATATTTGTCGGGACGCGCCGAGGTGCGTCTCCTGACGAAAATGTAAAATCTGTTGTGCAAAAATGGAAAGACTCCTGCGCCGCTACAACCAATACCTGAAGCTTGAGAAGGGCTATTCTGGCAATACGCTCGATGCCTATCTCCGGGACCTTGACAAGTTCCTGTCCTTCCTGAGCGAAGAACATATCGATCCGCACGAGGTGAAGCTCGAGGACTTCCACCGCTTCTCCACCGCTCTCATCGACATCGGCATCCACCCCACGTCGCTCGCACGTATTCTGGCGGGCGTACACTCGTTCTACAACTTCATGGTGCTCAGTGGCGAAATGGAGAGCGACCCCATGGAACTGCTTGAGTTTCCCAAAAAGCCCAAACACCTGCCCGACGTGCTGACCGTGGATGAGATCGACCTCATTGAGAGCCAGATAGACCTCTCGCTGCCCGAAGGGCAACGCAACAAGGCCATCATCGAGACGCTTTTCAGCTGCGGGCTCCGTGTCAGCGAACTCTGCAACCTGAAGATGTCGGAACTCTATCTCGACGAAGGATTTATACGCGTGGAAGGAAAAGGCTCCAAACAACGGCTTGTCCCCATCTCCGACAAGGCCGTGAAGGAGTTGCGACTATGGTTTATTGACCGCAACGCGATCGACATCAAGCCCGAATATCAGGACTTCGTGTTCATCAGCAAGCGTAAGAAAAACATCTCGCGTATCATGGTGTTCCATTTCATCAAAGAGCTCGTGGAAAAGGCCGGAATCAAGAAAGAAGTGAGTCCGCATACGTTCCGTCATTCCTTCGCCACGTCGTTGCTGGAGGGCGGCGCCAATCTGAGAGCCATCCAGGCTATGCTCGGACACGAATCCATCGGCACCACGGAAATCTATCTGCACACCGACGCATCTCGTCTCCGCAAGGAAATTCTGGAACATCATCCGAGAAATATGCATCCTTAGTTCTATTCCAACTGGCATGCCGTTGAGAACCCGATGAGAGAGAATTAAGAATTTATCGCTTTACATGATGCTAAAAACACCTCTAAAACGCCTTCTTCTTCAACCAAAGTTTGAAAATAGGGTCTGTGAAATAAAAAGATTGACCATCGGTGTCAACGATATCGCGTGAGAGGAGGGCTGTTTGATATTCGCAAAGATATGAATTATTATTTAATACACAAGCTTGTGTAACACAAGTTTGTGTGACGCGTCAGATAGCCATTTTGCAATCTCCGCTTTGCATATTTGAATAAAGGCACGTCACAAAAAGGTGTGTCAGGAAGGCAAGTCTTCTTGTCTTCTTGCCTTCTCGCCTCTTTGTCTCTTTGCAAGGTAAAATAAACAAATATATCACTAATTAGCCTTTTTTTCAAAAAAAATAGTTAACTTTGCACCCGCAAATGGTTTTGTGCATAAAGCGCAACTAAGAGGGAACGCAGTGTGAATCTGCGGCTGTCCCCGCAGCTGTATGCTCCTCAATGATATACAACTTTCAAGAAAAGGATGTAACCACTGGCTTTTATGGTTTATTTTAGCCGGGAAGGTGCTTGGAAGTGGAGCAAGCCAGAAGACCTGCCATTAGCGTAAGTTTTACAGTGGGCCCGGGGGGTGGCACACATAAAATTGTTGCAATGATTAGAAAAGTATTAGTTGCTAATCGCGGTGAAATCGCGATTAGGGTGATGCGTGCGTGCTATGAGATGGGCATTCGTTCTGTTGCCGTCTTCAGCACTGCGGACCGCATGTCGCGTCATGTGGCTTTTGCCAATGAGGCTGAGTGTATCGGTGGAGCTCAAGCCACCGACAGTTATCTTAACATTGAACACATTTTGCAGGCGGCTCATAAGCACAATGTGGATGCAATACATCCAGGCTATGGATTCCTCAGTGAGAATCCGCAGTTTGCAAGACGATGTGAGGAAGAAGGATTTATTTTTATAGGTCCGAAACCTGAGACGATGGAACTGATGGGCGACAAAATCTCAGCAAGAAAACAGATGATTCAGGCGGGTGTTCCTGTTGTACCAGGTTCTCAAACAAAACTTGAGTCTCCTGAAGACGCATTGGAGGCCTGCCGTCAGATTGGTTTCCCGGTGATGCTGAAGGCTTCTATGGGGGGCGGAGGAAAAGGAATGAGGCTCATAAGGAGAGAAGAAGACGTGGAGGAGATGTTTGTGGCGGCAAGAAGCGAGGCTATGGCGGCTTTTGGAGACGACACCGTGTATGTGGAGAAGTTTCTGGAAGAACCCCACCATATCGAGTTCCAGATTCTGGGCGATAAACTGGGTAATGTCATTCATCTCTTCGACAGGGAGTGCTCGGTGCAGAGACGTAACCAAAAAATTGTAGAGGAGAGCCCTTCTCCTTTCATCGACTTTAATCTTAGGCACGAGATGGGGGCCAAAGCGGTTGCCGCGGCCAGAGCTGTCGGATATGTCGGGGCTGGAACGATTGAGTTTCTCGTCGACAAATATCATAAATTCTACTTCCTCGAGATGAATACGAGATTGCAGGTTGAACATCCCATTACAGAGGAAGTGGTTGGCGTCGACTTGGTGAAGCAGCAGATTCTCATTGCCGACGGAAAACCGCTGGAACTGAAGCAGGAGGATGTTCACCAGCATGGACATGCCATTGAGTGCAGAATTTGTGCTGAAGACACAGAACACAACTTCATGCCGTCCCCAGGGGTCATCACTCAGATTCTTGAGCCCCATGGTATTGGTACAAGAATCGACTCTTATGTGTATGAGGGATATGAGATTCCGATTCATTACGACCCGATGATTGGGAAACTCATAGTGTGGGCTACCAAACGTGAGTATGCCATCGAGCGGATGAGAAGGGCTTTATATGAATATAAAATTGTGGGACTGACCACAAATATCAGGTATCTAAGAAGAATCATTGATGTTCCGGAGTTCAAGAATGGTAACTACAACACAGATTTCATAGAACGTAATGCTGACCGCTTGCGGCCAAGACCGGGATTTAAGAATGAAAGTGAGGAGATGGCGGTCATTGCGGCATACATTGATTATCTGATGAATCTGGAAGAGAACAAGACTGTCCCGCAGCCGGCAAATGCCGTCAGTCGTTGGAAGAATTTTGGACTGCAGAAAGGTGTGCTAAGAATTTAATTGTTGATAATCATGGATATACAAGTAGGAAAAAAGACAATGGAAGTGACCTTGCTTTCAAAGGAGGGTAATTTAGTTAAAATTGACATCGATGGAACTATCTACGACGTTGACGTGGCAATGTTGCTCAACGGAACATATAGCATACTGAAAGACGGTATAAGCTATAATGCGGAGGTGTTCAGAGGCGAAAATGGTAAACATTACAGGGTAAATGTCAATTATTCAACTTACAACATCGACATGCTTGACTCGCAGGCAAAATACATGCGTATGAGAAAGCATAGTACAATTGCTGATGAGGAGCATAACCATCTCACTGCTCCGATGCCATGCAAGATTGTGAAAATCTATCGTTCTGTCGGAGAAAGGCTCAAAAAGAACGACACGGTGCTCACCATTGAGGCTATGAAAATGCAGTCGAATCTGAAAGTTGCCGCTGACTGTGTGGTTGAGGAAATCCTTGTAAGCGAAGGCGACAATGCGAGAGTCGACCAAATGCTTGTGAAACTAAATTATGATTAATTTTAAGGACTGTTTTTTATGGAATCGAATACTATTTTGAATAATCAAGGAAGGCTTACGGCCAAAGAAAGGATTGAATTGTTGCTCGACCCTAACTCCTTTGTAGAGTTGGACAAGTTTGTTGTACATAGGTGTAATGATTTCGGGATGGAAAAGAAGCGGGTTGATGGCGATGGAGTGATTTCGGGTTACGGCAAAATCGACGGGCGCCTGGTGTTTGTCTATGCGTTCGACTTTGCTGTCATGGGCGGATCGCTGTCGGCTGCCAATGCGCAGAAAATTGTTAAAGTGCAGGACCTCGCTATTAAGAACGGTGCTCCTGTCATTTCGCTTAACGACTCGGGGGGAGCGAGAATCCAGGAAGGTGTTGAAAGTTTGACGGGATTTGCACATATCTTCAGAAGAAATGTGATGGCATCTGGTGTCATACCACAGATTTCGGCGATTCTTGGACCATGTGCCGGCGGGTCGTGCTATTCTCCGGCACTGACAGACTTTATCTTGATGGTGAAAGAACATAGTCAGATGTTTGTCACTGGACCTGATGTCGTGAAGGCGGTCACAAATGAGGAAGTCAATAAGGAGACGCTTGGAGGTGCTTCAACCCACGCCATGAAAAGTGGTGTCTGTCATTTTGTGTGTGAGGATGAGCAGCAGACAATACTTACCATCAGAGAACTGATTGGATTTATCCCGTCAAACAATATGGAGGAGGCACCGGTCATGCCCGTATCTGATGAGGTGTCAAGGGTTTGCCACGAGTTGGATCATGTGGTCCCTACCGATCCGAATGTTCCTTACGATATAAGAGACATCATTCAGCCTTTGTGCGACCATCAGTATTTCTTTGAAATCCAGGAATTGTTTGCACGAAACATTGTTGTTGGTTTCGGAAGAATGGCGGGAAGGACTGTAGGATTTGTTGCCAATCAACCGAATTTCCTGGCTGGAGCAATCGACATAGATGCCAGTGATAAGGCTGCCCGCTTTATTCGATTCTGCGATTGCTTCAACATCCCGATTGTGGCAGTTGAGGATGTACCTGGATTTCTCCCAGGGGTCAATCAGGAACATAATGGAATCATTCGTCATGGAGCGAAAATCGTCTATGCATTTGCTGAGGCTACTGTGCCGAAAATAACACTCATAACAAGAAAAGCTTATGGAGGAGCGTATATCGTTATGAACTCGAAATGCATCGGAGCTGATGCCAATTTTGCATTCCCGACGGCTGAGATTGCTGTGATGGGGGCGGAAGGGGCATGCAATATTCTCTATCGGAAAGTAGGTGTTGAGGAGCGGCAGAAAGCTATTGAGGCCTATAAGGAGAAATTTGCTAATCCATATCCTGCAGCAAGACTTGGATATATTGATGACATCATTCAGCCATGCGACGCAAGAGCTATGATTATCAAATCATTGGAAATGGCTCATAATAAGAATGAAAGCAATCCTCCCAAAAAACATGGAAACATGCCATTGTGAAGAAATGTGGATTTAAAAAAACAGTCTCTCTTCATCACGAGGAGAGGCTGCCCATAACCAATAAATTAAAATATGTAGAAAGAGAGTATATAATCGGTTGTTAAGATATATTGTTTTTGGTCGTTAAGATGAGCTTTTTTTGTTATCGCTGAAAACATCTCCCTACCTACAGAACTAGGTACCTGTTGATTCATAGTTAAGGAAATTGGTTGTGTAATAAGGAGGCAATTATCTTCTTCCGCCACGTCCTCCGCCGTGTCCTCCACCTGAGCGTCCACCGCCGCCGAATCCTCCGCTGGAACGGCTTCCGCCTGAGCGTCCACCTCCGAATGAGCTACGGCTGGAAGGAGCACTGCTACGTCCGCCTCCGAACGAGTTTCCCCGGCTGCTGCCGCCGAATGAACTTCCCCGGCTGCTACCGCCGAATGAGCTTCCCCGGCTGCTGCTGCCGCCGAATGAACTGCGGCTGGAAGGATTGCTGCGTCCGCCTCCGAACGAACTGCGGCTGGAAGGAGTGGTGCTGCGGGTTCCGATGCTTCCCCTGCTGCCGTCGTCGAAACTACGTCCGGTTCCGAAGCTGCCACTGCTGCGGGTGCCTATGCTGCCGCCGTCGCGACTGCCACGGTTGTAGGAATTGCGGCCTCCGCTGAATGTGGTGCGTGATGAGCTCATGCTCGACACGGATCCACGGTTGCCACGCGTACCGATGCCTTCACCGCCGTTGTTTCCGCCTGGCCGGTTGCCACCACCATTGAAGTTGCCGCCGTTGTTTCCGCCTGGCCGGTTGCCACCACCATTGAAGTTGCCGCCGTTGTTTCCGCCTGGCCGGTTGCCACCACCGTTGAAGTTGCCGCCGTTGTTTCCGCCTGGTCGGTTCCCACCACCGTTGTAGTTACCATTACCGTTTCCACCCGGTCGGTTTCCGCCGTTGTTGTAGTATCCGCCTGGTCGGTTTCCACCGCGACCACCGTCTCTATAGTTTCCGCCTGGTCGGTTTCCGCCTCTGCCACCATCTCTGAAGTTGCCGCCCGGTCGGTTACCTCCACGGCCACCATCTCTGAAGCTGCCGCCACGGTTACCGCCACCAGGTCCGAAATGTCCGCCACGTCCGTGTTCTCCGAAATGACCGCTGCGGAAGTGAGCGCCATGACCGTGGTGTGGGTGCATTCCGCCGAAGAAATGACCTCCGCGGTAGCGGTCCCATCCCCATGGCACACGGTAGTACCAGTGGTTGTAGTAGTTGTCGTAGGCGTAGATGCTGAAACGCCAGCGGTGGTTGTAGAATGAAATCGGACGGTAGAAGTAGTCGATGGCGATGAGTCTTGACCACTGATAGGGGCTGAGAAGAGCCTGAAGTGCGAGGTCTCGTGCAGCCAGTACTGCATAGTAGTCATCGCTTCGGTAGCCCAGGGCCACATCGTCCAGATAGTCGTTCACACCACAGATGTAGTCGTAGTTGATATAGTAGAGGTCGTCGAGGATCTCAGCTCCCAGTCCCAGGGTGTAAGCCATGCGGTCGGTGAGGAACCGTGCGTTCATGCGCATGGCGTCGTAGCTCATCGGCTGGGCACTTGCTCCTATTGTCACTACAAACAGGGCGACTGCTGCTAAAAGGGTACGGATTCTTTTCATTTTTCTATCGTTTTTAATTGTTATTATTCTGTTGTCTTTTAATTCTGGTGCAAAATTACGACAAGTTAAGCAAATATTATAAGGAGAAATCCTAAATGCCGATGCTTTTTTCCCTAAACTATGTAGGGATTTTCCCCCCCTTCTTGGGTTAGTTTAAAGTTGAAAGTTTAGAGTTGAGGGTTGAGAGTTTAGAGTGGCTTTAGTTTAGGGGGCTTTCGATGCACGAGGATTTGATGCTTTGAAATTTCGATATTTTGGGGCCTGCACATTCTTCATGACACATTATTTCATTATTTCATTATTATTTTGTAACTTTGCAAAATCAAATCAAAATCACCGACAATATGGAAAAGAAATTCAAAAGAACCACTATCACGTCGGCACTTCCTTACGCCAATGGCCCTGTGCACATCGGACACCTGGCCGGCGTGTATGTGCCGGCTGATATCTATGCACGCTATCTTCGTCTGAAGGGCGAGGAGGTGCTGTTTGTGGGAGGAAGCGACGAGCATGGAGTTCCAGTCACCATCCGCGCGAAGAAGGAAGGCTGCACACCGCAGGACGTGGTTGACCGCTACCACAATATCATCAAGAAATCGTTTGAGGATTTCGGAATCTCCTTCGACGTGTACAGCCGTACCACGTCGAAGACCCATCATCAGTTTGCAGCTGACTTCTTCCGGAAACTTTATGACGAGGGCAAGTTCGTGGAGATGGAGAGCGAACAGTTCTACGATGAGAAAGAGCAACAGTTCCTAACCGACCGCAATATCCGTGGCGAGTGCCCTCGATGCCATGCGAAAGACGCTTATGGCGACCAGTGTGAGGCCTGCGGCGCCACGCTATCGCCCGAGGAACTGATTAATCCTTATAATGCAGACTCTGGCAATCCGCTTGTTCGCAAAAAGACCAGCCATTGGTATTTGCCGCTTGACAAGTATCAGCCGTGGCTTGAAGACTGGATTCTGAACCAGCACAAGGAATGGCGTCCCAATGTGTATGGACAGTGCAAATCGTGGCTCGACACAGGACTGAAACCCCGCGCCGTGACCCGTGACTTGAACTGGGGAATCCCTGTTCCGGTTGAAGGTGCTGAGGGAAAGGTTCTGTACGTGTGGTTTGACGCTCCCATCGGCTATATTTCCAATACGAAGGAACTCTGCGAGCTGAAGCCTGAGACATGGGGCAGCTGGCAGAAATGGTGGCAGGACCCGGAGACAAGGCTCATACATTTTATCGGCAAGGACAACATCGTGTTCCACTGCATCGTCTTCCCGTCGATGCTGAAAGCGCATGGAGACTACATCCTGCCGGACAACGTGCCCTCAAACGAGTTCCTCAATCTGGAAGGCAACAAAATATCCACAAGCAAGAACTATGCCGTATGGCTCAATGAATATCTGGAAGACCTCCCCGGCAAACAGGACGAACTTCGCTATGTGCTCACCGCTAACGCGCCGGAGACCAAGGACAATGACTTTACTTGGGGTGACTTCCAAGCCCGCGTGAACAACGAGCTTGTGGCGGTCTATGGCAACTTCGTGAATCGTGCATTGCAGCTTACAAAGAAATATTATAATGGTGTCGTGCCAGAATGCGGTGATCTGACAGATGTGGACAAAGCCACGCTCGCAGAGTTTGCCGACGTGAAGAAAGAGGTGGAGCGCCTTCTCGACAATTTCAAGTTCCGTGAGGCCCAGAAGGAGGCTATGAACCTGGCGCGTATCGGCAACAAGTATATCGCTGACGAAGAGCCCTGGAAGGTCATCAAGACCGACCCGGAGCGCGTGAAGACCATCATCTATATCTCGCTCCAGCTGACAGCCAACCTCGCCATCGCTTTCGAGCCATTCCTCCCGTTCTCCTCAAAGAAGCTGCGCGCTATGATCAACATGGAGGATTTCAGATGGGATGACCTCGGAAGCAACGAACTGCTCAAGCCAGGCAAGCAGCTGGCAGAGCCGTCTCTGCTTTTCCAGAAAATTGAAGACGACGTCATACAGGTTCAACTCGACAAGCTGGCAGCCACAATCCGTGCCAACGAGGCGGCTAACGCCAAGGCCAACCCCATCAAGCCGGTCATCGCTTTCGAGGACTTCGAGAAGTTGGACATCAGGGTGGGCACAGTGCTGGAATGCGAGAAGGTGAAGAAGATGAACAAACTCCTGAAGTTCCTCATCGACGACGGGCTGGAGAAACGGACCATCGTGAGCGGAATCGCCAAGTACTATGCACCCGAGCAACTCGTCGGGAAACAGGTGCTTTTCATTGCCAACCTCGCACCGCGTGAGTTCAAGAACGGACTCGTCAGCGAGGGCATGATCCTGTCGGCAGAGGATTTCGACGGTTCGCTCTCAGTCACTACGCTCGAACATCATGTCAAGCCTGGTTCGCAGGTGTGCTGACATATAGCATTTATAATGGCCTTTCCATGACGGGAGGCCATTTTTTTCAGGTCAGACAGGTCGGACGAGTCGGACAGGTCGGACGGGTCGGACAGAATCTATTGGCCAATCTCAAAAAAGAAAAGACAATGAGAACTCTCAAGATTATCGCAGCCCTTCTGCTGCTGCCACTCGGACTGTATGCCCAGCAGAAGCCCCAAAAGCGAGAAGCCTATGAGTTTGCAGGGGAAATTCCCACATACGTGGAACAGCTGAAGCAGGAACTCACTTATCCGCTGGCGTGGCAGAATTCCGGTATACGCAGTTTCAGGAAATGGCAGAAAAAGGCCCGGCAGAAAGTCTTCGACTGCATGATGACTCCGCCCAAGCCGGCAACCGACTACGGCATGGAGGTCGTTGCGGAGGAGCAGCGGGAAGGTTATAAAGCCATGAAGATACGCTTCAATGTCAATGCCTACACAAGGATTCACGCCTATGTGCTTGTGCCCGACGGAAAGGGGCCTTTTCCTGCAGTCAACCTCCTGCACGACCATGGAGCCCATCTTTTTATCGGTAAAGAGAAGATGATTCGTCCGTTCGGTGAGCCGCAGGAGGTGGAGAACGATGCACGGCTGTGGGCCGACAACCTCTACGAAGGACAGTTCCTGGGCGACTACCTGGCCCGGCACGGATACGTCTGCTTCTCAGCCGACGCGCCGATGTGGGGAGAACGAGGCCGCAAAGAGGGTGTTGACCGCAGCAAGTACGACATCATAGCCGGCAACATGATGATGCTCGGCCGCGACCTCTGTGCCTTCATGCACTACGACGACATCGCCACCACCGACTTCCTCTCCACGCTGCCTTTCGTCGACCAGGAACGCATCGCCTGTGCCGGATGCTCCATGGGCGCATACCGGGCATGGATGCTCTCCGCGCTCTCCGACAAGGTGAAAGCCTCCGCAGCCGTCTGCTGGATGGTCACCACCGACGTTCAGTTGTCAACGGCTTATGGACGGAAGGAGAACGGCGGATTCGCCAACTGCCTCCCTGGGCTCCGGCAGTTCATGGACTATCCACATATCGCATCCCTGGCAGCACCCAAGCCGGCCCTGTTCATCTCCGGGCGGCAGGACAAGCTCTTCCCGGTGCCGGGAGTGGAAGCCGCATTCAACACCATGCATGAGGTGTGGACGCGCCTGGGACATGACGACCGCCTCATCACAGAACTCTGGGACATCCCTCACAGCTGCCCCAAAGCCGCTCAGCAGCGCATACTTGAATTCCTGAACAAGCATCTGTAGACTCCATAGATTTTATAGACATAGTGATCCCAAGTGCTAAACATAAAAATGTCCTCCCGTCCGCATGGCTAAAGTTCAAACTTCAAATCTCAAATCTCAAAGTATAAGATTTCTCTTCACCACCGACATCCACGGCAACTACTTCTCCTACGACTTCCGCACGCGGAGAGAAGGGGAGGGCAGTCTTCAACGCGCCTACGCCTTCGTGAAGAGCTATCGGAAGCAATACGGAGACGACCATATAGTACTTCTCGACGGCGGCGACATAATACAAGGAGGACCAGAGGCTTATCTCATCAATCATGTCAGGAAGGACCAGCCTCATTATGTGGGAGAGATGTGCAAGCAAATGGGATATGACGCCGGAGTGCCTGGAAACCACGACATCGAGTCGGGTAAGCAAGCGATGGGGAGATTCCAGGAGACTTGCGGCTACCCACTCATTGCGGCCAACATCACAGACGGAAACGGCAACAGGCCTTTTCCACCTTATGTTATCCTCCGACGCTGCGGGATGAAAATCGCTGTCCTCGGATTTTCCACTCCTGCCACCAAGCGTTGGCTGCCGGATGAACTCTGCCGGGGATATGAATTTCAGGAAATTCTGGAGTCTGCACGCGAATGGACGGAAAAGATACGGAAAGAGGAAAAGCCCGACTTGACGGTGGCTGTCCTGCACAGCGGATGGAGTGGGGGGCTGCAAAGTCCTCCATGGCAGGAGAATGTCAGCCGCGAACTGGCCTGTAGCGTTTCCGGCATCGACATTATCCTCTTCGGACACGACCATTTCAGCCGGCTTAAGACAGTAGTCAATCCTGACGGTAAGCCAGTGGTCTGCCTGAATGCCGGATGTTATGGTTACCACATCGCCGAGGCTGTTGTCACGCAGGGAGACAACGGCGAAATTCATGTTGAAGGGCAGATTCATGATATTCGAAACCTTCAGAACCCGTATGTCGATGTATTCAGACAGCAATTTGACGGCCCGTTCCGATTGGTAGACGAATATACCACAACACCAATCGGAAGACTCCTCACGAGGCTCGACATCTCTCATGCCTTTTATGGCCCATCCCGCTATATGTCGCTCATCCACAGTCTTCAACTCGAAGTCAGCCATGCTGACGTCAGCCTCTGCTCTCCCTATTCCATGGACCAGGTCGTGGAGGAGGGAGGACTCACCGTTGCCGACCTTTTCACCGTCTATTGGTTTGAGGACAGACTCTACACCATCCGACTGACGGGACATGAAATCAAAGGCGTTCTTGAGCGAAGTTATGCACTCTGGACCAACACCGTTTCCTCTCCGTCCCAACCCTTGCTCAACACATACATGGACGAACAGACCGGAAAGCCTCAATTCCGAAATCTTTTCTTCTGTTTCGACACGGCTGCCGGAATCGACTATGAGGTGGACCCCACGCAGCCGGAAGGCAACAAAATCACCATTTTCCGATTCTCTGACGGGCGGCCGTTCCGCCTTGACGAGGAATATACTGTAGCCACCATCGCGCACCGTGCCAACGGAGGGGGTCAGATGCTTACGCTCGGAGCCGGCATACCAGCGGATGAACTTCCTGCGCGCGTTGTCGCTTACACCCCTTTCGACATCCGACATTATCTACGGACTTATATCGAGCAGCATTCGCCACTCTCAGTCCCACTTGTCGACAACTGGAGATTCCGGCTTCCTTGGTAGCAAATCAGGATTCCTGAAAACACTAAGATGCTTGTTGTGCAAGCAAATAGCCGAAATAGTGGAATAATCAAGTAAATAGTAAATCGTAAATAGCAAACAGCTTTTACTCCAAAATCGCACCGCATTTGGGGCATTTGCCTTTGCTGCGAACTTTCTCCCCGCATTTGGGACATTGGTATTTGTATTTCACGTAGCCGTTGTAGAGCACCCAGAGGAACCATGTGAGGATGATGAACAGCATGTAGCCGATATAGATGCGAGTAGTCCATGATATGAACAGGTATACGAACATGGACGCTCCCATGATTTCGAGGAAATACGCCACACCTCTTGCAAACGAGAAGTGGTTGTAGGTCTCCATAAGGAGTGCGATGAACACGATGATGATGAGCCAAACCAGAATGACGAGGATGGCCATAACCGGTGGCAGCAGGAAGGGGTTGAGGGTAGGGTGGAAATAATACTCTTGCCAGTATTCCGGTGCGAAATTCTGTATGCTGGAATACAGGCAGGCCAACATGGCGATGAGCATGATGAAGAGGAACGGGTAGAGCGAGTCCATCTCGTTGATTTTCACCATGCGTATGTTTTTCTTGTTGTACCATCTGTGGATGTACACGCCCAGAATACCGAGCAGCAGCAGGCCTCCCATCCACAGCAGTCGTGTGTTGGTGAGCGAACGCAGCAGCTCCGAGATGCTGTCGTTGGGCACCGTATGCTTGAGCAGCGTGCTTTCGGTTATCCATCCCATGGTCTTATGTTCGGTTGCCACCTTCACCCATACTGTGTCTGCGGGAATCGAGAGCGTTGAGTCCTTGGCTTGAGCCGCCACAAGGTCGGATGGAGGAGGAGATGACTGGTCCACCTGCTGATTGGCCTCTTCCATCGACTTCATCAGGTTCACGTCGGCCTGCGAGAGCTCCAGAGAGTCCTCAGCCGATACGAAATTCCGCTTCACTTTCACGATGGCCAGCATCTCGTTGCGAAACACATAAGTTGTGTCGCTTTGCTCGTCCTCTCGCGGCACGAGCTTGATGGAGTCGGCCAGCACCTTGAAGTTGTCGTTGATGGTGTAGTGGTGGGTGAGCCTGAACTCAAGGCTGTCAATCTGGTCGTTCGTCAGCTGGCTGATGTAGACAGAGTCGATCTTAGCCACGGGGGCCACCGGGCTGTCTGCGGCAAGGGTGTCAGCCCCCTCCCCCTCTGAAGGAGAATGGGGTGCTCCACATCCCGCTATTACGATGCTGAGCAGAATCAAAAACAGATATGTCAATCCTTTTTTCATTGTTCTATTACACGGCAGGTTTATGGGGTACAACCATCCGCACGGCTAAAGTGACAGTAAAAAAATAAGTTGTCTTGTTTTGATGAAGACGAGAAGACAAGAAACCGAGAAGACAAGACGATAGTCAGCCATGGATGGCTTTCATGTGGAACAGACGGTGAGGCATAAAGTCCAAGCATAAAGTTCAAAGGTTCAGTCTTCGGCTCCTTCAGCCGCTCCCTTTGGCGTGAGTTGTATACCGTCGGGCAGTAGCGTGATGAACTGATGCTTGTAGAGGTCGCCCACGCCACGCTTGAACGTCTTCTTGCTGACGCCGAACGTGGAGTAGATATCCTCGGCGTCCGACTTGTCATGGAGCGGGCAGAATCCGTCCTTGCAAGCCTTCAGATACTGCAGCAGCTGGTCGCTGAACGTCGTGATGCGTTTTTTTCCGAAATATCGTTGGAGCTTCAGATCGATCTTCCCGTCCGGTCTCACCTGTTTCACGTAGGCTTTCAATTTGTCGCCGGTGTGAAGAGGCTGGAATATCTCGTTGTCGAAGATCAGTCCCCTGTATTTACCGTCGACGATGGCTTTCATGCCCAGGTCGGATTTCTGATGTATGAGGATGTCGACTTCTTCTCCTGAACTGTATGGCGGCATCTCGTCCGACAGGAACTTGTCCACTTTGGCTGATGCCACTATGCGGTAGGTTACGGGGTCGATATAGCAGAAAATCAGGTATTTCCTGCCTTGCACCATCCGCATCTTCTGCTCCTTGAACGGACAGAAGAGGTCTTTCGTCAGCCCCCAGTCGAGGAATGCGCCGTATTCGTTCACCCACTTCACTTCAAGATAGGCAAACTCGTTCACTTCCACTTTTGGCTCCTCGGTTGTTGCCACCAGACGCTCCTCGCTGTCGAGATGGAGAAAAACACGCAGGCTGTCGCCCACTTTTGTCCCTTCTGGTATGTATTTGCGTGGGATGAGCACCTCGCCCACCTCGCCAGCGTCGAGATACATGCCGAAGTCCACTTCGCGCACTACCTCCATGATGTTATGTTTGCCTAATCGTATCATAAAGTTTCCTTTTTTTTAGTTTTTTCTAGATTTTCCAGATGCTCTAGATATTCTAGAAGTTCTAGATGCTCTATGTTTTTTAGACTTTTTAAATTATTATATGATGAGTCCGTCCTTGAGGTTGATAGTCCGGTCTGTGGTTGCCGCGAGCGACTCGTCGTGTGTCACGATGACGAAAGTCTGGTTGAATTGCTTTCTCAAGTCGAAGAAAAGCTGATGGAGTTCAGATTTGTTCGCCGAGTCGAGGCTGCCCGATGGCTCATCTGCCAGAATCACGTCGGGGTTGTTGATCAATGCCCTGGCCACGGCAACCCTCTGCTTCTCTCCGCCCGACAGCTCGTTCGGCTTGTGGGTCATGCGGTCGGACAATCCCAGCAAGTCGAGCAGCTCTTTGGCGCGTGGCTCATATTCTTTCTTAGCCTTACGCGCTATCATCGCAGGAATCATCACATTCTCAAGTGCTGTGAACTCCGGCAGTAATTGGTGGAACTGGAAAACGAATCCGAGATGCAGATTACGGAAACGTGAGAGTTCCCGGTCTTTCATCTTCGTCACGTCTGTCCCGTTGATGACCACGCTGCCGGTGTCAGGTTTGTCCAGTGTGCCCATAATCTGGAGCAAGGTGGTCTTTCCTGCTCCCGAAGGGCCCACGATGCTGACAATCTCCCCCTTGTCAATGTGAAGGGAGATGCCTTTCAGTACTTGCAGTGAGCCGAAGCTTTTCGTTATGTTGCTGAGAGAGATCATTTTTTTTAGTTGAGAGTTTAGAGTTGAGAGTTTAGAGTTGAGGGTTTAGAGTTTAATGAAGGGGTGTGGGGAAGAGGGGTGGTTGGAATACGCGCCGCGGCGCGTCTCTACTTATCCGATTTTTGCAACCCATTTTGACAGCCAGTTGGTGATGGCTGAAGAGTGGTAGTTGTCCTGGTCGTGTGGGTCAGCGAAAGTACGCTTGTCCGGACTGTCTTCGTTTTCCTCTTTTTGGTCGGGGAATATAATCATGATGCTGGTCTGGCTGAAATGCTTCTTGATAGCCTCGTTGATTTTTGTGATGTTCGACTGGTAGCTGATCGTGCCATGCCTTGCGCTGACAATGACAAGCAGGTGGTCGTCGTTCACAACGTCTTTCAGTTGTTCCAAGCCTTCCTTCATGTGGAATGGTGTGAATTTAGTTCTGAGGACTTTGTGCGACTTGTCGAGGTAGTTTTTTGCGCTGTTGAGTGCTCCGGGAAGTCCGAAGAAGAAAAGTTCACAGCCCACATCGTCAACTATCCGTGCTATTCGTTCCAGCCATCGTGTGAATCCGCTTTCAAACTCAGCTTTTTCGGGCATGGCCACGACAATACGTCGGATTGTGTTGTGAGGAATGGAGAAGTGAGCCGCAATAATCTGCCTTCTCGTCATATTCGTCAGCCGCTTTGTGAAATCACCAAGCAGTGTGTCGTTTGGGGTACGCTTGCGGTGGAGCCCGATAAGAATCTCAGATGCGTCGTTCTCCCTGAATGCATGGGTCGTGGCGCTGGCATAGTCCACCGCAATTCGGCTTTGCAGCTGCACTTTCACGTTTGATCCGTCGCAGATTCGCTTTGCCTTGTCGAGACATTCCTTGCTGTGCTGCATTCCTTCGCTGATGTCGGCCTCGTCGTTCACGATATTGAGGCATATCAAGCCTCGGTTGAGATGTTCGTTGCGCATCATGATTCCAATTCCTACAAGGTTGGATATGTCTTCCAACTCGTTTATCGGTATCAGAATCTTCTCGTCGTCTCCTTTCTTTTGTTGTTCTGAGGCTTTGCTCCCCTCCGAGATTTTCAGTTGCTTTGCGGCCTGCTCTGTTGCGATGGAGCTGATGATGCATGACAAGAGAATCATCACCACGACTCCGTCGAGCACAGCACTGCTCATCAGAGGCGTTCCGTCGGTGCTGATAAGGCTGTTGCCCACCATCACCATAGCCAGAGCTCCGGCTGCGTGCGCCTCGCTCAGCCCGAAGAGCATGAGTCCGTCATGGCTCTTGAGTTTCAGAATCTTGCGACTGCAGTAAGCTGCTATCCATTTCGACAATGTTCCAGCCACCACCATCACCAGCACGACGAATACCGGCTCGGTGCTTTCAAAGAGTGGCTTGATGTTGACAAGCATGCCCACTCCGATGAGGAAGAAGGGGATGAATATGGCATTGCCCACGAACTCCACGCGGTTCATCAGTGGTCCGCTGTGGGGGACGTAGCGGTTGAACACCAGCCCCGAAAGGAAAGCTCCCAAGATACCCTCCAGCCCGCACAGGTCGGCTACGACCGCACAAAGCATCATGGCTGCGAGTACGAATGAGAACTGCAGAACCGGGTCTGCGAATTTCTTAAAGAACGCTCGCACGCATATAGGCAGAATAAAGAAGAGAAAAGTGATGAAGAGTGCGAATTTCAGTACGAAAAGCATCCAGAACCGCATACCTCCCTCCCCGTTGAAAATGCCGGATATGCCAGCGAGTACAACCAGGGCGAACAACAAGGCAATCATCGTGCCAACGACGGCAGTCTGGACACTCTGACTCCGTGACACGCCATATCGTGCAACAATGGGATATGCCACCAACGTGTGGGATGCGAATATGCAAGCCAGCAGTAAAGACGCCATGTGGGTGTAATGCAGCAGGTAATACCCAGAAGCGTATCCTAAAATAAATGGAATCAAAGCAGTGAGCAGTCCGAATGTGATACCGCTTCTTCGGTTTTCCTTGAGGCCACCCAGGTTCATCTCCAGTCCAGCGAGGAACATGATGTAGTATATACCCACCTGTCCAAAAAGCCTGAAACTGTCATCACGTTCCAAGATGTTGAAGCCATGCTCGCCAATGATGGCGCCGGCTATGATCATGCCCACGATATGCGGAATTCTCAGTTTTGAGAACACAATGGGGGCAAACAGAATGATGGCCAATACGATGAAAAAAACAAGCGTTGGATTTTGTATTGGCAGCTGTATGTATTGAGTGATGGAGTCCATGTTGACAGGTTTGGGCAGGATGCGTTCGTCACATCCGTATGCAAAGTTACGAATAAGCGAGCAAAATGCAAAATAAAAACGCAGTTTTTAATTTTTCATTTTCGAGCGGAAGTAACTTCGGCGCAGCCAAAGTTACGAATAAGCGAGCAAAATGCAAAATAAAAACGCAGTTTTTAATTGTCCTTTTCGAGCGAAAGTGACTTCGGCGTAGCCAAAGTTACGAATGAACTGTCATAAAACAAAATAAAAATGCGCTTTTTCTTACAAAAATACCATAATATTGGAATTTTTAGTAATATTTTGCAATCAAAAGTAGGGAAAACTGAATAAAAATTCATAATTTTGCAAAATATTTCATTTTTAAGAGGTGAAGATCGTGTTTGACGAGTCATCGCCACTTCACTTTTCACATACAAATAAGTATTAAAAATTTTTTATGAAAGTAGCGATTGTTGGCGCAAGCGGTGCTGTAGGGCAGGAGTTCTTGCGCGTATTGGATGAGAGAAATTTCCCGATTGACGAACTGGTGCTGTTCGGTTCCACCCGTAGTGCCGGAAGAAAATACACCTTCCGCGGAAAGGAATATGAGGTTCAGCTTCTGAAGCATGGCGACGACTTCAAAGGCGTTGACATTGCGTTCACTTCGGCTGGTGCCGGAACTTCCAAGGAATTTGCTGAGGATATCACAAAGTTTGGCACGGTGATGATAGACAACTCCAGCGCGTTCCGTATGGACGACGATGTGCCATTGGTCGTGCCCGAGTGCAATGCAAAGGATGCGTTGGTCCGTCCGCGCGGCATCATCGCGAACCCTAACTGCACGACCATCATGATGGTTGTTGTTCTTCAGCCAATTGAGAATCTGAGCCATATCAAGCGTATTCACGTAGCCAGCTACCAGAGTGCGAGCGGTGCCGGCGCATCTGCCATGGCAGAGTTGCAGCAGCAGTATAAGGAGCTGGTAGAAGGCAAGCCTGTGACGGTGAATAAGTTCGCTTACCAGCTGGCCTACAATGTGATTCCTCAGATAGACGTGTTCCAGGACAATGGGTATACGAAGGAGGAGATGAAGATGTTCAACGAGACCCGTAAGATCATGCACACAGATGCCAGCTGTTCTGCCATGTGCGTGCGAATCTCTTCCCTGCGCGCCCACAGTGAGGCTGTATGGGTTGAGACGGAGCAACCACTTGATGTTGACGTGGTACGCAAAGCCATCGACGCCGCTCCCGGTGTGACCGTGATTGACGACCCGAAGAACCAGAAATATCCGATGCCTCTGTTCACCGCCGGCAAGGACGACGTGTATGTGGGCCGAATCCGCAAGGACCTGGCTAACGAGAACGGAATCACATTCTGGCTGTCGGGCGACCAAATCAAGAAAGGTGCGGCTCTGAATGCTGTCCAGATTGGTGAGTACCTCATTCAGCAAGGCGAGTTCGATAAGAAATAACCTATTAATATTACGTAATCTAAAAACCTTATTTTGACATGAAGAAATTCTTTTATCTGCTTTTTGTGGCAGTAGTGGGCATGGGCATGGTCGCATGTAGCGATGATGACCCGAAGCCAAGAAATCATGGTGGTGAGCAGCCAGGCGGCGAGGACCAGGACCTTGACGTGAAGTTCGAGGCCGACCAGTTCTGGTGTGGCTTTTATGGCGACTATGTAGGAACAGGTACCGGTATGTATATGGTTGAGATCAACAACGGTACAATCGACGACGCTGGTTATCTGACATCTCCTGGCTTCGCGATCACGCTGGCCGTGAACGGCAAGATGCCTGAAGCTGGAGAGACCCTGACTCTTCCTGTCGGCACCTACAAGACCAACCTGGAGCTTACCGACAACTTCAAGATTATCAACGAAGATGTCGGTTTCTACCTCTCTTTCGTGGAGATGAAGTATGAAGGCGAGGACGAATCCTACACCGACTTCATCGAAAGCGGTACGATGAAAGTGACAAACAACGGCAATGGCAAGTTCACCATCGCCTGCGACCTCGATATGTTCTATGTGGACGGTGACGGCAACAAGATTGCCGACGGCAACATCCAGGGCACTTATGTTGGAAAAATCTCCGTGGATGACTACCGTACGGAGGAAGAGCCGCTTTACGAAGTGCTTGAGGGCGACGTGAACCTTGGTGAGATGACGGAGTGCGCCGGCTCTTACTATCACTTCACGAAGAGTGAGCTCAGCAACTACTATCTCTCTATCTTCGCAGCTGATTATGACTGGGAGAAGCAAGAGTTCCTGAAACCTGGCTATATGATGGCCATCGACTTGTTCACAGAGTACAGCAAGGATCTCGACCTGAACCAGCTGAACGCTGACTTCTCAATCGCAGAACTGAACAAGTTCGAGGAGTGGACCTTCCAGCCAGGAACTGTTACAGAATCTCAGGGTGAGCCGGCATGGACCGGAACTTACGTTGACGAGATTTCTGAGCAGGTTGATTCGAAAACCGGTGAGAAATACTACGGCTACGGCAAGTCGGCTATGATTACCGGCGGAACGATCAAGGCTACGAGCGACGGTGAGACCGTGACCTTCGTGTTGGATCTCGTGACAGAGGCCGGAGGCAAGGTGACTGGTACGTATACCGGCAAGCCTGAAGTTGAGATTCCTGAGAAAAACGAAGTGAACTATGTTCAGGCACGTAAGGCCAAGGCGTCGAGCCAGCTGATGCGTCCGTTCAGCCGTTACGAGCGTTTGGCCCGCAAGGCATCAGCCCGTAAGGCCACCCGCCGTCAGCCGAACAAACTTCAGCTGAACGACACCCGTCGTTGATGACAGTTGAGTCATTCTATAAAAATCCCCGCAGGCTTTGGCTTGCGGGGATTTATTTCCTATGAATTCTTCACCGATTAAATTAGGTCAAAGCAGACCGGGGTTCATGTGCTCTCGGCCTATGGCCATTATGACGACAAGTAGTTTCGTCGCTTTATTTCAAACCATTGTTATCCCTCGCTCGGCTCAGTGACGTGCGGGGGATGACTTTTTTGACCGTGCTTCGCCGGTCGGATGTGCGGACGGGGACGTCCACAACCCCAGTGTGGATGGGTTCGGTGGGGTTTCGGTTTTTAGACGCCCCACGGGGCGTCTCTACAGGGGGTGGGGTTTGTGAGGGGCAGTGGGAATTTGGAAGCGTCCCGAGGGCAGTTCAACAGAGAAAATGCGCTGTGCGCTGTGCACTATGCGCTGTACGCTATTTATTATATAATTTCACTTATAATTTCACTTCAGATTTTCCAACTGAAGTTGAGTGTGTGTAGCGTGTCGGTTGTCAGTTGGTTGTTTACGGGGGTTGGGGTGCTTGTTGAGTTTGCTGCTTGGGAGTGGATATTGAGCAGCTGGATGAGGGGTGTGTGCTTTGCGTTGTCGGCCAGGGCGGTGTGGAGCCGCTGCATGAAGAGTTGGTCGGCTACTTCTTTGACAGGGGTTCCACGGAAAATCTGGCGCAGGGTGTGCAGTTGGGGGCAGAATGGCATGAGCAGATGGTTCGGGCAGTTGTTGCTGACGAGGCAAATAATGGCGCTGGCCGTCTCGTCTACCGGGGACTGGTCGAAGGGTAATTGTGCAAGCGACCGCGGGTAGCATCCCAGCATCCGGATTCCTTCCACCGCACCTTCCATTCCTGTGAGGCCGTCGCGGCGGAAGCGTCCGTCGCTCCTTCTTGGAGAGAGATTCCCGATTCGCAGTACTGTGGCTTGAATCTTGCCTTCGGCTGCCGCCTGCAGCACGTCCCGTTCCGCGAGGAATTTGCTGCGGACATACGGATTTTGCAGTTGCTGTCCCACGTAGAGGTTGCGCTCTGTGAGCGGTTCGAGCCCACCAGTTCCGCCCACGCTTATGGTGGAGACATGGACGAGACGGGCCTGCTGCTTTTTTGCTATTGCCATCATTCGTCTTGTACCTTCGATATTGGTGTGCTCAATCGCCTTGCCTTCATGCTGATGGCGGATGTCGGCTGCGCAGTGGATGATGGTGCCGACTGGGCAGGGGAGGTCGTCGGGTGAGAGACTCAGTATGTCTTGCTCTATGATGTGAATGCGGTGGTCAAACGGCCGGAGCGAGTTTTTTCCGAAATAGCTTGAAAAAGCTTCCTCCAGACGTTTGCGACCCCCTTTGCCGTCCTTCCTTCTGACCAGGCAAACGACGTCGCATTGGCATGTCGACAGACATTCCAGGAGTATATGGATTCCCAGGAATCCGGTGGCTCCGGTCAGCAATACCGTCTTGCTTGACGCAGGGTTAATGTCATTTTGTGGTGTTGTGTGCCAGTTGGCGAGGTATTGGTGAATACGGCTGTAGTTATAGCTGGATATGTCGTCAGCCACAATCGTGGCAGGGCAGGAACTTGCAGACGTGAGTGCCGCGAGCAGTCTGGGGGTGGGATTCTCGAAGATGTCGTTGTAGCGCAGCTCCATCCCTTCCGACGCGGCCTCCATCTGCAATGAGATGGCGAGGAGGGAAGTGCCTCCTACCTCGAAGAAGTTGTCGTCGCAGCCCACATTTGGATGGTTGAGTACCGTGGCAAACAGTCTGCGCCATCTCTCCACCGCTTCCGTGGTGGCCTGGTGGTATTCCCTCCTGGCGTTTTCGGCCTTGGGCAATGCGCTCCTGTCGATTTTGCCAGTGGAAGAGAGCGGCAGCTGTTTCATTCGGATGAACCGTGCAGGAATCATGTAAGGCGGCAGGAGATGTGAGAGCCGCCTTCTTATTTCTGTCTCGTCCGCTGGGAGAGCGTGCGCGTTGTCGCTGTAGTATGCAATGAGTTGCTGTTTGTCGTCAGCCATTTCCACGCAGGCTTGGGTGGCCAGTCCTGTCGCAACCAGTGCCGCCTCCACTTCTTCGGGCTCCACCCTGTAACCACGGATTTTCAGTTGGCGGTCGGTCCGTCCGATATATTCAAGCTCGCCTTCGTCGTTCCATCGGCAGAGGTCGCCAGTGGAATAATAGTCTTTGTCGAATGGCTTCTCGTTTTGATATCCGCTGAAGCATTGAGTCCCTTTCAGGCAAAGCTCGCCGACAGCCCCTTTGGGGAGGATGTGTCCGCAGGAGTCGAGGATGAGTGCGCTCTGGTTAGGCAACGGCCGCCCGATGGGGATGTCGGAGTTATTCCGTCCAGGCAGCAGCCAGTGGTATGTGGCGTCGACAGTGAACTCAGTCGGCCCGTATGTGTTGACGACAGGAGTCTCTGTCTGTGGGTTGGCTGTGAGTTTCTCTCCGCCCAGGCAGATGTAGCGCATGTGTGGATCAGCATGTTGCAGCAGCATCAGCCCGAAGCGGGTGGTGAAGCATCCGCCATTGATTTTGTTTTCTGAGATGAACCGGTGGATTTCAGGTATGTCACGTCGGATTTCTTCCGGTATGATGTAGACTGTGCCCCCGACCGTAAGGGCAGGGTAGAGGTCTTCCACCGACGCGTCGAAGGCTACGGATGAGTGGCAGCAGATGCGGGATTCGCTGTTGAGATTCCATAGGTGGACAATGGACTGGATAAAAGCGAGTTTCGAGCGGTTGGAAATCTTCACCCCCTTCGGCCTTCCCGTTGTTCCCGACGTGTAGATGATATATGCGGTTTGCACGGGATGAGCGAGGTTGATTTTGGGATTCTTGGCTGTTGCCGTTGTCGCTCCGTTGCATACCTGCCGGGCATGGCAGTCTTCGGCAGTCTCTTTGATGCGTGCTTGTGGCCACGACGGGTCGACGGGCACGTAGGCTGCTCCACATCGCTCCACGGCTATGGCCGCAATAAGAAATTCGATGGTCTGTCCTGCGGTGACGACGACGTTGTCGCCCGGCTGCACTCCGTCCTGTATGAGCTGTTCAGCCAAGCAGGCACTTTTTTCTGCCAGCTGGCTGTAGGTAAGCGCTCGCTGCCCGTCGCTCACTGCGATATGTCCGGGAGTACGCTCTGCCTGGCTGAGAAAAAGGCTGACAAATGTCTGGCTGTTGTCGTAGTCCAGGGAAGCTCCCTTCCCCAGTTGTATCATCTCGTCAGCTTCCTCTTTGCTGAGGAGAGGGATGGATTTCAGCGTCCGTTCCTTGTCGTGCATCATCTCTGCTGTCGCTGTGGCGGTGGCCTTAGCAATGGACAGGAGCAACGTCTTTCCGATG
The DNA here is from genome assembly GCA_946625675.1 of uncultured Prevotellaceae bacterium. Classification (GTDB taxonomy): domain Bacteria; phylum Bacteroidota; class Bacteroidia; order Bacteroidales; family Bacteroidaceae; genus UBA3839. The sequence goes on along the minus strand of CAMOTI010000052.1, from coordinate 22,723 downwards.
AGAGCCTCGCTGGCTTCCGTCCGTATTTCGTAGACGTCGCCTTTGCGGTAGACGATGCAGCTGAGGTCGTTCACCGTCTCTCCCGCTATGGGCTGGTTGGAATAGGCGGTCTCACCTTCCAGCTGCAGATATTCCTGGATGGTGGTTCCTTGGAAAGCGAAGGTGGCAGTCGGCGTCTGCCGCAGTTCACGGCACAGGTGGGCGAAAGGATAATGCCGGTGGCGTGCAGTGCTGAACATCCATGATTTCAGCTTGAGCATCAGTTCCTCTGCGGTCTGGTTCTCCTCGCAGTCAGCCAGGACGGGCATGGACTTGACGAACATGCCGTAGGAGTTGTTGAGCCTGCGATCCGTCCGTCCGTGGTTGAGTGCGGCAAAGACGGCAGAGCCCGTTCTGCCCATCCGTGACAAAACGAGCGCGAAAGCGGCGCAGAAAAGGATGTTGTGGCTCACATGGTTCTTCAAGCACCACGTGTCCACCTCTCCGCCTTCGATGTCAGCAACAGCCTGCAGATGCTTGCCCAGGGGCAAGGCGCAGGGGGTGGAGAGGCGTGAGAAGCTGGACGCTTGAAGACGTGAAAGGAAGAACGCCTTGTCTCTTTCATAGTCTTCGTCTCCCGTATGTCCATGCTCCTCGTCAGCGAAGTCGTGGAGGGAGAGTGTCTCGCTGCGCAGCGCCTTCCCCTCGTAAGCGTCTGGGATGTCGTGATGGACGATACATTCGGAGATGGTGTAGCCGTCGGCTATGATGTGGTGGATGTCGAGAAGCAGATAGTGGTGTTTTTCTGTGATGAGGATTTCGAACCGCACGAGCGGCTCTTCTCCCTCGAGGCAGAAGGGGCGTATGAAGTCTTGTGTGACGTGCCGGCTGACGTCCTTCTCTTCCATGCTGATGATGCGCAGGGGCAGGTCCGTGTCCGTGTCAGCCCATTGCCGTGGTGCTCCGTCTTCCCCTGTCCTGATTCTGGTGTGCAGCGTTGACCGTTCCTCCCATATAGTTCTGAGTGCAGCTGCAAGCCTGTCGGTGTCTACGGATTTTGACAACGGAAAGACTTGCGGCAGGTTGTATGCCACATTGCCGGGATGGGACTGACAGGCGTAGTAAATCTCCATCTGTGCTTGTGAGAGATGGTGGGCGTTCATGCAGTTGTTTGTAACTTTTTCGGACATACATAAAGTAAGTTCCTACGGGTGATGGATTTAGTTAGAAGACGCCCCGCGGGGCGTCTCTACTAGGCGGACATACATAAAGTAAGTCCCTACAGTTTTCAGAAGGAGCTTCAGAACATCAAACTGAACAGCCTACTTATTTAGCCAATGCCTGGCAGACGCGGTCTTGGAAGTTGCGTCCCTGAGCGGAAGTGGCGACGCCGTTGTTCATGATGGCGAACGCGAGCATGTTTCCGTTCGATGCCCGCATATATCCAGCGAGGGTAGATACCCCTTTCACTGTACCAGTCTTAGCGTGGACGTTCTTGTATGCTGCACCGCTCTTCATGCGTGTGCTGATCGTTCCGTCGACACCTGCGATGGGCAGGTTTTTGTACAGCGGGTCGAATATGTGCTTGTTGTTGTATGCATATCGAAGCATGAGCACTTCGTTCTCCGGGGTGACGTAGTTGTAGAGCGAGAGCCCGCTGCCGTCGGCGATGGTGGTTTCCTCCACGTCCTTGCAGTCGGCCTTTCGCATCACTTCGCGTATGCGTTCTGCGCAGTCGTCGGCCGTAGTGGGGTGTCCCACCTGTCCGTTGTTGTAGCCCAGCAGATAGAACATCGACTCGGCAAACTGGTTGTTGCTCTTCTTCATCATCCGGTTGAGCACATCCTCCACGGTGTGGGTCTTCTTGTATATTTGTTTTCCAGTCTCAGCGTCTGTGGGGACGAAACTGAGCCTGACCTGGTCGTTGCGAATGTCTTTTCCTTTCTCCCGCAGGCTGCTGACGAGGTTGCTGAGGAAATAGGTGTCAGGATTTTTCATATATACGTCTGACTTGGGCTTCAGTCGTATGCCTTCGTTGAAGAGCAGTGGTGAGAGCCATGGCACGTAGTATGACGGCATGTCGTCCCAGCACCATCCTTTTCCGAACACGATAGAGTCTTTCATGCTGACGTCTCCGATGAGTTCTCCGTCGATTTCCTCGAACGGCAGCTTTCCGATCGCAAGCGATAGGTCGTTGAGGTCTTCCGTTGTGAAAAGCGGGTCGAAAGTGCCTTTCACGTAGATGTTGCCGTGCAGCACTTCCTTGTAGACGTATGCCGTGTCGTAAAGTACGATTTCGCTGGTCACCATCCCTCCAACTTCCTCATTGAAATGTTCGTCCAGAATCCGTCGTTCGCTGATTTTCATGACCTGGTCCCGACTGATGCGTCCTTTCACGTATACGCTCGTGCTGTATTCCCCGTCCTTTCCCAGTTGGTCGAGTGCGGTGATGCTGGTCAGCAGCTTCTGGTTGGACGCCGGCCGCATGAGCTTCTGGGAGTTGAACTCAAAGAGGACGGAGTCACCTGTCAGGTCGTAGACGCAGATACCTGTGGAGTATTTGCTTCGTTTAGCCTCTGTGATGAGAGGTGTGAGCCGGTTTCGCAGTTTGTATTCCCAAGAGCTGGGATTGGCGATTTCCCTGAAAGCGCGTCCCGCGCTCTCAGGTGTTGCGTTCGGCTCTGCCTCGGGTGTTGTTTCGGGAGTGATGTTGATTTCGTTCTCTATGTTGTAATTCTCGTTGTTAACCTGAATGTCGTTGTTCACCTGAGATTGGATTGGTGAAGCAATGCCGGCCATGAGGAATATGAAGGCGGCAAAGGTCTTATTCATTTTCATTTCTATGTCGTTGTTTGTGTATTTGATTGATAAAGTCCGTCTCGTCTTTAGGGCATACCGTCAGCTCGCGGCCTTCTGTGAGAATGAGGATGAGGAAGGTTCCGACGGTCTTGCCGCCGATTCTCATTCCGCTGGCCTGGTCTATTCGCTGGATTTCTCGGATGTCGATGGAGCGTGTTTTGGCGAAGCGTCCATTTCTGATGGTCAGTGTTCCGTTGTCAATCGAATATTCCGTGTGTATGATGCGGTCGATGATGATGGTGACCACCACTAATGCCACTGCCAGCATCACGGCCTCCTTTCTCCAAGCGGCATAGCCTGCGACCATAGCCAACACCACCAACAGAATCCAGCTGGTGGCCGGTGTTTTTGCATGAAACGTTCGTATCATGAAAAAGTTTAAATGTATAATTTTTGCAAAGTTACGAAAAAAATCCTTATTCTGCATAATTTTTAGGAATCATTAAGAATTGCGCCGTTAAGTGAAAAGTGTAGTTAGTTGAAAGTAGAAAGAGGCATGCGGACGGTATTCACTCAACACCGGGGACATTGGTGGGGATGAAGGAGGTGGATGCCAGCCTGGAGGTTGAGGGGTTAGTGCAGACGGAAACGCAATGGCCCCCCGACACCAGGAGCGTGGGTGGGGATGAGTGAGGCTCTGCCACACTGGAGGGCTGCAAGGCTAAATGGATGGGTTTGTTACGGTTTCGGTTTTAGACGCCCCACGGGGCGTCTCTACAGGGCGTACGGCGGTTGTGGGTCTGTGGGTGTTTGGAGACGTCTGCTAACGCCGTCGCCGAATCCGATTGGGCTCCTGCTGAATTCTTTGGTGTCAAATTTTGGTTTTATGAAAATTTGTTGTAACTTTGCATCATTGAGTAAAGAAACATAAAACTGAACAAAAACAACAAATTGGTTATGAAAGTATTGATTCTTCAAGCATCGCCCCGTGCGAAAGGGAATACCGCATGGATGGCAAACGTATGTAAGGCAGCAGCCGAGGCAGCAGGACATGAGGTGACACTTGTCGATGTGTCGAAAAAGAAGATAGCCGGATGTCTGGCCTGTGAGTACTGCCATGGGAAAGGCAATGGCGCCTGCATCCAGAAAGACGACATGCAGGAACTGTATCCGCTGATGGCAGAGGCCGAGGTACTCGTCCTTGCGGCACCAATCTACTACTTCACGCTCTGCGCACAGATTCAGGCCCCCATTCAGAGAATGTACAGCGTGAACAAGCCAGCTAACGTGAAGAAGATGGCGCTGCTCATGTCGTCTTACTCACCAGGAGTATATACCGGCGCCATCGCAGAGTACAAAGACATCTGCAACTACTGGAGCGTGGAGGATGCCGGCATCGTCACGGCTAAGAACGACGAGCAGAAGACCGACGAGACAAAAGCCAAGGTGGAGGCCCTTATCGGTAATTTCTGATCAGACCAATGGTTTTTACACCCCCTTCGGTTCCCCCGTTATCGGGGGACAGAAACCCTACAGGCGACGGATTTAGTTAGAAGACGCCCCGCGGGGCGTCTCTACTAGGCGGACATACATAAAGTAAGTCCCTACGGGCGATGGGTGAGGAAAGTTTTTTAAAACATCACTCGAAGCAGAGACGGCAGTCTTTGCTATAAAAATAATGATTTTCAATTGAGTGGACATACTGTGAAGTGTGTCCACTTTTTTGTGTATGTACTCAACTTTCTGACCCATTGCTTTCTTATTAGCAATTTTTTTCGTAACTTTGCAGTCGCAATTGGTTCACACGATGTGATGAAAAGGGAACCAGGTGAGATTCCTGGACAGTCCCGCTGCTGTATGCCGAACATCTCCGCGCGAACAGATGGTCACTGGAGTTCATGACGAAATCACTCTGGGAAGACGTTCGAGGGCGGTCGGCGAAGTCAGAAGACCTGCCATTGCCTATGTTTAATTAACGGCCTCGAGGATAGGTCATTAATAATGATGCGTTTACGAATTTTTGTTTTTCTCTGTACATTGCTTTGCTGCTCAGCCTCGTGGCATGCCTGGGCGCAATCAGCCGACGGAACTCCCGACGACTCCCTTCGTCGGATTCGTCAGGTGGAGGTGACTGCGTCGCGTGTAGCCTCAAACGTGGCGTCTTCCAAGCCCATACAGACGATGACGCGTGAGGAGATCGACCGCCTGGGCCTGAATGAACTCAGCGAGGTTGTAAAACGCTTTGCCGGCTCCAACGTGCGTGACTACGGTGGCATCGGCGGCATGAAGACGGTCAGTGTACGCAATCTCGGCGCACAGCATACGGCAGTGAGTTATGACGGTCTGACCATCAGCAACACGCAGGCCGGCCAGATCGATATCGGCCGCTTCTCGCTCGACAACGTCGAGAGCGTGACGATGGCCGTGGGCAACGAGGAGAGCCTCATGCAGACAGCCCGGCATTATGCCAGCGCCGGAATCCTGTCGGTCCGCACTGAGCGGCCTACGTTTGGAGAAGGTCGCGGTTACCGTCTGAAAGCCCAGCTTCGTGCCGGCTCCTTCGGTCTGCTCAGTCCCTCCTTCAGGTATTGGCAGAAATTGGGCGGACGAACCGTGCTTGCGCTCGACGGCACGTACATGCGGGCTGACGGCGCATACCCTTACGAGCTGGTGAACGGGAAAAACCGAACCGACGAGAAGCGGCATAACAGCGACATCAACTCCTGGAAAGGAGAGGCCAATCTCTTCCATACGTTCTCCGACGGAAGCGCCCTTGACACCAAGCTGTATTGGTTTTACTCAGAAAGGGGGCTGCCTGGCAGCGTGGTCTACTACAACCGAACGGCACGCGAGCGGCTGTGGGACGAGGACTTCTTCGCCCAGACTTCCTACAACCGGCAGATGGGCCGCGAATGGAAGCTGGCCGCACGCCTGAAATTCACCCACTCCTGGAATCAGTATGAGGACTACGGTCCGAACTACGTGAGCGGAAAGATGCGGGACGTCAACCGTCAGGATGAATATTATGGGAACGTGACTTTGGGATGGCTTCCAGCCGACAATTTCTCGGTGGCGCTGGCTCAGGACATCTCGGTCAACACGCTGCGCAACAACGTGCATGTGGCTTCCAACGACGGACCGTCCAATCCCGTTCGAACCACGTCGGTCACGGCTCTTACAGCCCACTGGACCCCTACGCGACTCAGCCTCGACGGCGGATTGGTCGGCACATACGCGCATGAGCGGGTGGCTCATGGAAGCCAGCCCTCCGACAAACACCGCCTTTCTCCCTTCCTCTCCGTCAGCTGGCAGGTGCCGGGAGCCGACGGGCTTCGCCTGAGGGCCATGGCGAAAGGCACGTTCAGGATGCCTACGTTCAACGACCTCTACTACCGACGTATCGGTAACACGGGACTCAGACCGGAGAAAGCGAAGGAGTACAATGTTGGGATAACCTGGACCGGACGTCCACTCACCTGGACCCGCTACCTCAGCTTCACAGCCGACCTTTTCCATAACAACGTGACTGACAAAATCGTCGCTTTCCCTTCGACCTACGTTTGGAAGATGTCGAATTTCGGGAAGACGGTCATCAACGGCATCGACATCACGATGGCGGGAGAGGCCGAAGTGACGAAACGGGTGGCAGCGGTCCTCACATTGGGCTACAGCTACCAGAAAGCTGTCGACCGTCAGAGAAAGTCGGCTTCCTACCGGAAGCAGCTGCCATACACCCCGCGCCACAGCGGCAACATCTCCCTTTCGCTCAACAATCCTTGGGTGAACGTGGGCTACAGCATCGTGATGCAGGGGGAAAGGTGGAGCAGCGCTCAAAACACCGACACCTACAAGATTGATGCCTACTGGGAGCATACGCTCACGCTCAGCCGGTCGTTCCAGTTCAGCAGATGGAGACTCGACCTCATCGGCTCAGTACGCAACCTCACCGACGCTCAGTATGAAATCATCAAGTTCTATCCCATGCCCGGACGGTCGGCTGAATTGACGGCACGGGTTACGCTTTAGAATTTTAGTTTAAAGTTTAAAGTTTAAAGTTTAAAGAGCCATGCGGACGTTTTTTTACGTGAAAAGAGTAGTTACTCAGGTGACGGGGGGCTAAGTGATTTTGTTGCGGATGTTTTTATTATAACACGAATGTCCACGAATGATCATGAATATTTTTAAGAAAGAAAATTGTCAGAAAATTAAATGAAAATTTTAATCAGAAAATATTGATTTGTCGGTTTTATAAAGTACGTCCATACGGGCGACGGGTATTTTCACCCCATAACGGACATACATAAAGTAAGTCCCTACAGTAAAAAACTATAAACAGAAAACAATAAAAACTATAAACTAGAAACTGTAGTTATTATGAACATGAAACAATTCTTTTTTGCCGCACTCGCAGTGCTGGCATTGTCGGCTGGATTCACCAGCTGTAGTGATGATGATGACGAGAACTCGTCAAGTAACGACCCCCAGTCCAAAAGGGCTTACATCCTGAATGAGGGCGCGTGGCACCAGAACAACGCGGCAATCACCGGCCTTTACTGGCTGAACAATACTACCTTCGGCGGTGAGTGTGTCTATAAGACACAGAACCAGCAGGCCGTGGGTGATGTGGGTCAGGACCTTGTGAAGGACGGCAACAACCTGTATCTCATCGTTTGGGGATCAGCCTATATCGCCAAACTGGACAAGAACTGCAAGGAACTGACACGCATTGACCTGAGCCAGGGAGAGCTTGCTTCCCTTGGCGGTCCCCGCTACGGAGTGGTGGAGGGCGACTACCTGTATGTGTCATGTTATGGCAACTGCGTGGCCAAGTTCAAGAAGTCCGACCTCTCTTATGTAGGCAAGGTGACGGTGGGCAACCGTCCTGAGCGACTGGTTGAGGAAGGCGGCTATCTCTACTGCACGAGCTCCACCGACGAGGCTTACACAGCCGACAACCGTCTGGCCAAAATCAGCCTGAAGGAGTTCAAGGAGGCACATTTTTTCACTCCTATGAGCAACATGGACCGCATCCTGGAGGTTGAGGACCGCATTTTCGTTCAGGGATACGGTGACTATTACGACTATCCTTGGGGTGAGGTGAACACGACCACGGGCGAGTTTACCCAGATTGGCAACGCCTCTAGCTGGGCAGAGAACGACGACGTTATCTACACCATCAACAGCGTGACCGACTGGAACACTCACGAGACCACCAACTACTTCGCCACTTACGACGTGGAGAAGTCCAAGTACACCGAGGGCAGCTATCTCAAGAACGCTCCCGAAGAACTGGCCACAACCAGCGTCTATGCGATGGATTTCAACCCCTACAACGACTATCTCTACATCGTGACCTCCGACTACACGAACAACAGCAAGATATACGTGTTCAACGAGAAGATGGAGTATGTCAGCATGTTTGAGTCGACAGGTGTGAACGCAAAGAAGATCGTGTTCTTTAATTGATGTTTTTTCCGGATAGACCGGAATGAAAATGAGGGATTTTGTGTTAAGAAGATTGTGTGTGGTTGTTTGACCGTGCTTCGCCGGTCTTTTGTGCGGACGGGGACGTCCACAACCCCAGCCGATGTCCTGTCGGGATAAATGTGAAGACAGCGGATAATGATAAAAGTGATTACCACACGAAATCTTGAATAACCCAAAAAGAAAACTGAAAAGGATGAAGCATCTCCTTATGTCATTGGTTTGTGTCGCACTGCTCTCTGCCTGTGGTTGCCCGGGAGGCAATCAGGGCAGGGAGGAGGGCGACACGCTTACGATGAGCTATGCCAGCCGTCTGAAGGTGGTGCGTCATGCGGGTTTCACCCATGTGACGCTTGCCGACCCATGGAACAGCGGTAAGACGCTGCATAGCTACATCCTCGTACCGTCGGAGAGCGACGTCCCTTCTAACTTGCCCGAGGGTACGCTTGTCCGGACTCCGCTGCGCAAGGCGGTGGTCTCCACCAGCGTGCATTGCGGGCTCGTGATCCGGTTGGGAAAAGGTGAGTCGATCGCTGGCATTTGCGAACCCCAGTACATCCATATTCCCTGGGTGCTCGAAAGGCTGAAGAGCGGTAAGATCTCCGACTGCGGAAGCGGACTCAGCCCGACAGTGGAGACCATCATCGACCTCAATCCCGACGCCATATTCCTTTCCCCTTTCCAGAACCGTGGAGGCTACGGACAGCTCGAGCATCTCGGTGTGCCCATCATCGAGACTGCGGACTATATGGAGAGCTCGCCACTGGGAAGAGCAGAGTGGATGAAGTTCTACGGACTGCTCTTCGGAGCTGAGCAAAGTGCCGACAGCCTCTTCCACGAAGTGGAGACCGAATATCTCTCCCTGAAGAAGACGGCCGAAGCAGACGGCTCACGCCTCACGGTTCTGATGGACAAGATGGTGGGAGGTGTGTGGTATGTTCCAGGCGGCCACAGCACGGTCGGCCGGCTCATCACCGATGCCGCCACCGTCTATCCATGGAGTTCCAACGACGACAGCGGTTCTCTCTCTCTTCCTTTCGAGAGCGTGCTCGACAAGGCGTCGGCAGCCGACGTCTGGCTCTTCCGCTACAACAGCCCGCATGACATCTCCTACGAGGAGCTGCTCAGCGAAAACCCGGGATACAACCAGTTCAAGGCATTTCGTGAGCGACGGGCTTACGGGTGCAACACCGCCACGTCGTCCTTTTATGAGGAGACACCGTTCAATCCCGCCTTGCTCTTGCGGGATATCGTGGCCATCACGCATCCTGAAGTGAAGAATCTTCCACAGCCGGTCTATTTCAAGCCGGTGAGATAGAAGGGGGTCTTTAGTTTAAAGTTGAAGGAGCCATGCGGATGGTATCCACACAACACCAGGAGCGAGGGCAAGGCTGAGAGAGGTGGATGCCAGCCTGAAGGGCGGTGGAGACATTCTAGATTTTCTAGATATTCTAGATGTTCTAGATGCTCTGGATTTTTAAAATAGCTATTTATGCGCCGAACTAATAACGTACTTTACATCATTCTTCCTGTCTCCATCATACTCCTTTTTGTGGTGAATCTGCTGACAGGAGCCGTCGACATTCCCATTGGTGACGTCTTCTCCATCTTGTGGGGCAACGACAGCGGTCATCCTACTTGGGACTATATCGTCATGCAGAGCCGGCTGCCGCAGGCGGTCACAGCCATGCTCTGTGGGTCGTCGTTGGCAGTGAGCGGACTGATGTTGCAGACAGCTTTCCGAAATCCACTGGCGGGTCCCTCGATTTTCGGAATCAACAGCGGTGCGTCTGTGGGTGTGGCGCTGGTCATGCTGCTCTGGGGCGGCAGCATCACGACCTCCTCCTTCTCCATCACCGGATTCATGGCGGTCCTTGTGGCTGCGTTCACAGGTGCGATGCTGGTTATGGCCATCATACTCTTGTTCTCATTTGTCGTCAAGGACAATGTCATGCTGCTCATCGTCGGCATCATGATCGGGTACGTTGCTTCGTCAGCCATCTCGCTGCTCAATTTCTTCGCCACAGAGGAGGGCGTCCAGTCGTATATGGTGTGGGGGATGGGTAATTTCGGGGGTGTCTCTCTGCAGCGGCTTCCCGTCTTCATGATCGTGAGCGGTATGGGGTTGCTGGCGGCAGTCCTGATGGTCAAGCCGCTCAACGCGCTGCTGCTGGGCGACGACTACGCCGCCAATCTCGGATTCAACATCAAGCGGGTGCGGCATATGCTGCTGCTCGTCACGAGCCTGCTGGCTGCCATTACCACAGCCTTCTGCGGACCGGTCGCGTTCATCGGGCTTGCCGTTCCTCATATCGCCAGGATGCTCCTCGGAACCGAAAACCATCAGAAGCTGCTGCCGGCTACCATGCTGGCAGGCGCCGCCATCGCATTGCTGGCCAACGCCATCTGCATGCTTCCCGGCGACAACGGGGTCATTCCCCTCAATGCTGTCACGCCCTTCATCGGAGCACCTATCATCATCTACGTCATCGCCAGGCGGACTAAATGAAGCAGGAAGGCTTCCATACGTGGAAGGCTTTTTTTATAGCCTCTATAGTTTCTATAGCCTCTATAGTATCTATAGTATCTATAGTCGTTGAACCTTCTATCCTTAAAAACGAACGATAATCCATCTTTTTGGACAAAAGAAAAACACTGCAATATCTGAAAAACCGTACCTTTGCACCATGAAAATCGTAACGAATTCTTATAAACACGTTTCAAAAGCGGAATAAAACGGGAAATAGATTTTCTTCTTTAGGATTTTATTCCTAATTTTGCAATAGCAATAAGTTTTCGGAGAAAAACGGCCGTTTTTTCCCGAATTCTTCGACATCGAATATTCATTAACTATTTAAACTAACTTATACACATGGAAAGAACCTGGAGATGGTTTGGCAAGAAGGACAAGATCACGCTTGCCATGCTGAAGCAAATCGGAGTTGAAGGTATTGTCACCGCACTGCATGACGTTCCGCTCGGACAACTGTGGACCCGCGAGCAGATCCGCGACCTGCGCGAGTATATCGAGAGCTACGGTATGCGTTGGAGCGTTGTGGAGAGCCTCCCAGTGACAGAGACCATCAAATACGGCGGTCCCGACCGCGATGAGCAGATAGAGATTTACAAGCAGAGCCTTCGTAACCTCTCAGCAGAGGGAATCCACACCATCTGCTACAACTTCATGCCTGTGCTTGACTGGGCCCGCACCGACCTGCTTCACGACAATCCCAACGGCGCGTCGAACCTCTATTTCAACTATGCCGAGTTCGCCTATTTCGACATCTATATCCTCAAGCGCGAAGGGGCACGCGAGGACTGGGCTCAGTTCCGCTTCCCTGAGGGAGTGGGCGAGGGACGCAATGTCCTGGCCGAGGCCGACGAGCTGGCCAAGACGATGACTCCTGAGAAAGACCACCAGCTCGTGGAGAACATCGTGATTAAGACGCAGGGCTTCGTGTCGGGCAACTTCAAAGAGGACGACGAGGCGCCCATACAGAAGTTCCGCGACTTCCTCGACCTGTACAAAGGCATCGACAAGGCTAAGCTGCGCGAGAATATGAAGTATTTCCTCGAGGCCATCATGCCGGTGTGCGAGGAGTGCGACATGAACATGTGCGTGCATCCCGACGACCCTCCAATCGAGATTCTCGGCCTTCCGCGAATCGTACGCACAGAGGAGGACATCGAGTGGTTCCTCAACGCGGTGCCCAACAAGCACAACGGCCTCACGTTCTGCGCAGGTTCGCTCAGTGCCGGCGCCTACAACAACGTAGTGGAGATGGCTCGTAAGTTTGCTCCCCGCACTCATTTCGTACATCTTCGCTCATGCCATATCTTCCCCAACGGCGACTTCACTGAGGCGAGCCACCTCGGCGGCCGGGCCGACATCATCGAGCTGTCGCGCATCTTCGAGAAAGAGAACCCTCAGCTGCCCATGCGTGTGGACCACGGCATGACGATGCTGGGCGACGAGGACAAGGGCTACAACGCCGGATACTCGTTCCTCGGACGTATGTTCGCCCTCGGACAGGTGCAGGGAATCCTCGCCACCGTGGACCGCGAACTGGGAATCGAATACAAGCAGCCTGGATTCTTTGATTAGGATTTTTTTTCTCTCTAGATGCTCTAGATGTTCTAGATATTCTAGACTTTCTAGATATTCTAGACTTTCTAGATATTCTAGACTTTCTAGATATTCTAGACTTTCTAAAAATAACAGCAAAAACTAACAACTAAAAAAACAATGCAACTCAAAGACATATACAGCGGCAGTTTCAATCCTGCCGAATGGGAGCAGAAAGGGTATGAGCTCCCTAAGTTTGACATACAGAAAGTAGCGCAGAAGACGCACGACGAACCCACATGGGTTCATTTCGGAGGAGGAAACATCTTCAGGGCCTTCCCCGCCGCTATCCTCAACGACGCGCTCAACACGGGCAAGTACGACCGAGGTGTCATCGTGGCAGAGACTTTCGACTTCGAGGTGATAGACAAGGCCTATGCGCCCTACAACAACCTCTCGCTGCTCGTCAGCCTGCAGTCGTCGGGCACAATCGAGAAGAAGGTGATCGCCTCCGTGACAGAGGCCCTCAAGGCCGATTATCAGTTCGACGACTGGAAGCGTCTTGTGGAGATCTTCCGCAATCCGTCGCTTCAGATGATCTCGTTCACCATCACCGAGAAGGGTTACAGCGTGGCACCTGCCGACTTGGAGCGTGGGCTCACTCCTGTGCTGGCGATGGGCAAGGTGGCGGCGCTGCTGCTCGAACGGTTCAACGCCGGCGCACTGCCACTCACCGTTCAGAGCATGGACAACTGCTCGCACAACGGTGACAAGGTGAAGGCAGGCGTGTTCGCATACGCAGAGAAGTGGGTTGCCGACGGGCTGGTTCCTGCTGCGTTCGTCGACTACCTCAAGGACGAGCAGAAAATCACGTTCCCCTGGTCGATGATTGACAAGATCACGCCCCGTCCTCATCAGAAGGTGCAGGAGCTTCTTGCAGCCGACGGATTTGAGGACAACAACTACATCGAGACGGAGAAGCACACTTTCACCGCCCCGTTTGTCAACGCCGAGGAGGTTCAGTATCTGGTGATCGAGGACAACTACACGAACGGGCGTCCTCCGCTCGACCTGGGCGGTGCGCTCTACACCACTCGCGAGACCGTGGACAAGGTTGAGACGATGAAGGTGACGACGTGCCTGAATCCGCTCCACACGGCCATGTCGATCTACGGCTGCATGCTGGGCTACACGCTTATCAGCGCGGAGATGGCGGATGATGACATCCGTGCCTTCATCCAGAAGATCGGGTATATGGAAGCGATGCCGGTAGTGACTGACCCGGGTGTGCTCAATCCTTACGAGTTCATCGGAGCGGTTATCAACCGCCGCCTCCCGAATCCGTTCATGCCGGATGCGCCCCAGCGTATCGCGATGGATACCAGCCAGAAGCTGCCTATCCGGTTTGGTGAGACCATCAAGAAGTACATCGCGCGCGGTCTGGACATGAGCAACCTTCAGCTTATCCCGCTCACCCTTGCCGGATACGCCCGCTATCTGAAGGGAATCGACGACAAGGGAGAGCCGTTCTCCCCGTCGCCCGACCCGCTGCTTGAAGAGCTGCAGGCCATCGTGGCTCCGCTCGAGGTTGGAAAAGCCGACCAGGATTACAGCTGTTTGAAAGCGCTCTATTCACGTAAGGACGTGTTCGGACTCGACCTCTACGAGGCAGGACTCGGAGAGCAGATCGAAGGCATGGTGAAGGAGCTCTATGCAGGAAAGGGTGCCGTTCGTGCCACATTGCACAAGTATGTGAGCGCAAGATAGGCGTCAGATTCATTCGTGAAGACGAAATAATTGCGTACTCAGTCAGGGCTTACAAAGAGAATCACCTTTGTAAGCCCTTTCTGTGCACTGTCGGAAAATGGTGAGGAAGTTTAAGTGAAAAGTGTAGTTACTCTGGTGGGTGGGCTCGGTGGGAACCAGAAGCGTGGGTGCTCCAGCGGTCGGAAACCGCCGCTACTACAGGTGGGGACGAGTCGGGAGAGTGGTTGAGCTGACCGTGCTTCGCCGGTCTTTTGTGCGGACGAGGACGTCCACAACCCCAGTGTGGATGGGTTGGGTACGAGTCAGGGGCGTGGATGCTCCAGCGGTCGGAAACCGCCGCTACTACAGGTGGGGTAGCCAAAATGTGAATTATTTGTTTGTTTTGGGGATGAATAAGTTGATTTGTCCCCAAAATATGATTTTTTTTGTTTGTTTTGGGGATGGATAAGTTGATATGCCCCCAAAATATGAATTATTTGTTTGTTTTGGGGATGAATAAGTTGATTTGTCCCCAAAATATGAATTATTTGTTTGTTTTGGGGATGAATAAGTTGATTTATCCCCAAAACGTGAATTATTTGTTTGTTTTGGGGTTGAATAAGTTGATTTATCCCCAAAATGTGATTTTTTTGTTTGTTTTGGGGTTGAATCGAAAAATATTTACTATCTTTGTGCCGAATTAAAATTGTTTATTAAAATGATTGACAAGAATTTTATTGGAAGGCAGAAAGAAATTCAGTTGCTGCAGGATGTTATGGAGTCTGACAAGGCTGAGTTCGTTGCTGTGTACGGAAGAAGAAGGGTGGGGAAAACCTATCTTATCCAGCAGTTTTTCAATAATGATTTCACATTCTCTGTCACAGGTGTCATTGGCGGAACGAAAGTAGAAGAGATGTATGCCTTTACGTCAGCCCTTCGTAAGATCGGATATGAGGGGTCTATGCCCAGAACTTGGATGGAGGCTTTTGATGTGTTGGAAACTACCATAGAAAAACAAAAGTATAAAGATAAAATAGTGATATATATAGATGAGCTTCCATGTTTCGACACCCGCAAGTCGGGGTTCATTAGAGCCCTTGGCTACTTTTGGAATTCGTGGGCCGTATTGCAGAATCGTCTGATCCTCATAGTCTGTGGTTCATCCACTTCCTGGATGATAGATAACATCATCAACAACCACGCAGGATTACACAACCGACTCACGCACAGCATTTATCTCAGCCAGTTCACGCTTTATGAAACAGAGCAGTACCTCTTGGCTGGAGGTATTAAATGGCCAAGACTCCTGATTGTCCAGACATACATGATTCTTGGTGGAATTCCGTTTTATTTAAGTCTGCTCAGCAAAAAGCAAAGCCTTCCCCAAAACATCGACAGAATCTTTTTTACAAAAAATGCCGAGCTTTCTGATGAATACCGACGGCTGTATGCTTCTATTTTTATGTCACCAGAACCTTATATGAAGATTGTGGAAACCTTGTTTAAAGCAAAGAAAGGTATGAGTAGAAAAGAGTTGGTGGATGCTTTGCACGTCAAATCCAGTGGCACATTGACAACCTGTCTTGAAAATCTCACTTCGTGTGACATCATCCGCCAATATAATATAAAAGAGAATGGAAAGCTGAAAAAAACGGATTCGTATTATCAGCTAGTTGATTTCTTTACGCTTTTCCATCTCAATTTTTCGAAAAAAACCACGACAGATGATTATTGGCAGCAACACATCAATACGCCGACAATCAATTCCTGGTTTGGGCTGGCATTTGAGCATGTCTGCATGGCCCATATCCGTCAGATTCGCCATGCGCTGGGATTGGATCGTATTGCGGTTGAATATTATGGATGGAGAAATAAGCAGAATGGTCATGAACAGGCTGATATGATAATTGAACGTGCAGATAGTCTTATCAATTTTTGTGAAGTAAAATATTCAAAAGGTCTTTTTGTGATTGATAAGGAAGAAGACCTGAAGATGAAAAACAGGATGGAAGCCTTCGCCATGCAATCGAAAACGGGATGCGGTCTTCTTCCGACCTGGATCACAACATTTGGCATCTCCCCCAACCAATATTCAGCCGATGTGCAGTATCAGGTCACAATCGATGACTTGTTCATGCCATGATAGGTAGACGTTGCTGTTCAGCGAGTGATCTTAAGGAGTGCCCTGTCGGGCAGAATCCAACAAATTTATTCAAATCTGTCAAATCTGTATGTTTTTTGCCATAGGGATTTGTTTGTTCTAATAAGTCATTGTATTATTCGAAAAAAGGCATAAAACGGGTCAAATCGTAAATTTATTTATGTTTATGTCATAAAATTGCAATATCTCTTTTGCATTTATATAATTTTTTGTTAATTTTGTATCATAAGTGACCAATATGTCGGTTTCCCAATAAACTATTGGGGAAGCGGAAAACAAAGCGAAATGTATGATTTTGTGTGGATTATATAAAAAATTAACGATTTTTATACATAATTATTTGGCCAGTCCAAATGATTGTGTAAACACACACAATCCTTCTAAAAATCAAGCGATTAGGACGACAGTCCTATTCTCCATGCTATATGCAGCCGCTCGTGCGCCCAGCCGCGTACTTGCGGCTGCTTTCGTTTTGTTTCGGACAGCAGCCCCTTGACGGGCGCACCGCCTTGAACACCGTTTTGCTGCTCCATCTCTCCAAGGAGTTCCCTCCCAAAAAATAGAGCCACATCCTCTTTTCTCACTACAAACCGGATGTTTGAATAAACCTATTGAATTTTTGGCATGCTCTAAAAACTAATAATCTTAAAACTTGCTTATATTTCAATTCACAAACCAATTTAAACATAGATGATTATGAAAAAATTATTTTTACTTTTAATGCTGATGGTTTCCAGCTTATGTGCGGGAGCCTTCGAAGTGGGAGGACTGAAGTATACCATCCTCTCTTCAAGTCCTGATGCCACCGGTCTTATACCTGTGAGGTGCGACGGGTATGCCTCAAGTTCCACAGCTTCACAACTTTTTATTGACGGTTTCACAATTTACAATGGGACGAAATACCATGTTAAGGAAATCGAATGGGAATCCTTTGAAAATAACAAAAGTCTCGTCACTGTGCAAATTCTTACTGGAGTAGAGAAAATTGGAGGGTATTGCTTTTATGGCTGTAGCAACTTAAAGAACTTGTATCTGCCTAACTCGCTCAATTCAATTGGTAACTATGCATTTTATGGATTGCATAAAAGCTTGATTATCAGTGGTGCATGGTTGGGTCATGTTCCTGCTTTGGGTACTGCTGCCTTCGACTACAGCAACACCAACATTTTCTTCAATGTGCCAACTAGGGATACGGAAACCCTCTGCAAGCAAACTGATCTGAAAAGTTTCAAGTTCCAAATTGCGCCGCAATATGCGAATGATGTGCGCTTTGCCAGAAACGGACTCTGTTATTGTGTGACCAAGCTGCCAACCACTACCGCCGTAGGAGAGATGGCCTTGGTGGGGACAGACGAGAAAACAGATGACGTGGTCATCGACGAATATAGTGAAACCTATAGCACCTTTAGCCCATGGCCGAACAGGATTGAGGTAACCTCAATCGCTCCGAAAGCGTTCTACAACAACGTCAATATCAACAGTGGAGTCACCAAAGTGGATCTGAGCTATTATAACGGTAGATATAATAACAACAAACGAGAATACATTACCATTGGTGATTCTGCATTTTTTGGATGCACCAAGCTGACCACAGCAAAACTTCTTGATGCGCATGTGGGGAATGGAGCTTTCCAAAACTGCACGTCGCTGTCAACATTAAATTTGTATTATGGCTCCATCGGTAATTATGCGTTCAGCGGCTGCTCAAGCCTCAGCGGATCTTCCGGGACTTTGAGCTTGGGTGGGTATGGCACAACAGACAAGCTCACCATCTCAGGTGACTACGCCTTTGAGAAAACGTCTGTGATGAAGGTTTATATATATAATAGTGTTGACTACATCAACCCCTTGGCTTTTGCTAACTGCCTCAGCCTTCAAGAATATGAGGTGTCGTCCGACAACCTGAAGTATTCTTCGTACAACACGATGCTGTTCGACAAGGGTCAGACAAAACTGGTGTCAGTGCCCACGTACTCCAAAAATGTGTCGATTGACCACAATGGCCTGCCTAATTCTGTGACAGCGATTGGTGATTATGCCCTCTACGGCAACAAGCGAGTGTGGTATATGTACGTGCCTTACGGCATAACAAGAATCGGGAGTTATGCATTCCAAAACTCCTCACTCATCAGCTTGAACATCCCAAGTTCGGTCATCTATTTTGGACTTCAACCGATTTTTGGCTGCAGCAGCTTGAAATACATCGGTCTGAACAAAGAATATGGAGTTCTGCCTTCCAAGAATGTGTTTTATATAGGCAGCAACAAATATTTCAGCGGTACGTTCTATTATCCTGTGAAAACACACTACACCTTGAGTGAGATGGATAAGGATGATTCTGATTATGAAAAGTACAAGTATTACGTCGATGGTAAGAAGGAATACGGAGCTTTCGACCTTCTCATCTATACCGACAGCTACACCCCCTTCTGCTTTAACCTGGACAAGTCAAAGTATGAGGCCACCGTCGTGCCAGGCAAGTCCAACGGCAATTTCCTCAGGCCTACCGGAACAACCATCAACATACCGGCTAGTGTGTCTACAAGAGGAGAGAACTACACTGTCACCCGTCTTGGCAATGCGGCGTTTATTAATAACACAACGGTCACAACCATCAATGTCCCCAACTCCGTGAGAGTGTTTGACGGGTATTTTGACTATAAATGGTATTCAGGTTCGGATGGGTACCAAAGCTCCATGTCCATGTACTCGTCGTGGGGGGCTCCGGACAAACCACGCGACGGCTTCCAGTTCTATGGCTGCACTAACCTTACGAACGTGAAGCTTCCGTCGGGCTTGGAGTGTGTGCCATATAGTTGTTTCAGCAAAACTAAGGTGAAGAACGTTATTCTCCCATACGGTGTCCAGATCATCGCAGGCAGTGCTTTCGGTGAATCAGCTGTCGAGACGCTGCTTGTTCCGTCGTCTGTAAAGCGCTTCAGTGGTAATGAGCTGCGAAGTGCAACGAAGCTGAAGACGCTCGTCCTGAATGTACCGTACGACAAGCTGGGTGCAGCCGACGGAAATGGGTCCTATGAATATTCTACTTATACGATATTTGACACCAGCATGCCTTCCAACATGGATGTGTATATACCAGCCAGCGAGGCGGTATGGACAGGAGGAACGGAAATGATATCGCCCAACGACAAGTGGAAGAACGACAACCTCTTCAGCCGACACAAGGTGCATATCGGAGCATTCGACTTCTATGCCGATAACGGCACCAGCACGGTCTATCTGACCGTCACGGATGCTAAGAAGCGTACTTGTAAGTATGTGTATATTCCGACACTATCAGGAGCTATCAAGTCGGTGAATATCGGCGGCAAGGTGACAGACGCACTCTACGGCGTGGACTACAATGCCCGTACGTTGGACGACTACGCGTTCTTGAACTGCACGCTCCTTTCAGATGTGAAAGTGAGCTGCCCGCTTTACGACATACCTATGTACGCCTTCTCAGGCACCGCCGCCCTCAAGTCCTTCCCCTTCCAGGACTCTAACTGCCAAAGCCTCAAGACAATCGGTCGTTTCGCCTTCAATGGCTCCGGCCTGAGTGGGTCTGTGGTTCTTCCAGGAGAGAACCTGACGGGTATCGGCGCTTATGCTTTCAGCAGCTGCAAGTCGCTTGACAAACTCTATGTGAAATACCATCCTAACTTCACTGTGGACAAGGATTATCCGATATTCGACTGGATGAATGACAACTTCGTGTGCTATGTGGACCACAGACGTTTCCCCTACTATTACCGGACCTACACTGGATTCGACATCAGCACTTCTCCGAATTACTCAAGCCGTCTGCAGCCGTTCCTGAACCCGTCGCATAAATGGACGACTGCCTCGTTCCCTAAGCTCTTCGACAGCAAAGGCAAGGTTGCTACAAACTACACCGTGTCGCTGGCCAATGTGTACAAGCAGGGCGGTAAGGTGTACGCGCTAACTCCTTCCTCGCAGTCGGACAAGATCGTCAAGACGAAGATAACGGCCTCCGGCAAGTGTGGTGTGGATAACACCCAGGGCTACTTGATCGAGGCTACGCCGGGAGCCATAATCGACCTGTCGACCACGAACACTAGGGACCTCAAGGTGGCGGACAACAAGCTCTATCCAAGTGCTCTTGCCCTCGAGGAAACGGGCGGCCAGATTGCACTGACCAAGCTCGACAATCAGTACTGTCAGCAGTATGGCATTTACGCTCTTGAGCCGTCGAACGGCAACGAACCTTTCCTGACGCGGCAATCCAAGTATGACGGCGAGGTTGGTGATGCCTATGCCGTGATCTATCCTTTTGATTCCAACACCGTCAAAATCGTAGACCAGAGCGAAGGTGGTCATCTGAAGGGCGACGTGAACGAGGACAAGAAAGTGGACATCAGCGACATCGTGGCAGTGATCAACCAGATAGCCGGTACTGCCACCTACCGCTATGCCGACGTGAACGAGGACAAGAAGGTTGATATCTCCGACATCGTGGCGATCATCAATATCATCGCAGGACAGTAAAGTTTGAAATTTACCATGCGGACTGTTTATCATCGACATGAATGCTGAAAAGAAACAATGAAAAGCGGAATCCCCATATCTGACTGGATGACTGTCTTCCCCTCCCGCGGGAGGGGAGCAGGGGGATTAATGGCATGACTGTTTCGTTTTTGTCGTAACTTCGCACGGCGCATCCTACATCGGTCAGGGTGCGCCGTGGTCTGTTTCCGGATAGGATGCCGGTGACATCGTGGGGGCACCAGTGTGGCGGGGTTTCGGCTTTAGACGCCCCACGGGGCGTATCTACAGGGGTGTGGGGTATAAGTAGCTAGGCTCGATGGGGTGGGCGATTGGGAAAAAAAACGGGACTTGAACAACTTCAAGTCCCGTTTTTTTGATAGCTATGATATGCTTAGAATGTTGCGTTGAATGATGCGAATGCGTTTGTGGGGTCGAAGCTGGAGAGGTTGCGCTCGTAGGCTTCTTCCTTTGATCCGACCACGATTTTCTCGAACTCGCGCAGACCAGTACCGGCAGGGATAAGGTGACCGCAAATGACGTTCTCCTTCATGCCCTCCAAGAGGTCTTTCTTTCCACTGATGGCAGCCTCGTTGAGCACCTTCGTAGTCTCCTGGAATGATGCTGCTGACATGAAGCTGGAAGCACCGAGTGCGGCACGTGTGATACCCTGGAGAATCTGCGTAGCTGTTGCAGGAACGGCATCGCGCACCTGCACCTGCTTCATGTCGCGGCGCTTGAGCGATGAGTTTTCGTCGCGCAGCTTGCGTGCAGTCACAATCTGACCTTTTTTCAGTGTCTCGGAGTCGCCAGCGTCTACCACGACTTTCTTGCCCCAGATGCGGTCGTTCTCCTCAGCAAACTCATGCTTGTCGACGATACCGTCCTCAAGGAATCGAGTGTCGCCCGGATCGTTGATCTGCACCTTACGCATCATCTGACGAACGATGATTTCGAAGTGCTTGTCGTTGATGGTCACACCCTGCAGACGGTAAACGTCCTGTACCTCGTTGACGATGTATTCCTGTACGGCAGTCGGACCTTTGATGGCGAGGATGTCTGCCGGCGTGATGGCACCGTCGGAAAGTGGAGTTCCGGCACGTACGTAGTCGTTTTCCTGAACCAGTATCACCTTTGACAGGGGAACAAGATATTTTCTGACGTCTCCCACCTTGGAAGTGAGAATGATCTCACGGTTACCGCGTCTGACGGGTCCCATGCTGATCTGTCCGTCGATTTCAGCCACCACGGCCGGGTTGGACGGGTTGCGAGCCTCGAAGAGCTCGGTGACACGTGGCAGACCACCGGTGATGTCGCCCGCCGCTCTTGATGCGCGTGGCATCTTCACGAGAATGTCGCCCGCCTTGATGTTCGATCCGTTTTCCACGGTGATATGTCCTCCGATAGGGAAGTTGTATGTTCTCAGTACCTCACCGTTCTCGTCGAGGATATGACATTCCGGAACGACGGCTTTGTTGTGTGACTCAGTGACAATGTATTCCTCCAATCCGGTAGTCTCATCCTTCTCAACTCGGTATGTCACACCTTCAGTCACACCGCTGAACTCAGCCTTACCGTTGAATTCTGATACGATGACTGCATTGAACGGGTCCCACTGAGCGATGATGTCGTCCTTCTCCACGATGTCGCCCTCCTTGAAGAAGAGGTCGGCACCATAAGGCACGTTGACTGTTGACATGACGATGCCGGTATTTACGTCCACGAATCTGAGTTCTGCCAGACGTCCCACAACGACCTGACGTGCCTTTCCATCCTCAGTAGGCGCGTCGATGGTACGCAGTTCCTCAAATTCGAGTCGGCTGTGGTGCTTTGCCTGAATCTGTGCGTTGGCAGTTGCGTTACCAGCGACACCGCCGGCGTGGAAGGTACGAAGTGTAAGCTGAGTACCAGGCTCTCCGATGGCTTGCGCTGCGATGACTCCAACAGCCTCACCCTTCTGCACCATCTTAGCGGTGGCGAGG
>CAMOTI010000051.1 GCA_946625675.1 uncultured Prevotellaceae bacterium | reverse complement strand
AAAGGCTGCAGGTTTGTAGTGAGCCGGATTGAAGATACCATAGCGTATAAGTATGTCGTATAGGAGCCGACGTCTCCAGGCGTCGGAAGCAGAAAGGCTGCAGGCTCGTAATGAGCAGGATTGAAGATACCATAGCGTATAAGACACTGAAATTTTGGGTTCTACGTATCAGATCCGTTTCTACTTGCAAAGTCTGGAGACTTCGCCTCCTACGCGTGGGTTGCAATGGGAATGGAATTACTTGGTGAAGCCCTTTATCCTATATTCTTCATTCATTTTTTTCATAGTTCATTTATTTTTCGTAACTTTGCATTTTTAAACAAAAGTGCAAAGCGTAAAAATGAACCAGTCGAAATTCGACGATATACGCCCTTACCAGGAAGAGGAAATCCCCGCGGCGATGCAGCGTATCGCCAGAAGTGAGGTGTTTCCCCTGCTGGCATCTTTCGTCTATCCCGACGAGCCTGTGGAGGCTGTGCGGCAACGAGTGGCGGGCTTTACCACAACGCGCGAACTCCAGACCGACACGATGAGCCGGGCCAACGAGCAGATCATACGCCGGAGCATCTCGGAGTTCACCTGCCACGGACTGGAACATATCGACCCGGCCAAGCACTATCTCTACGTCTCCAACCACCGCGACATCATGCTCGACGCCAGCCTCCTGCAGTATTTCTTCGTGCAGAACGGGATGGACACAACCGAAATCACTTTCGGGGCCAACCTGATGATGAACCCCGTGGTGGTGGACATCGGCAAGGCCAACAAGATGTTCCGCGTGGAGCGGCCGGGCGGCAACATCAAGGAATTTTACGAAAGCTCGCTCCATCTCTCAGAATATATCCGCTATGTCATCACGGAGAAAGGGCAGTCGGTGTGGATAGCCCAGCGCAACGGCCGGACGAAAGACGGACGCGACGCCACAGACCAGGGCATCATCAAGATGTTCGGCATGAGCGCCACGACCGACAAAGTGAACGCCATGGCTCAGCTGAATATCGTGCCAGTGGCCGTCAGCTACGAGTGGGAGTCCTGCGACATCCTCAAGGCGCTCGAACTCTATGAGTCGCAGAACCATAAATACACGAAGAAGCCGGGCGAGGACCTGAACAGCATCCTGACGGGCATCTTGCAGTATAAAGGCCGCGTCCACTTCCAGATATGCAAACCGATAGAACTTTCGGAACTGGCGCGGTTCGAACACCAGACCAACAACGAATACCACCAGTCTGTGGCACGGCTCATCGAC
This sequence comes from uncultured Prevotellaceae bacterium, assembly GCA_946625675.1. GTDB lineage: Bacteria > Bacteroidota > Bacteroidia > Bacteroidales > Bacteroidaceae > UBA3839. The sequence continues at coordinate 7,240 of CAMOTI010000051.1, read as the reverse complement.
AGCCGCATCAACCATGCCTACCGGCTCTTCCCGAATCATTTCATCGCACATGACTTGCTATATGGCAACAACCGCTACCACGACCGCTATACGCCTGAACAGAAAAAGACGTTCGTCAGACGTCTGGCGCGGCTCGACCAATACGAGCAGACCTGCGACATAGAACGTCTGCGCGACATCTTCCTTTCCATCTATGCCAACCCTGTTGACAACCGCTGAGCATGCCGAAACTGATTCTTCGCATATATGACTTCTTGAGAGCCCACAAAACTGTGGGAATCAGTTGTTTTGTGGCTCTTACCGCAGTGCTGGCACTGATGCTCTCACGCCAGACCTACAAGGAAGACATCTCTGACTTCCTGCCTGTGGACGGTGACTACCAGACGGCGACGGACACCTATCGGCGCATCGCCGGGGCCGACCGACTGTTTGTGTTGGTGGGCGCTGCCGACACGGCATCGGCCGACGCCGACATGCTGGTGGACGCTGTCAGCTGCTTTGAGGAGTTGCTGGCCGAGAACGACAGCGACAGAATCGCACACGAGGCGACGGCCACGGTGGACCTCGACCATCTGGCAGAACTCACCGACTCGGTCTACGCCGTCATACCGCTGCTGCTCACAGAAGCGGATTACGACAGCATCGAAGCACGCCTCAGCCGGCCTGGCTATGTCGCCTCGATGCTGGCGGAGGACAGGCAGCAACTCATGCTCCCCCTCTCCAATCTCGTAGCCACAGGCATCAGCAAGGACCCGGCACGACTGTTCCAGTCTGCGGTGGAGCGTCTGCAACGACGTGGCTCCAGCCTCAATTACGAGTTGTACGACGGCTGTGTCTTCACCCCCGACATGAGGCAGGCGCTGCTGATGGTGGAATCCCCGTTCGGCTCCAGTGAGACAGCCCAGAACGGACGCCTGCTGGAAATGCTGAAGCAGACGGCCGCGCAGACCATGGCAGACTGTCCCCAGACTTCTGTCCGTATCACCGGCGGCCCTGCCATTGCCGTGGACAATGCTAACCAGATCAGGCACGACAGCCTGATTGCGGTCGCACTCGCCCTCGTTCTTATCATGCTGCTTCTGCTGCGAACCATACGCAGCATACGTAACATCATGCTGATTGCGCTGGCAGTGGGGTGGGGGTGGCTCTTTGCCATGGGCGTCATCTCCGTCGTGCATCATCATGTGTCTCTCATCGTCATCGGCATATCGTCGCTTATCATCGGTATAGCGGTGAACTATCCGCTCCATCTCGTCGCGCATCTGAGCCACAATCCCGACCGCAAAGGGGCGCTGAAAGATATTGTCGCACCTCTGCTCGTGGGCAATGTCACCACCGTGGGAGCTTTTCTTGCGCTCGTCCCGCTCAAGTCCGTCGCGCTCAAAGACCTCGGCCTTTTCGCCGCATTGCTCCTTGTCGGCACCATCCTGTTCGTCTTGCTGCTCCTGCCACATCTGACGAAGGTGGAGGAAAAAAAAGAAGAGCGAGGCTGGCTTGCACGCATAGGCGGATTCTCTCTGGAAAGCCGTCCGTGGATTGCCATAGTCGTGAGCCTGATGACGGTGGTGCTGCTGTTCTTCAGCTTTCACACCCGCTTCGACGCCAACCTCAACCATATCAACTACATGACCGACGAGCAGCGGGCTGACATGGACGCACTCAGCGCCATCGTCAGCCAGCCGGACAGCATACAGACGGTCTATGCCGTCTCGACAGGATCCTCTCTCGACCAGGCGCTGGAGAAAAGCAACAAGATTAACAAGCTGTTTGCCGGCGACCCCGACATCAGGGAGACGAACAGCTGTCATGGTGTCCTGGCCACCAGCCAGGAGCTGGACCGCCGTATGGACCGCTGGCGCCAGTTCGTCGGCCGGCATGGCGAACAACTGAAACGTGAGGTGAGTGAGGCCGCACGGAATGAGGGCTTCGCCGAAGGAGCCTTCGAGGACTTCTTCCGTCTGCTCGGCCGCTCTTGGGATGAGTCTGACCATCAGCAACTGGCGTTTCTTCGGGAGAACCTGTTCAAGTCAAACGTGATTGTCGACAGCGCGAACCACGACTTCCGAGTGATCGACGTGATGCAGGCCTCTTCCGGGAAGGCACAGGCACTGGAAGAAAGGATGGAGGCGGCGGCAGACGACGGTTTTATCGCTTTCGACGCACAACGGCTGAACTCTACTATCGCAACCAACCTCTCCGACAACTTCAATTATATCGGGTGGGCTTGCGGTCTCATCGTCTTCCTGTTCCTCTGGTTCTCGTTCGGAAGCCTTGAACTTGCCATGCTCTCCTTCCTGCCCATGGCTGTCAGCTGGGTGTGGATCCTGGGATTCATGGCGCTGACGGGAATTCAGTTCAACGTGGTGAACGTCATTCTCGCCACCTTCATCTTCGGACAAGGCGACGACTACACCATCTTCATGACCGAGGGCTGTCAGTACGAGTATGCCTACAGGCGCAAGATGCTGGAATCCTACAAGTCGAGCATCATCCTCTCGGCGCTCATTATGTTCATCGGAATCGGCACGCTCATCATCGCCAAACACCCGGCATTGCGCTCGCTGGCACAGCTCACGATTCTCGGTATGTTCTCCGTCGTGCTGACGGCCTACCTCTTTCCCCCGCTCATCTTCCGGTGGATGGTGAAGAAAGGAGAGGACTACCGTCTGCGCCCATTGTCGCTCAGCCTGTTGTGGCGAAGAATACGGAGGAAAGAAGAGCCTGACGACGCAGCCAGGTGCCGGCAGTTGGTGGCCGACCGCTACAGATATAAAGGGACGGACATCACGTCGGACGTGAGGCGCAACATGCGGCGTCACGGCTGCTACGAAAGGTGGGTGGCAGAGCCTTGTCCCGAAAAGCATGCCGTCGTAATCAACAGCGGCTATGGGGAGTTCGCGTTGCTTCTCGCGCTCAGGCATCCCCAGACGAGCGTGACTGCCCTTGAAGCGGACTCCGGCAAGACCCTCGTTGCGAAGTATGCCGCCGAAGGAGCAGCGGCCAACCTCACTGCGGCTCAACTGACGGATGATGAGGCCGACAGATGCCTTAGCGCGCAGGACCTGAGGGTATATCTCCTGCATCCCGACGGACAGCAGGCAGAACAATACAGTAGATTCAATCCCATTGTCATAAACTGAACAAAAATCTATAATGATGACAGAACTGAAAGAAGAAATCCGGACATTGCTGGAGGAGGTGCTGCCACTGGTCGACCTCGACTCCGACTTTCTCTTTGCTGAACTCGACTCGCTCGGCGTGACGACCATCCTGATGACCCTCTCCGCAAACTACAACATCGAGCTGGAGGCCGAGGACGCCACACCGAAAAACCTGAGAAATCTGGATAGCATAACAGAGATGGTGAAATCCAAACTGCCACAATAAAGAACAGCCATTCTCAAACAATCGTCCATTTTTACTCCCCTTTCTACTCCCATTTTTACTCCCATTTAAAAACAATGATTGAAAACTACATCAAGCAACATGCGGAACTCATGCCAGAGAAGGCAGCCATTATCTGTGACAACGAATACGTGGACTATGCCCACTTGTGGCAGCAGGTGAAAGCACAGGCAGACCTCCTCCGCCAGCAGGGGGTGAAACCGGGCAGCGTCGTGGTGATGAGAACATCCCAGACCATCGGTTTCCTCATCGACTATTTCGCCGTGCACATCGCTGGGGCGGTGGCCATGCCGCTCGACCACAACATCCCTCAGGAGCGATTTGAGTCCATACGTCAGCAATATGAGGGAAAGCCGATGCCGGACGGAGTGGCCGACATCCTCTTCACAACCGGCACCACCGGGCAGTCGAAGGGGGTGATGATCAGCCACGACACCATCATGGCAGATGCCGAAAACCTGGTCGACGCTCATGGATATACACGCCAGACGGTGTTTGTCGTCTGCGGACCGCTCAACCACATCGGGTCGCTATCAAAAGTCTATCCTGTCGTGATGCAGGGTGCCACTCTCATCATCGTGGAAGGCATGCGGGATTTCGACGCTTTCTTCCGTGCCATGGAATATCCGTCGGACAAGATGGCCACGTTCCTTGTGCCTGCCAACGTGCGTATGCTTCTGATGCTCGCAAAGAAAAGGCTGAAGCCGCTGGCCGATAAGATTGACTTCATCGAGTCAGGTGCCGCGCACTTGATGCATTCCGACATGAAGGCGCTCTGTGAACTCCTGCCCCGTACACGCCTGTTCAACACCTATGCATCCACGGAGACCGGCATCATCGCCACCTATAACTACAACGACGGCCAATGTCTTCCCGGATGTCTCGGACGGACGATGAAGAATGCGGGCATACGCATCAGCGACGACGGACTCATCGTCTGCAGCGGACGGACGCTGATGACAGGTTATGCCGACGACCAGCAACTCACCGACACCATACTGCGCGACGGTGAACTCTACACATCCGACCTCGGAAGGATCGACGAGCAGGGCATGCTGCATCTCATGGGACGGGAGGATGACGTCATCAACGTAGGCGGGTTGAAGGTGGCTCCGTTGGAAGTGGAGGACGTGGCGATGGAAATGCCGGAAGTGGAGGACTGCATCTGTGTGGAGGCACCGCATCCCATATCCGGCTCGTCGCTCAAACTCATCGTCGTGTTGAAGGAGGGCGCGACACTCGACCGCAAGAAGATGGCTATGTTCATCAATAAGTACCTGGAGACCTACAAGGTGCCGCTCACCTATGAGCAGACCGACCAGATTCGACGGACATTCAACGGAAAACCTGACCGGAAGTACTACCGTAAGGAACGCTGAATCATTCCTGTAATATGAATGTATCGGCCGGCGAAGCACCACCAAACACAATGTACAAGGATATCATCTTTGTTCAACTCTCTTGGGCATTGTTCCCTCGACGGCTGAGTGCAGCCGGGACAGCCACGTTCCAGCCGATGTGCTCCCAGACGGCCCCTACACATTGTTTTTGGGAAAAAAGACAGGATTTATTTTGTTTTGTGCCTACTTCTTCGTAATTTTGCAAAAAGAAGTCTCATGTCAGAAAACTTAAAACTGAAGACTGAGAACTGAAAACTGAAGACTATGGCCAACTTCATTAACCTCGGCAATGCTGCCTTCACGATTTCACGCAACAGTGAATACATCGACAAGTCCGAACTGATCGCGGTGATTAATTCAACAATCGACACAGAGCGCCAGTTCAGTTGTGTCACCCGTTCACGCCGCTTTGGCAAGTCGATGGCGGCAAAGATGCTTTGTGCCTACTACGACCACTCATGCGACTCACGCAGCCTCTTTGACGACCTGAAGATCGCTTCCCATCCTTCCTACCTGCAGCATCTGAACAAATATCCTGTGATATATCTTGACATCAGTGACTTCGTTTCAAGATACCGGGATGACCATATTGTGGAAAAGATGGACGAGAAATTAAGGACGGACATCTTGCAGGATTATCCAGGTCAATTACCCGAAGACGGTGACGATTTGATGGAATGTCTGACCCGGATTGTGAGGGTCACAAAACAGAAGTTTTTTTTCATTATCGATGAATGGGACGCTATCCTTCGAGAGTTTGAGGGAAAGAAAAATGTGGTTAACCAATATGTCAGTTGGCTTCGGCGTATGTTCAAGGGTGGACTCACGTCGTTAGTCTTTTCCGGCGTTTATATGACCGGCATCCTGCCCATCAAGAAATACAACACGGAGTCGGCGCTCAACAACTTCAAAGAATACTCCATGGTGATTCCAGGCAAGCTCTCCGGCTTTTTTGGCTTTACCAAAGAAGAGGTGATGATCCTGGCAGAAAAATACGATATGGATTTCAATGAGCTGGAGAAATGGTATGATGGCTACAGGATAGGAAACGTAGACTCGATATTCAATCCGAACTCCGTGATGACGGCCCTTGAAAATGGTGCCTGCATGAGCTATTGGTCTGCCACTGGGGCATACGAAAGGGTGGCGGATTATATCCAGATGAATTACAATGGACTGAAGGACGATATTATCCGTATGCTCAGCGGTTTGCGTTGTACCGTCGACCCGACGGGCTTCCAGAACGACATCTCTGAGGTGTCAAGTCGCGATGACGTGCTGACCGTTTTGATTCATTTGGGTTATCTGTCATATGACTGGGGGGAGCAGGAATGCTTTATCCCCAACCGTGAGGTGGCGGGAGAAATGGCGAATGCCGTGAAGAAGACGAACTGGAAACCGGTAGCTGATGCCCTCCAACAGTCAAAGGATCTATTGAAATCCACACTCTGCGGAGACGAGCAAGCCGTGGCCGCTGCCATCGATGCCGCCCACGACGAGCATACGAGCATACTCTCCTACAACAACGAGAACTCGCTGGCTTGCGTCATCTCCCTCGCTTATTTCTCGGCCCGCAACGACTATAAAATCCATCGAGAGATGCCGTCCGGCAAAGGCTTCGCCGACATGATTTTCATTCCCCGAAAGAACGTGGATAAGCCCGCCCTCGTCGTGGAGCTGAAGAAAGACAAGTCTGCCGATGCTGCCATCGCCCAGATCAAGCGCAAGAACTATCCCGCCATCCTCGACGGATACATCGAAAACCTCCTGCTCGTCGGCATCAACTACGACAAGAAGACGAAAACGCATACCTGCGTCATCGAGAAAGGATAGGGCTGACAGTAGAGACGCGCCGTGGCGCGTCTTCATACTAAATCCATTGGCTGTGGGGGCTTATCAGCAAGTAAAAGAAGTCAAAAACGCATAACTGCCTTATCGTGAAATGTTAAATTTTAAACCCGTTAACATTGTTTAATAAATCGGGGGGGTATTTTTACCGTTATTAACTAAATTTGTAATCCAAAAACCAATCTGATATGCGACTACAATCACTTTTTACTGTAATTCTGTTTTTGTTCTGTGGCAACATGATGGCTCAGACAACCAGACAGGGAGACGTGAACCACGACGGCTCCGTTGACATCAGCGACATCGTGGCAGTGATCAACACGATAGCCGGGGAGACCACCTATTCATCCTCTTCCGACGTGAACACAGACAATAACACCGACATCAGCGATATCGTCGCCATCATCAACATCATCGCCAACGGCGGAGGTGGCTCGTCACAGATCGAGACGGATGCGGCGGTGGAGGCAGGTCTGTGCCCCGACACGAAGCATCCACATGCGATTGATTTGGGTATAGGAGTATATTTTGCTTGCTGCAACGTGGGCGCAAGCAGTCCTGAGGAATACGGTGGCTACTATGCCTGG
>CAMOTI010000050.1 GCA_946625675.1 uncultured Prevotellaceae bacterium | reverse complement strand
AAAAAGACACCGCAGAAAACAAAAAGCAACCGAAATGAAACTTTTATTTTGTAGGGGGATTCAAAAATCAGAATTTTTAGAACACCCCTTTATCCATATTGGGCTTCGGGTTGTGCCGGGTAGCTCCCAATCTCCCCCCCCAAAAAAAAGAGGCGGCCTTCCTCAAGTGCCACCTCTTTTTCCTAAAAAAACAATCTTTTTTGTCCTGTCCAAACTAATCCTTCTTTTTCAGCAACCTTACCTCATAGATTTCACCGATTTGCTTGCCGGGCTTTGCCACGAACTTGACTCTCACCTGCGTTTTACCCTTTAACAGCTCCTCAGGTATGTCGTAGGCTTCGTATTTGAATTCGGAGATACGGTATTTCCCGGTATTGTTCACGGACTTGACGAGCTGGTCGTCGATGAGGATGTCGAACTCGTGGGTTTTCCATTCGCCCACTCCCCAGTATTTGAGCTGCAGCTGAAGGGCAGTCTGTCCGCCGGTCTGCATGAGATAGCTGAAGTAATGTCCGTCGCGTGCGTCACGCCAGAAGACGTCGTTGGTGTTGCCAGTGTTGGATCGGTCGGTCTCCATCTTGTGGTCGGTCTCAGGCTGTTGTTCGCCTGGCTGCACGTTGTCCACCGTACGTTCTTCCAGTTCCTGACGTTCCTGCTCAGCCTTGGCCATGCCGTCGAGATAGTCTTTGTATCCTTTCTCGGAGAGCGTGAGCCAGTACATCATATAGCGTGAGTCGTGGATTTCGAAGAAGGGCATCAGTTCGTTGCTGATAGGGTTTTCCATGTGGGTGGAAAGGGTGAAGTGGAGTGGTTTGCCGCTGACGGGGGTGAGTTGCCGTGCGATGTCCTCCGGGTTGTCGCTGATGAGGATAGGCGCCTCGCTGACAGGCAGCTTCCTTCCTCCGGCATACTGTCCGAACCGGCTGTCGTCGGCGATGAGATGGTGGAGGTCCTCCGTGCCCGTCTTCATGCCGAGCAGGATCGGTCCGTGCATGATGGCGATGTACTGTGGCACGTTGGGCAGGTAGGCGATGCTGGTGTGCATGGGGAAGTTGATTTCCACCACGTCTCCTTTCTTCCATTTGCGGTCGATGGCGACGTAGGACGAAGGACCCGTGACCACGCTGACGGGCTGTCCGTTCACTTTCACGCTGAACTGGCCCGGTGCCACCCATCCTGGATAACGTACCATGAGCTGGAACTGTCCTTTTCCTTCCGTGATGGTGATGCGGCTCTGCTCTCCGTATGGAAAGTCGGTCTCCTGCCTGAGTTTTATTTTGCGTTCTTTCCAGTTGAGCTCAGACGGGACGAAAAGGTTGACAAACAAAGCGTCTGCCACTTTTGTGTAGACGAACTGTCCGTATTTTCCGTGGTTTTCCATGCCTGTTCCCACGCAGCACCACATGGCCTCGTTGGGCGCTGAGTAGTTGCGGTAGTGGCGTGGCCGTGCCGGGGTGAAGTAGACGTATCCTCCGTGCTGTGGATGCTGCGAGGATAGGATGTGGTTGAATGTGGCAAGCTCGTAGAAGTCGGCATAGCGTGCCTCCGGGTTCCGGCGGTGCAGGTCCTCCGTGAGTTTCAGCATGTTGTTGGTGTTGCAGGTCTCCGGACCGTCGATGTCGTTGATAAAGTCGGTGCAGGCCTCTTTGCTTGGGAAGTGCTCGCGCCGGCTGTTGCCGCCGAAGGCGAGAGACCGTTCGCCTGTGACCACATCCCAGAAGAACTGTGCTGCGTGATGGTAGCTCTCGTCGCCGGTGAGTTCTGCGATGCGTTCGAATCCTACGGCTTTCGGCACCTGCGTGTTTGCGTGCATGTTGTCGAGCGTGTCCTGCCGCTTCATCATGGGGGTGAGCAGCCGCTTATGAGAGAAGCGCTTGGCGCAGTCCATGTACTTCTGGTTTTTCGTGATGGCATAGGCGTCGGCCAGCACCTCGTTCATTCCTCCGTGCTCGTTGCCCAGCATCTGCTCCATCTGCTCGTCGGACAGACCTGCCGTGAGGTCCACAACCCAGTCGGCAAAATGGATGAAAAGTGTGCGTGCTTTCTCGTTTCCGCAGTAGAGCCATGCGTCGCGCAGCCCGGCGTACATCTTGTGCAGGTTGTAGAAGGGTGCCCATGCGCGGAAATAGATACCGAAATCCCCCTTCTTGAAAGCTGGCCACAGCTTGTCGCTTCCAGGGAATCCGCCTATGTAGCCTTTTCCCCATTCGGGATGGTTCTGTATGTTTGCCTTCTCGCATTCCTCAAGCTCGCTGATGATGTAGTCCATGCGCTGACGGCACTCTTCATTGCCCGTTGCAGCGTTGATGGCCATTGCCGTGAGGTAGTGTCCGCCCACATGGCCGTCCAGCCCGTCCCAGTTGGGGTAGGTCTTGGCTTTGGGGGTGAGGCCCGCCTCTTTTCTGTAAGGTGCCATCAGACGGTCGCAGTCGTACTGCAGGAGTGTCTTGATGTTGAGGTCGCGCGCCGCTTTCAGAGGTCCGGCTGTAAGTGTCACGTCGCCTATGGGGAACTCGTCGCCGTAGAGCTTGTCCTGAGCGACGGCTACGGCTGAAATACTTGTAAGCAATAGTGTGGTTGCAATCAGTCTTCTCATAATCTATATCTTTGTTGGATTGTTCTTATTTGTCGTGGATGGTAATGCTTCTGGACGATTATGCTGTCTGTCAGATGTGTTGAGTCTGGAATAATCGCTGTGTGTCAATTCGTTTGCAAAGATATACAAATAATCCTTTTTGTACTTTTCGGTGTGTAACAAATGTTTTTTCGTACCTTTCATTCATTCATGATGGCATGATTTCTAAAGCAAAAGTAACATTTGCCACTCCATTGTTCGTTGTTTCAGGGACTTTCTTCAATCTGAGAGAATGGATGGACATTGCCAAGTTCAGAATGAATCTGGTTGTATGTGTTTTTTTTGAAAATTATTTTGATTTTGTTTGTTTATTGTTTGAAAAAATCATATCTTTGCTCACGATAATATTTTTTCAACAGACGAACCAGACCTTTGTAAATTAAAAAATGAACCTATGAAGAATCTGACGAACCTTTTACTCGCATGGATGGCGGCATTGTCGGCTGTCTATGCTCAGGGCGAT
>CAMOTI010000049.1 GCA_946625675.1 uncultured Prevotellaceae bacterium | reverse complement strand
GACCGGGATTTCATTTTTATAAATAACACCATTGTTGCAGTGTGTTAAAAATGTTAATTTTCTTGGTTTTTACTATAAGTTGCGAATGGGGCATGTAATAATTCTTTATTTTCGTCGAACTCACGTTATTTTAGTTATATTTGCAAATGAAAAAGGAGAATTGAGTATACAAACAGCCCAGACGGAAAAATCGAACAGGAAAAAACGAATACCTCAATAGTTACACAACCATCAAGCTGACAGACTTGTCAGTTAAAACCCTAAGACTTCATATAAGAATTCACATATTGTCTCACCTTAAAATTAAAGAGTTATGAAAAAAAGACTACTTACACTCATTGCCATCATGTTTGCGGCAATAAGTATTCAAGCACAGGACGCCACGTTCTCCGCATCCACCGTCCGATGGTCATCGTCGGGTCAAGGAACCATCTACAGGGTGACCCTAAACATGACCAGCAAAATTCCAATCGTTGGTTATCAAATGAACATCCGACTACCCGAAAGGACAAAAATCGTTAACATCTATTTCGAAACCAAAAATTCTGACGTAAAGACCAAGCTGGGCACAGCCTACTCCCCCCAATGATACGTACACCTCCCCTCTCCGCGTGCAACCGTCCTTAGGAGGGGAAGATTATGGAGCAGCGAGCAAAATGCCAAGCTCGCTTGAGCATTTCCGAAATCTCCGTTTAAGCCGAATACAATGCCAAGCTTGCTTTAACAATAGTGAGGCGTAGGAGATTCGCTGAAGGCAAGCGCGACAGAATCCTGCGAAGCGAAATTCCGTTTTCCCACCACCAATGCTACTTATACGTACGTGTCCGACGCCATGAGCAACCAGCTTGCGGCAACAGCAAAAACATAAAAAACCGTTTTTTGTTTGGTTTCTCAGCTTTTTTTCATAAATTTGCATTTCTTACTGTTATATCTAACAAAACATCATCTGCATGGCCGCAGAGAATGAAATCGGACAATAAATATCAATAACTCAACTTTCACAAGTATGCGAAAGTTGAATAAATCACAAATAATCATGAAACGACAATTATTATCATTTCTTTTACCGTTTGCAATTTCCGCAAATATCAACGCACAAACAGTAATATCTGGCAGTTTCGACTGCCTGTCAACAGAAAATGCAGTGTGTATAAAATGGGATTTCACCAATACTGTCTTTGAAAAAAAATACGACGAACAAGAATGGACGGAATTGAAGGGGACAGAAGAATGGGACAATGCAAAGAAAGAGGCAATGGACTTAATCATTGAGAATGTCAATAACATGCTGAAAAATGAGCAGGTATATGTAGTAAAGAACAGTGAAAAAGCAAACTACGTCATCACAATCTATCCTCTAACCCTAGACAAAAAAGGAAATAACAAATCAGAGTATGTCCTGACGGATATCAAGGGTAAAAACGAAGAAGGCCGAATCTTGATAAAAGGAGACGGCGGCCATTGGGGAGATCTCGCCAACCTACTTGGCGATGGATATGAAGAAGCGGCAAGAAAACTAGGCAAATATATTAGAAAATGTATTCACGAAGGATTTGATTGACATTCTTTCCACTATGCATCACTGCATCAAGTTAAGGAACAAATCACTTCACAAAAACCTGGATATAAGCATAAACATTGTTGAGGCGTAGAAGATTCGCCGAACGGACATGGGACCGCCAGTTCCTGCTCGACATACGCAACCACAAATATGAATATGAGGAAATTGTTGAAATGTTGGAACAAGAGACGGCTTCGATGGACGACGCGATGGAGCACTCCACCATCCGTGACAAGATTGACACTGACTTCGTCAACAGCCTCATGATAGACATCAGGAAGGAACAACTGAAAAGGTGGAGCCGATGAAGCAAAAAATTGGCATGACACCGCCAATACCCGTACAGACAAACACTTCCAACACTTGCCCGACCACACATCCTGCCAATGTGGCAGAACGCAATGTCATGCCAAACAGATTTTCGGATTGGCACGGTTTTTGCTCATTTGATTGTGGAAATTCAAGTGAAGACGAGCCTGGCGGATGCCAGAAACCTCGGAGAAACTTGAGACCAGCGAACAATTAATCAAATCGTAAAAACTAAAAAACAAATATTATTATGGGAAAGATTATTGGAATAGACTTGGGTACGACAAACAGCTGCGTATCCGTGTTCGAAGGCAACGAACCAGTTGTCATCGCAAACAGTGAGGGAAAACGTACAACCCCTTCTATCGTGGGTTTTGTGGACGGTGGAGAACGCAAAGTAGGTGACCCTGCCAAGCGTCAGGCCATCACAAACCCGAAACGTACCGTATTTTCAATCAAGCGCTTCATGGGCGAGAGCTATGACGCCGTTCAGCAGGAGATTTCCCGCGTGCCGTACGAGGTGAAACGTGGTGACAACAACACCGCCCGCGTCGACATCGACGGTCGTCTGTACACACCGCAGGAAATCAGCGCCATGATCCTCCAGAAGATGAAGAAGACCGCAGAGGACTATCTCGGACAGGAAGTGACGGAAGCCGTCATCACCGTACCGGCCTACTTCTCCGACTCTCAGCGTCAGGCCACGAAAGAGGCCGGTATGATTGCAGGACTGGACGTGAAGCGAATCGTGAACGAGCCGACTGCTGCCGCATTGGCATACGGTCTGAACAAGAGCGACAAAGAGATGAAGATTGCCGTGTTCGACCTCGGTGGCGGTACCTTCGATATCAGTATTCTGGAATTCGGCGACGGCGTGTTTGAGGTGCTGTCAACCAACGGTAACACCCACCTCGGCGGTGACGACTTCGACCAGGTGATCATCGACTGGCTTGCCGACGAGTTCAAGAGCGAGGAAGGCATCGACCTGAAACTCGACCCTATGGCCCTGCAGCGTCTGAAAGAGGCCGCAGAGAAGGCAAAGATTGAACTTTCATCCAGCATGTCGACAGAAATCAACCTTCCTTATATCACCGTGTCTGGCGGCGTGCCAAAGCACTTGGTAAAGAGCCTGACCCGTGCGAAGTTCGAGCAGTTGGCACAGGGTCTGATCCAGGCCTGTCTGGAGCCTTGCAAGAACGCCATCCGCGACGCCGGCATCAGCACCAGCGAGATTGACGAGGTAATCCTCGTGGGCGGTTCAAGCCGTATCCCGGCCGTTCAGCAACTCGTGGAGCAGTATTTCGGAAAAGTGCCTTCAAAGGGTGTGAACCCCGACGAGGTTGTGGCTGTGGGTGCTGCCATCCAGGGAGCCATCATCAACGAGGATGCCGGACTCGGCGACATCGTGCTGCTTGACGTGACACCGCTGTCAGTCGGCATCGAGACACTCGGAGGCGTGATGACCAAGTTGATTGAGGCCAACACCACCATTCCTGCCAAGCAGAGTCAGATCTTCTCGACTGCTGCCGACAACCAGACAGAAGTGACCATCCATGTGCTTCAGGGAGAGCGTCCGATGGCAGCTCAGAACCGCACAATCGGTCAGTTCAACCTCACCGGCATCACTCCCGCACCGCGTGGCGTCCCTCAGATTGAGGTGACCTTCGACATAGACAAGAACGGTATCCTCAACGTTTCCGCCAAGGACAAGGCCACAGGAAAGGAGCAGGCCATCCGCATCGAGGCATCAAGCAACCTGAGCAAGGAAGAGGTGGAGCGCATGAAGGAAGAGGCCAAGGCCAATGCCGACGCCGACAACAAGGAGCGCGAGCGCATAGAGAAAATCAACCAGGCTGACTCCACGATATTCCAGACCGAAAACATGCTGAAGGAGAACGGAGACAAGTTGCCTGCCGACACGAAGAACAAGATTCAGGCAGCTCTCGACAAGCTGAAGGAAGCCAAGAACCACGGCGACATCGCTGCCATCGACGCAGCCATGGCTGAGATGAGCAAGGTGGGCGAAGAGATGTACAAGGCAGCTCAGGGCGCACAGGCCGGTGCCGGTCAGCCGGGAGCCAACCCGTTCGAAGGAGGAGCCAACCCCTTCACAGGCGGAGCACAGCCGGGCGCAGGCCAGCAGGGCGGCAGCAACAAGAAAGACGACGACATCGAAGACGTATCTTTCGAGGAAGTGAAGTAAAACGCATAAAGTAAAGACATAACAAAACACTATCAAATGGTGTGTAGCTCAACCAAGTTACACACCATTTTATATTTTTTTGGGGGAATGCGTTTTCCATGCGCTTGTTATGCCTTTGTCCTGAAGTGGTCATCGTTTCACTCCAAAAGACTCATTGAATGGGAGTATCAAAACTTGTTATATTCACTCTGGTGTCTCTAGCAATTGATTCTTCTGTGGTTAAAGTGCTAATCGAGTCTTGTCTGGAAGAGAAAAATGTGAGACATCTTACATTTTTATGAAATGTGCTTTTTCGATTGTCGCAAATCATCGAAACCAATGTCGAAATGCGCGACGGTGGTATTTAACGTGAGTTCGACGAATTATAGAATAAAGCAAGTTGGTTATCTACTGCTCTTGCCATATAGACGCATGGCTTCTTTTTATTTTTTTCTTCACACGAATTTCCGAATTTGTCAGATGAGCAGAGTCAAACTTGTTTGAACTATGCCATGACAAAGAGGAAATCATGAAATAATG
>CAMOTI010000048.1 GCA_946625675.1 uncultured Prevotellaceae bacterium | reverse complement strand
GAATCACGCTTAACGGTTATGCCCAGGGAGGCTATTCCTGGAGCGACCCGAGTGCAAAAAAACAAAACAGCTTCAATCTGAAACGTACACTCTTGTGGGCAAAAGCAAGAATCACCGACCGCTGGTCATTCCTGTTTATGCATGATTTTTCGAGTGTCGTTCAGGAATACTACACAGATTATAGGATAACAAACAACAAAGCGGTGAACTTCCGTATCGGACAGTTCAAACATTCTTATACTTTAGAGAATCCGATGTCGCCCACCCAGCTTGAGCTTATCGATGTCTATTCCCAGGCCGTGCTGTATCTGGCTGGCGAGGGCCCAGACCCGCTGAACGGCGTGAACTACGGCCGCGACATGGGAGCGATGATCTACGGAGACGTGCTTAACGACAAGTTGCACTATGAGTTTGCTGTGATGAACGGCGGACAAATCAACAAACAGGACAAGAACAACCAGAAGGACCTCCTGGGCAAGCTTGAGGTTCGTCCGATTCAGGGACTGCGAGTCGTGGCGTCCGGCTATCTCGGCAAAGGTCATGCCGTGGGGACTGCCGCTTGGAACCCCAGCGTGAAAGAGGGAGACGACTACACGCGCAACCGCTACAGCGTGGGTGCGGAGTATAAATTCGGTCAGTATGCACCGGGCAAATATAAGGAGGCCCGCCCCGTGAGCCTGCGCGCAGAGTGGCTCGGCGGCAAGGACGGCGACGTGGGTAGCCGAGGCGGCTATATCACGGGCTGTGTGCCCTTGGTTGAGGCTGTCGACATCGTGGGCAGCGCAGAGACGTTCAACCGCAACACCGACATCAAAGGCTGGGACCAGACCAACCTTACCATCGGTTTGCAGTACTGGTTCTACAAGAAATGCCGTATCCAGGCTCAGTACACACGTGCCATCTGTGGCAGCAAGCTTCCCAACGACTATAACATCATACAGGCTCAGATGCAGGTGGCGTTTTAGGATTTTGAAGTATGAAATTTGAGGTTTGAAATTTATTAACATGATTATCGGCTGCGTTCGGCAAAACTTAAGCAAGCTTGGTTTTGCTCTCGCTTGCATGATAATTGAAATTTGAGGTTTTATATTTATCCATCTGGTCGTGGAATATTTGAACGCAATAGTTGATGTTGGTCATCCATCTGAATGGAAAAATCGTAAATAGTAAATCTTTAAATCGTAAATCAGAATCATGTTTATCAAGATATTATTGACTGTCATTTTCCTGGCAGTCACCGTTTATGTGGGAATATATTCCCGCAAGCAGGCCAAGAGTGTTGACGGATTTGTGCTCGGCGGAAGGTCTGTGGGTCCGTGGCTCACTGCATTCGCTTACGGCACCAGCTATTTCTCTGCCGTTGTGTTCGTGGGCTATGCAGGTCAGTTTGGCTGGAAATACGGCCTTTCTTCATCGTGGATTGGCATCGGCAACGCTATCATCGGGTCGCTGCTGGCTTGGATTATTCTGGGCCGCCGCACGAAGCTGATGACCCAGCATATCGAATCGCGCACCATGCCCGACTTCTTCGGCACGCGCTACAATAACCAGGGGCTGCGTATCGCGGCGTCTATCATCGCCTTCGTCTTCCTTATCCCGTACACGGCCGGTGTCTACAAAGGCATATCCAAGCTTTTCGAGATGGGATTCGGCATTCCTTATGAATATTGTGTGATCATCATGTCGCTCCTGACTGCCGTCTATGTGATTCTCGGCGGTTATAAAGCCACTGCGCTCAACGACTTCATCCAAGGCATCATCATGCTCTTCGGCATCGTCACCATCATCGCGGCTGTGCTCAACACGCAAGGCGGACTCTCTTCTGCCATGGAGAAAATCGCGGCAGTGCCCAGCGATGCCAATCCTGCGGTCAACGGGCAGTTCGGCAGTCTCTTCGGACCAGACCCGTGGAATCTGCTGGGTGTCGTCGTGCTGACTTCGCTCGGCACATGGGGGTTGCCCCAGATGGTCGGAAAATTCTATTCCATCACCGACGAGAAGGCCATCAAGCGCGGAACCATCATTTCCACTATCTTCGCCTTCATCGTGGCGGGCGGTTGCTATTTCCTTGGTGGTTTCGGCCGTCTGTTCTCCGGCTCATTGCAGTTTGTGGAGAAAAACGGTGTGATGGTGCCGTCGGACTTCGATTCTGTCGTGCCATCCATGTTGTCGGGATTGCCTGACATCCTCATTGCCCTTGTGGTGCTGCTCGTGCTGTCGGCATCCATGTCCACGTTGGCTTCGCTTGTGCTGACATCTGCCTCCACCATGACGCTCGACCTCATCTACCGCGACAAGAAGTCGCTTCCCGGCGAGGTGGAGGAGGGCACGATCGACGACACGGTGTCGGAGAAGGTGGAAAAGCGCAAGGTCATCGTCATGCGCGTGCTCATCGTCTTCTTCATCGTCATCGCGCTCATGATCGCGCTCAACCCGCCTACTTTCATCGCTCAGCTGATGGGTATATCGTGGGGTGCGCTGGCCGGTGCCTTCCTCGCGCCGTTCCTCGTGGGTCTGTACTGGAAGAAAGTGACTACCTCCGCCGTTTGGGCCTGCTTCGCATGGGGTGTGGGACTTACGGTGGTCAATATGCTGACGAACAACGCCATTGCCAACCCGATTAACTGTGGTGCCATCGCGATGGTGGGTGGATTCCCGATTGTGATTCTCGTCAGCCTCTTCACTCCGAAGATGCGGCAGTCATACGTTGACAACATCTTCAAGTGCTACAGCAAGAAGATGTGATAATTTTTATCGGACAGGTCAGACAAGTCAGACAAGTCAGACAAGTCAGACCAGTCGGACAAGTCAGACCAGTCGGACGAGTCAGACCAGTCGGACCAGTCAGACGAGTCCGATCTGTCCGACAACTAAAATCAAGCGACAATGGATTTAAAAGAATTTTTCGTGAACGACCGGTTTGCCGCAATGATCGGAGCCGAACTGGTGGAAATCTCTGAGGGCTATGCCAAGGCACGTATGCTTGTCACGCCTGAGCATCTCAATGCCACCGGCTATTGTCAGGGCGGTGCGCTCTTCACGCTGGCAGACCTGGCTTTTGCCGCAGCTGTGAACAGCCATGGGCAAGTGACGGTGGCCATCTCCTCCAACATGACGTACGTGAGCAACGTGCAGTCGGGTTGGGTCTTTGCTGAGGCACGCGAGGTGGTGGACCACCGCAAAATCCCTTACTGCGAGGTCCGCATCACCAGCGAGGATGGCAAGCTGCTCGCCATTCTCAATTCTTCGGCTTACAGGATGAAGAAAAGCCTGGAAGAGTTGTAGCCCACGAAAATAAAAAACGAAACCGCCGGAAAGCCTTTTCTTTGAATGCGAAGGTTTTCCGGTGGTTTCGTTTAAAAAGAAAGTATCTTGTTGTTTTATTAGCTAGTTTTATTGTATTTGCACCATTCCAAAGATTTTTGTTTCTTAATTTCGCACCATTCCAAGAATTTTTATTTCTATATTTTGCACCATTCCAAAGATTTTTGTTTCTTAATTTCGCACCATTCCAAGAATTTTTATTTCTATATTTTACACCATTCCAAAGATTTTTGTTTGGCAAATTTACACCATTCTAAGATTTTTACAATTATTTTGCTGAAAAATGATGACTGTTTGCGTGAATTTAACAGTTTCTTGCTGAATACTTGTTTTTTGGGTGCTGTCTTTGCACTGTTATTAACATCAAAAAGGGTGTGTCAAAATAATGTTCAGTCGCCTGACGGCGAGAAATCTAACAAATCTGTCCTAATATAACAAATCATATATTATTGATATACAAGGAAAAAGTCTTTGAAAGATTTGTTAGATTTTCTCACAGAGAATATTGTCACGACTCTGCATATCTCATGCAAGCTTGACTCTGCTCTCGCTGTTCCAATATTTCTGCGTGAAGCGCACTCCTAATCATTTTGACACATCCTTCCTCAGCTATTTATGGAACGTTGTTTCACTTCCCGGCAATGGCATTGATGATTGCGACAATGTCGGAAATGTCTATGTTGTCGTCTAAATTGACATCAGCAGTTTTTTTATAGGTGTCATTACCCGCAATGGTGTTAATCACTGCAACGATATCTGAGATATCCACATTGCCATCGAGATTCACGTCGCAAGGATTGAAGTATTGAATAATCACCTGCTTGCCTGCCACAATACTACCACCAACGCCTTCACGAATGGCATTACCATCAAACACGGCTCCATCAGGCTTGACGATCTGTATATGGTCGCCGAGATTCAGTTGCTGCAAACGGTCCATGCACGATGAAGTTCCCGTAACTGCTAATGCTGCCAACCCCTTGAGGTTGAGGATTCCTCTGGTAATACCATGATTGCTATATCCCCATATACCAAGTGTGCCCGTTACTACGACTGTGGCATCCTCTATGGTTAAATTTGTATTATTAATGTAAATACCAAAGGCTTCATTTCCTCCAACCAAAAGACATCCATCGAGATCATTTGTGAATGTTCCTCCGTTTCCTTTAATGGTGGTAGCCGCTTCTATGGACATCGCGGTTTTTCCTTCTGACACAGACAAAGTGTTATATCCAAAAACATGACCGTGCCCTACTTTGACGGTCAACCCGTCACGGGTGTTTCTCAATGCGTAGTCGTCTCCACCGTTGATACTCACGTTCTCCATCTCAAGCGTGTTGGTATCCCAGTCGTAGCGCAGATAACCTCCGTCGCTCGCCTCAACACCCTTGACTGTGGTGAGGTCGTCGCAGTTTTCGCTTGTCACCTCTTGTCCTGCGACATAAATTCCAGTCCCTACAATCGGACGTGCGATTACAGCAAGGTCCTTGACAATTTTCCCATTCAGACGAAGTGCATTGTCTTCGAAGACCGCCCCCTCCGGATATCGAACAGCCAGACTGGTAGGGTAGCTGTCGAAGTTGTAGATGCATGGTCCCCCATTTGTCATAACCCTCAAATAAGTATTGTCTCCATTTATGGAAAGCGGATAGCGTATAGGTTGGTCTGGCCAAAGGATCGATACACCGCAAATACCAGAGCTTCCCTGCACGCTTAACCATAAATCCTCTATAGTAAGACGGTCGTTTGACGTGATGCCGGGAACCGCATAATTACCCAATTCCACATTGCCAGTGTAAATAGAGGAACTTGGTATGCCATTGACATAAAGTTTTCCCGTGCCACATAAAAGAACAGGTCCATGCAGTTCCATCACAGGTGACAATTTGCTCTGGCTTGAACTGGAAGAGAAGAAAGTAACCCCATAATCCATATTATCCTTCTCTGCATCGACTGTCAAATCGTCGACAGAGTAATCATAAAGTGCCGGATTGTCCAAAGCGGCGATTACCACCCCCTTGAGATACAGTCTTTGTTCATAAGGATCGTAGTAGGCATATCCGTCGCTCGCTCTTATGGTCACCCCTTCTATCACAGAGAGGTCGTCGCAGTTCACATTGGTTACTTCCTTACCGCATATTCTCAGTTGATAGCCCCTGACCCTTGTGAAATAGCCGTTGTCGGGATTGGCGTATGTACTTCTATCCTTCTGGTATTCGTAGGATATGGCACCGACAAGCGACGTACAGCCAGAGAACATGAAGTAGTCATCTGGGCTTTCCCAAGTCCTGTTGCAAATAATGGTTTTAAGATTGGTGCAATTACAAAACATGTATTCCAAATCCGTCGAACTTGAGACCGTGAAACTGGTCAGATTAAGTTTTACAAGCGACGAACATCCATAGAACATCTGAAACATTGAATTCACATTCGATGTGTTGAACGACGACACGTTGACATTTTTCAGGTTGGTGCAATTATAAAACATACTACCCATAGTCTCCACTTTCGAGGTGTCGAACGAGCCGAGATCTAGTTTAGTCAGTGACTTACATCCCCAAAACATGCAACCCATCCGTTTCACTTTAGAAGTGTTGAACTTAGAAAGGTCAAGACTGGTCAACGACTCACAAAATTGAAACATGCGATCCATATTTGTCACATTGGAAGTGTTCAGGTTTCCCAATCCGGTAATATTTTGTATTTTTTTACAATTATAGAACCATTTTTCACATCTTTCAGGCCTTGCGTCGGCAAAACTGGTACTGAACACCACTTTCTCAATTTCTTCATTATAACTAAGCCAACTTGGGTCGCTATAATACAATTGTTCTCCTTTCCACCTAGGGTATTTCAGGTTGTTGAATTCGGTATCTGTCATCATCGTGAATGTCAGCGTTTTCGTGCTTGAATTGTAGTACGCCACAGGCTCTTTGGTCTGTGCTGTCGCATTGGCTGACACGAAAAGCAAGATGACGAGCATCGCGAAAAAGGACTTAAGCCTTTGGATAAAATAATTTTTCATAATGATTATCCAGTTTTGTATGTTTCTACTCAGTTTATTTCTATCTCGGATTGTCAAAAATTCACACAGAAGTAAGCAGGGCTACTCCATCTGTGCTGACATTCACGCCATTCATCTCCAGCGTGTTGGTATCCCATTTGGCAACAGTAAAGCATTGCCAAAGATTGATTTAGATGCTATTATAATGCAAAAGTACATAAAATATCTTTTAGAACAAAAATAATGAAACGAAAAACACAAAAAAATTTATAGCATAGCCAGCAGCACACATACTCATTCTGTTCGTATTCATTTTGCGGACATCCTTTATCTGCCTGAAAGGGTACCGTACAGATAAAGTCGACAAACATTTTCCGCTTCTATAACCAAATCATTGGAAAAATTCTTGTTTATCTCCCCAAAAATGACGTACTTTGTGTACAAGTTGCACATAACAAGATTAAGCCCTTGATTGGCTACACGCTTAACCCACTAAAAATTATTGATATATGTAACTATTTCATATACATTACTAAACAAAGAGCATCCACCTACGGATGTCGTTATCGTAAACAAACAGTCATGGAAAAGGAAATGAAATTTTGTCAAAGTTGCGGAATGCCGCTCACAGAAGATGTGCTCGGCACTAATGCCGACGGCTCAAAAAATGAGGAATACTGCATTTACTGTTATAAAGACGGAGCATTCACCGGTGACTTCACGATGGAGGAGATGGCAGAGTTCTGTGCCCAGTTTGTGGATGAGTATAACAAAAACACAGGCCAGAGCCTTAGCCAGGATGAATACAAAAAGACCCTCCTTCAGTATTATCCTCTTCTGAAACGCTGGAAAATGCCCCTTGAGGAACAGCCTCAGACAAAATCGCCTATCAAGCAACAATTCATCGATGAGGTAAATACTATCGGCATCAATGATTTGCCCAAAATTAACAACCTTTTCGTGTTGAAAGGCTCACTCATCAATTTAGAGTATCATCTCAACGGAAACACAGTCAAACTCCTCGACGACAATGCCACATATTGGGGCACACAGATTGTGAGGGAAGATGGCTGTTGCTATGGTGTCTGCTGTGATGAGCATTACATTCTTGTCAGTAAGTATGAAAAGGACGGTTCAAACGCTGAAATTGTCATTTTGAAAAGAAGAGGATGAAACAGGAAGTCAATCCCAAGGAAACCACCCGCGCTGAAGCATTCGAGATGTGGATGAAGTCGCCTATGCCAATGGTCACCTTAGTCAAGACCTTCGACGTGACGCGACTCCGTAAAATAAGCCGGCGAAAAGGTTTGAAATTCAATATGCTCCTATGTTGGTGTATAGGCAAAGCAGCCAGCAACATTGAGGAGTTTTATATGCTGCCAGAAAATGGAAAACTGTTCAAGTATGACCGTATTGCCATCAATGTGATTGTGGATAATACGAAGGGTGGCATCAGCAACTGCGATATTCCATACAGTAATCATTTAGAGGAGTTTTGTCGTGACTATGAGAAACTCACACAGGAATCCAGTACGTTATGTCAAAATATCAATGACAAGGATGCCGTGATTGTGGGAACATCCGCTGTGGTAGGCACTGAATTAGACTGCATTGTCAACCAATACAGTGGTATTTTCAACAATCCTTTCTTGGCCTGGGGAAAATTTAAACGCCATTGGTGTAAGACATCACTAACCATTTCATTCCAATTCCATCACGCTCAGATGGATGGCAAGCATGCCGCCCTATTCTTAGAAAAACTGCAAGAAGCCATCAGGGACATTTTGCGGTAAACGACCTACTCACAACGAATAGATAGAGTAATAAAAAATTAAGGAGGGTGTGTCAATTTTGACACACCCTCTTTGAGGTAAGTTCTGATTCTTTTATGCCATGGTTGGCAGTTTCGGCTCAGTGATGTACTTCAGACCGTTTGCTTTGATGGTGGCTTTTGCCTTCTCGTTGTCGTCGGTGCGGAAAATCAGGATTCCCTTGCCGTTGAGCAGGAAGGAGTAGAGGTAGGAGATGCTGATACCAGCCTCGCTGAAGATGGCAACTGCGTCGGCTGCCTTGCCAGGAAGGTTGTCGAGCTCGAGTGCGAAGACATCGGAGATTGTGCACTGTATGCCAGCGTTCTTCAGCTGCTCATGTGCTTTCTTCGGGTCGGAGCAGATGATTCGGTAGATTCCGTATTCAGCCGTGTCGGCCACTGTGGACGCGATGATGTCGACGTCCGCCTGCTTCAGTACGTTCAGCACCTTGATCATGGTGCCCGAACGGTTTTCTATGAAAATAGAAATCTGATGAATAGTCATATTGGTTGAGAGTTTAGTGTTGAGAGTTTAGTGTTGAGAGTTTAGAGTGCCATGCGGATGGGATGGTTGGTAGGTTGGATTTCATCATACCACATTAAACTTTAAACTTTCATCTTTCAACTATTTATTGATACACTTTTCGCTTGTCGACCACTCTGACGGCCTTGCCCTCGCTGACAGGGAGTGTTCCCTTCGGCACGAGCTTGACGAACGGGGTGAGCAGAATCTCGTCTTTCAGGCGTCGACGGATCTCTTTCTCCAGCTTCTGGAGTTTCGCATAGTCGTCGTCGAACTTCTCGAGCTCCACTTCCACGGTCATGTTGTCGTTGTCGTCGTCGGTGGTGAGTGTGATGAGGTAGTTGCTTGCCAGCTCTTCGAACTGCATGAGTATCTTCTCAATCTGGATCGGGAAGATGTTGACGCCGCGGAGCACCATCATGTCGTCGCTGCGTCCCTTCATGCGGTCGAGGCGAATGTGGTTTCGGCCGCAGGGACAAGTGCGTCCGAGCACTCGTGTGAGGTCGCGCGTGCGGTAGCGCAGCAGCGGCATGGCCTCGCGGTTGAGCGTGGTGAGCACGAGCTCGCCGATTTCTCCGTCGGGCACAGGCTCGAGTGTCTCCGGGTCTACGATTTCCACGATGTAGTAGTCTTCCCAGAAGTGCAGACCATTCTGTTCTTTACATTCGAATCCTACTCCAGGTCCGCACATCTCGCTCATTCCGAATGAGTTGTACGCCTTCACGCCGAGCATGTCCTCGATGCGCTTGCGCTGTTCTTCAGAGTGGGGCTCAGCTCCGATGGCCAGCACTTTCAACTTGGTGTCGCGCCGAGGGTCCACTCCCTCCTGTTGCATCACCTCGTAGAGACGGGTGACGTAGCTTGGAACGGCGTGGATGGCCGTGGTGCCGAAGTCCTTGATGAACTTGATCTGGCGGAGTGAGTTTCCTGCAGCTGCAGGCACGGTGAGCGCACCCAGTCGCTCGGCTCCATACTGGAATCCCAGTCCGCCGGTGAACATTCCGTATCCAGATGAGTTCTGGAACACGTCGTCGGGACGCAGACCAACCATCCAGAGGCACCGTGCCACGGCGTTGGCCCATTCGTCAAGGTCTTTCTGTGTGTGCAGGATGACGGTGGGGTTGCCCGTGGTGCCCGACGATGAGTGCAGACGCACGCACTTGGTCAGTGGCACGCTGGCCATGCCGAACGGGTAGGTGTCGCGCAGGTCCTGCTTGGTAGTGAAAGGAATTTTGCGGATGTCGTCCAGGCTCTGGATGTCCTCCGGCTTGAGTCCGCATTGTTCGAACCGTGCTTTGTAGAACGGTGAGTTCATGCAATGCTGGACGGTGGCCTGCAGTCGCTCCAGCTGCAGTTTCTGCAGCTCTTCCCGGCTCAGTGCCTCGTATTGCGGATGCAGGTATTCAGATTTGTAGTCCATAATTACTTTGAAATTTGAAATTTGAACTTTGATATTTAGGATTACTTATAATTCATGGAAAGGATTACTGAGTTTTGATTTAATACGATGAGATTAAAAAGTCTGGCCATCGATATTCATGGTGACTATACAGTTCAAATCTCAAAGTTCAAACCTCAAAATTTCCTTATCCGTGAAAGTTACGTTTGTCGTTGACGTGTTTTGCCTTGCCCACGGAGCGCGCGATGCTGTTAGGCTCCTTGATGTGGATGTTTGGCTTGATGCCCACTACGCTGACGATGCGGTCGTAGAGCGGCTTGATGAATGGCATCTGCTTCGACGGGTTGGGTGAGAAGTACTCGTTGCGCAGCTCCACGTCGAGGTCGAACATGTCTTCGTTGTTCTTGCGGTCCACCGTGATGAAATACTGCGGTGTGAACGCCGGGAACTCCGTGAGGATGGCTTCGATAGTGGAAGGGAAGACGTTGACACCGCGAACGATGAGCATGTCGTCGCTTCGTCCGAGAATCTTGTCCATCCTGACTGCCGTACGTCCGCAGGGACATGGCTCGTAGATGAGTCGTGTGAGGTCGCGTGTGCGGTAGCGTATGATAGGCATGGCCTCCTTGCAGAGAGAGGTGAAGACGAGCTCACCGAACTCTCCCGGAGCGCATGGCTCGAGGGTGTCGGGGTTAATGATTTCGGGGTAGAACAAGTCCTCCCAAAGGTGGGTTCCGTACTGCTCCTCGCACTCTCCGCCCACTCCAGGTCCGCTCATCTCCGTCAGTCCGTAGATGTCGTATGCCTTGATGTGCAGTTTGGTTTCCAGCTCCTTGCGCATTCCCTCTGTCCAGGGTTCTGCACCGAAGAATCCCACGCGCAGTTTCATCTTGTTGATGTCCACCTTGTCGCTGCGTTCGATGACCTCAGCCAGGTGGAGGGCATAAGAGGGTGTGCATGCCAGAACGGTTGATCCGAAGTCTTGCATGAGCATGATCTGCTTCTCTGAGTTTCCTGCGGAGGTAGGCAGCTGCACTGCGCCGCATTTCATCGCACCGTCGTGAGCGCCGAGTCCGCCGGTGAACAGTCCGTAGCCGTAGGACACCTGTACGATGTCGCCCTTGCCTACGTTTGCGCAGCTCATCACGCGTGCCACTCCTTCTGACCACACGTCGATATCGTGCTCGGTATAGGTGGCTACCACCGGCTTGCCGGTAGTACCGGAAGAGGCATGGATTCTGCGTACCTCGCTCATCGGAACGGCCTGCAGTCCGAACGGATATTCGTCCCTGAGGTCGGTCTTGGTGGTGAACGGCAGCTTCACGATGTCGTCGATGCTCTTGATGTCTTCAGGAGCCAGTCCAAGACGGTCCATCTTCTTCTTGTAGAACGGGACGCGCTCATAGCAGTATTTCACGATTTTTATCAGTCTCTCACTTTGCAATTTCCGCATTTGCTCGCGGGGCATGCATTCCATTTCGGGATTGTAGATCATAAAGTAGTTTTTTGTTATTTATAATTCTCCTCAAATATTTTCATTCTCTCTTCCAGTTGAGCGTACTGGTGGTCTTCGATGAAGGACGTGCATACGCGCAGCCCTTGCTGCTCTGAGCCTGTGGTGACGAGGCTGATGGCGCTCACTCCGTAGTACATAAGCTCGTGTGCCAGCTCTCCGCTGGTCATGCCCGGGAATCCGATGGTGAAATAGAATCCGTCGGCGATGGGCTGGTCGAGGTCCTTGTCGTAGACGACGTGGAATCCATGCCGGCAGAAAATCTCCTTGAGCTTATGTGCCCGCCGTGCATACTCGCTGATGTCGCTCCTGAAGTCGTAAACGCCGTCGGAGGCAGCCTTGAGCATGGCAGCCATGGCGAACTGTGCCGAGTGGCTGGTGCCCGACGACAGCGCGTAGAGCATACGTGTCGAGAACACCGGACCGAAAGGCAGTCCTTCGTAGCGGTCAGCCAGGTCCTTGAAGTGGCGGTGGAAGAGCTTGTCGCTGATGCATGTCACTCCGATGCGCTCTCCTGCATAGCTGAATGCCTTCGAACCGCTGATAAGGAGGATGTAGTTGTCGGTGTATCTTCCCACAGTGGCCTGGAACGGGGGTTGGAAGGGCGTGCTGAGGTCTTTGCGGAAGTCCATGGCGAAGTATGCGAGGTCTTCCATGACGATGGCGTCGTACTTGGTGGCCAGCGTCCCGATGGTCTGCAGCTCGTCCTCTGTCATGCAAATCCACGACGGGTTGTTGGGGTTGGAGTAGATGATGGCGCAGATGTTGCCGTTCTGAAGGTAGCTCTCCAGTTTCGGACCGAGTTTTTCTCCACGGAAATGATATACGTCGAATGTCTTGTATTTCACGCCCATCACCTGCAGCTGCATCTTCTGCACGGGGAATCCCGGGTCGATGAACAGTACGGTGTCCTTCTTCTTGTCGCACTGCGAGCAGGTGAGGAACGATGCGAAGGTGCCTTGCATGCTTCCGCTCACGGGCACGCATCCCTCGGGATTGATGTCCAGTCCGATGAATGCCTTCACGAAGCGTGAGGCCTCCTGCTTGAGTTCTGGCAGTCCTTGTATGTTGGGGTAGAGGTTGGCAATTCCGCTCTCGAG
>CAMOTI010000047.1 GCA_946625675.1 uncultured Prevotellaceae bacterium | reverse complement strand
TCCTGGCCCTGAACGCTCTCCTTGCCATACACAAGCTTGACCGTGAAGCGAAGCGGACCTTTGTCGAGAATCTCATAATCAACATAGCATTTTGGATAATGGATGGTCATGCCGTCGCTTTCAAGCAAGGCGGTCGTGCCGGCTCCGAGTGTAGGGCCTACCTTGTAGCAGTCCATGCCGTTGCCGTGGTCCACATGGTAGCTTACAGCATTGTAGAGGTCGTCGGCAAGATCGTTCTCGCCGCGGGCTCTGAGTTTCTTGCACACGGACGAGATTTCAGGATCGAGCTCGCTGGCATAGCGCGACTCAACAACAAGGTCGGATGTGCGCTTGTTCCAGATGTCATAACCCCAGGCACGCTCGCCGTTACGCTGAAGAGCTGGTCCGTAGCAGCGGAATGCCACGCGGTCGTTCTCCCAAGCGATGTCGTCGACACGCTCAGGGAACTGACGTCCGAACACCTTCGATTCATACGGCTGAGGAGTTCCTGGAGCCACAAAATATTCGGCCTTCCCTTTGGCCGGTACGCCCGGCTGGAAGATGAGCTTGCCGTCGTAGGTCACCTGGCTGGGAACCTCATTACCGTTGGCGTCGGTGACAACGACAGCCGCAGGATTGCCCAGCTTCTTGTTGAGCGCAGCCATGTCAATCTCAACCATCTCCTCGGCCCGTGCAAACTCGAGCGGATTGGATATGGTCAGTTTCACTCTGTCTGCAGCCATCGCACTGCCACATAGCAGCAATGCGAGAAAGAAAGAAATTATTTTTCTCATAAAAATCATCTGTCGCCTGTTACGTCTAAAGTAATTAAATTTTAAACTTTAAACATTAAACTTTAAACTAAAATCACTTCAGGTCAGTGATGGCATAGAAGTCCTGGTCGCCATAATCCTGATTTTCTCCACCCATACCCCAAATGAAGGTGTAGTTGCTGGTAGCGGCAGCGGAGTGGATAGACCATTCGGGTGAGAGTACGGCCTGGTCGCCCTTCATCCAGATGTGGCGGGTCTCGTCAATCTCTCCCATGAAGTGGCAGACTGCCTGGTCTTCGGGTACCTCAAAATAGAAATAGGCTTCCATGCGGCGGCTGTGAACGTGGGCAGGCATGGTGTTCCAAACGCTTCCGGGCTTCAACTCGGTCATACCCATCTGAAGCTGGCAGGAGTCGAGCACTTTCTGCACGATCATGCGGTTGATCACACGGTCGTTGCTGCCTTCAAGACTGCCCAATGCAAGAATGTCGGCATCGGCCTTCGTCACCTTCTTGGTCGGATAAGACTTGTGGGCTGTCGTAGAGTTAATATAGAACTTGGCGGGCTTATCCTTGTCTGCACTCACGAAAACTACGTCGCGGTCACCGCTGCCAATATACAGAGCCTCTTTGTAGTCCAGTTCATAAACTTCGTCACCTACCTTGATGCAGCCCTTGCCGCCTACATTGAAAACACCAACTTCTCTGCGAGTAGTGAAATAGGGAGCTTTCAGAGGGTCGATGGCCTCCAGCTTCAACTCTTCATCCACAGGCATGGCACCACCGACAATCATGCGGTCGTACATGGAATAAACCAAATTTACTTCATCTGCCGAGAATACTTTCTCGATAAGGAAATCACGGCGGATACGTTTTGTGTCATAATGCTTTGCATCCTCTGGATGAGAAGCATAGCGAATCTCATAGTTTGTCTTCATAATTTTATATTTAGTTTAGAATATTGAGTTAAGAGTTTGGTGTTTAGAACTGCCATGCGGCAGGCTAAATGCATGATAAATGAAAAAACGGCTGACAGCCCATCCTGATGAGGATGGTCCGTCAGTCGTCTGTGGATTTTTATCAGATGATTTTCTCCAGTTCTGAGATATTCTTCTGAACGTCCTCGTCTGTCACCTCGTAGTTCTGGAGGTTGCCGGCGATATACTGGTCGTATGCAGTCATGTCAATCAGGCCGTGACCCGAAAGGTTGAAGAGGATGACTTTCTCCTCGCCGGTCTCCTTGCACTTGAGCGCCTCCTGTATGGTAGCAGCGATGGCATGGCATGACTCGGGAGCAGGAATGATGCCCTCTGCCCGAGCAAACAGCATGCCGGCGTCGAAAGAGTCGAGCTGCTTGATGTCAACTGCGCGCATCAGACCGTCTTTCAGCAACTGGCTGACAATCACACCGGCTCCGTGATAGCGGAGACCGCCGGCATGGATGTTGGCGGGACGGAAGTTATGACCGAGCGTGAACATCGGAAGCAGAGGGGTATAACCGGCCTCGTCACCGAAGTCGTACTGGAACACACCACGGGTCAGCTTCGGACAAGAAGCGGGCTCGGCTGCGATGAACTCGGTTGTCTTGCCCTCCAGGATGTTGTGACGCATGAACGGGAAAGCGATACCGCCAAAGTTACTGCCACCGCCAAAGCAGGCAATCACCATGTCGGGATACTCACCGGCCATCGCCATCTGCTTCTCGGCCTCAAGGCCGATGATGGTCTGGTGAAGGGACACGTGGCTCAATACGGAACCAAGTGTGTACTTGCAGTTGGGCGTGTTCATCGCCAGTTCTATCGCCTCGGAAATGGCTGTGCCAAGAGAGCCCTGATGGTTAGGGTATTTCGTGAGGATGTCCTTGCCGGCACGTGTCGACATCGAAGGAGAAGGGGTTACCTGGGCACCGAACGTCTGCATGATGCTGCGACGGTAAGGTTTCTGCTCGTAAGAGATCTTAACCTGATAAACGGCGGCCTCAATGCCGAACACCTTGGCGGCGTATGACAAGGCGGCGCCCCACTGACCGGCTCCAGTCTCGGTCGTTACATTCGTCACGCCCTGCTGCTTGCAGTAATAGGCCTGAGGCAAGGCGGAGTTCAGCTTGTGGGAACCAACGGGGCTCACACTCTCGTTTTTGAAATAAATGTGAGCGGGGGTGCCCAGAGCCTCCTCAAGGCCGTAAGCGCGAACCAACGGGGTCGAGCGGTAATACTTGTACTTCTCTCTGACTTCCTCTGGAATGTCAATCCATGAATTCTCCTGATCCAATTCCTGGCGGCAGAGTTCCTCGGCAAATATCGGGAAGAGATCCTCGGGCTTCAAAGGCTCCTTTGTCTTGGGATTGATGGGAGGCATCGGTTTGTTAACCATGTCAGCCTGGATGTTGTACCACTTCGTCGGAATCTCACTCTCCGGAAGGATAAATCTTTTTACTCTGTCACTCATAATTTTTTTTAGTTAATAGTTGAGTTTCTTCAAGAACACTCAATAGTTAATAAGTTAATATTTATGTTGATTACAAAGAATATCATGCAAAGTTAGTGATTTTTTATTAGAAAACCACTTATTCGGGATTAAATTCTAATCTTTCCCATAAGAAAAATCAACTAAATTCAACTTTCGTAAGTGCAATCAACTAAAAAAAAGATAAAAAAACATGCGGTCGACTATCGAGACCAAGACTGATAACTTGTTGTAAGACAACAAATAGCAACTTCAGAAACTTGAGTAAGAAAATTAAAATTTCATAACAAAGGTAAAAAAAGTGAGGAGCCTCCCCACTATTGGAATGCTCCTCACATGTAATTCAAAAACGCCTCCGTTAACCCTCAGCGATGATATTGATGACATTCACGATGTCGGAGATATCGATTTTATTGTCTTCGTTGACGTCGGCAGTTGATTTGTATGTGTCATCACCAGCAATCGTATTAATCACAGCCACGATGTCGCTGATGTCGACCTTGCCGTCCATATTCACATCGCCTTTAAGTTTGGAGCGATATATAGTCACATTGGTTGCATAATCGTTTTTGTCGAGGTCGTATACTGAACCATTTACAAATTTGCCATTAGCAGGTAAAACAATTCTAAGACCATCTGACAGTTTCAGTGCGTCAAGAAGGAATATTCCCGCAGAATTGCCGGCAGAGATGAGGTAGGTGTCCTGTCCTTTGACTTCCAAGCTTAAAAGATTCTGCTGACCGTTTCGATTTATTCCGGCAATACCGTAGAGTTTGCCTGAAGCAAACAGTTTTATGTCTTCCACCTTCAGAACGGAAACATCATAACCCAAAAAGTCAATTGCTGTATGATTTTCTGATGTTATGGCCAAATCCAGTCCCAACGTGGCCAGTGAAGGTGTCACGTTGACGGCTTTGATAGTGGCAGACTTATACAAGGAAAGTCCATTATGTTTATCACCGGCACCAGTTATCATGCAAGGATTGTTCTCCACTTGAATCGTCAGATCTTCAATGCTTGAATATATTGCCTCACAATCATCCGTTTTTAAGCTGACATTGTCCATGGTCAATGTCTTTGTGTCGGGATTGTAGCAGATGTTGTAATCTTTATTGTTCTGCACTTGCTTATAGACATCTCCTCCTAAGAGCAGTCCAAGATAAGGACCGGTCATAGTAGTTACCCGAAGACCACCTACCCAAAGGTTAAGATTCTCATCAGGAACTCCGATGTTAACCAATTCCTTACATACCTCGCCGTTCTTGCAGACGCTAAGGGTGGAACTGTCCCATGCAGCCCCATAAGGTTCTTTGATTTTGATACCGTCAAGCAGAGTCATGTCGGTCAGACCGACGATGCTGCCTTCTTTACCTTCTGCACCTAAAAGAGCATAGTTTTGCATCTTAAGACTGCCATTGGGTATCTTGATTCCATCATTGTTTATGTATATCGTTCCGGAAAGACCGTTCTTGGCACCGGACATGGTTACGTAAACATGGTCGAGCGTGAGTTCATCACCCAAATACACTGTGGAACCAGTAGGATAGTCGCTGTTGAGCATCAGGTATCCTCCACCGGTGATTTTGAGTGAGCTAAGTGAATAGAATGCAGATGCATTTTTACTGCTGATATTAACAACATTTTTTATGATGACGGTCAGGTTGTAGGCAGAATTAAGAATTCCGAAATTTTCACCAGAATTGATATTCACGTTGTTGAGAATCAGGTGATGTGTGTCCGGGTCGTACTTTGCACAACCGTATGTCTGCTTTAATTCAACACCATCGATGGAGGTCAGGTCGTCGCAGTTCCACTCAGTCACATCAACACCACAAATTTTGATGAAATATTTGTTGTAAGGAGTTGAGATTTCCACTTCTTTCGCAACAATCCTGTTACCGCTTGCATCCACAACGGCTCCGTTCAAGATGTCAGCATCTTGGGGTTGTCTTATTTTGACACCGTCTCCAAGGATGATACTACGGAATGGACCGACACAAGGACCAGCATCGTTCCAATGGTTATTACTATTGGCTATCAGGCGCGTACGGCTTCCTTTAATGGTCAGGGTTGATCCTAACACACGGCCTGTTGAAGCACTAACCAAACGAACTCCCTTTATTCCGGACTGTCCATATACTTCAACGGCTGCATTTTCAATAGTGAGCGATGCGTCGGCCTTAATTCCGGCACCATTGCCACCGCCACTTGCATAAAGATATCCACCTCCGGTTATCGTGGTTGTTCCTGAAATCAGAATGGCATCACCGCTCTCTTCACTGGTGGTTCTTATGTAGTTATTGCCTTCAATATTGATGGTCAAGTCGCTTACATCACAGACTAAAGGTGCCCATCCTTCGATGGTGACATTTTTCAAACTCAGTGTTTTGGTGGCGTCGTCAT
This sequence comes from uncultured Prevotellaceae bacterium, assembly GCA_946625675.1. Lineage (GTDB taxonomy): Bacteria > Bacteroidota > Bacteroidia > Bacteroidales > Bacteroidaceae > UBA3839. Next base: position 1,681 of record CAMOTI010000047.1, on the reverse strand, counting down.
ACTTTGCATAACCTCCGTTTTTCACAGTCAGACCACTCATCACTGTCAGGTTGGAGGCCGAATCGCGAGGAATGCGCTTGCTGTTTATCGTTATAGGGAAGGTCTTAGAAGTGAAATACCCGGTGGTTGGGTTGGCATAGGTCACGTCAATTTTGCTTGCATCATAACTTATCGCTCCTTTCAGCTTGTCACAGTCTTCAAACATGCCTTCGGATGAACCGGTTGTCCAACTGTCATCGCAATAGATGGTGGTGAGTTTGTCGGAATAATAGAACATGTAATCCATGTTTGTCACATTTCCAGTGTCGAAATTCGACACATCAAGCGTGGTGATATTATGGCAGCTGGAGAACATCGAATTCATCTTAACCACTTTAGACGTGTTGAAATTCGACACGTCCAAACTGGTTCCCCTGAAATTGGCGAACATGCCGTCCATACTGGTAACATTTCTTGTGTCGAAAGTCGACAGGTCCAGCGAGGTGGCAGCAATATTGGAAAACATAGACCCCATGTCTGTCACTTTGCTTGTGTTGAATTTCGACAAATTCAAGCTGGTCACTTTGGATGTGTTGAAGAACATGCCAAACATATCGGTCACGTTCGAGGTGTCGAACTTCGACATATCAATTCCCCTCAGACTGGAACAGCCGTGGAACATACATCGCATCGTAGTTGCCCTGGAGGTGTTGAGGTAATTCAAACCATTGATTTCCTCCAGATTTACCATATCGTAGAACCAGTAGGCGGTGGAGAAAGGGGCTGCATTGGCAAAAGAACTGTCAAAGACGACCCGCTTCACATTTGGACGGACTATTTCTAGCCATACCGGCTTGTACGTGCCGCTGTTGTCAACATTTTGAGCAACGGCCAAACGATCCACATTGAAAGAGCCCCACTTGCTGGGATTAGCCGTGTTGTTCTCACGCTGGATGAAATACAGGGTGGAATTGTCTGCACACCACAGCACTTCTGACCATTTCGTCTGCGCCATCGAACTGGCCGTCAGGCAAAACAGGCACATAAAAGCCATTAAATGCCTGAAATGTGTTTTTAAATAATAAGATGCTTTCATAACAGAAAAAATTATTGGTTTATAACTTGTATTTGGATAGTCCTGTTTTGCGCCAACTGCTGAATCTGCATTATACAGGAATCGGCAATGTCCCAATCATGCACGGCACAAATATCTATAATAAGGCAAAGTTAGTGATTATTTAGTATTAAAAAAAATATTTTCAGAAAAAAACATCCTAATTGCAAAAGATTGAGCCCTCATTAACCAACCAATAAGTAAAAAATGGTTCTACAGTTACGTATTAAAAGAAAAAAAATCCGAACTTTACGGGTTGCATCACAAGAAAACAAACAAACCAAACATCACTAACGGATCATGTTATCCCATTCAACAATCTTTGTGTTTTCATGCATTGAGCCATCATTATCAGCAATTAGGGCCAGACAAATCAGACTTAGTATGGATCTTTTTATGAACATAAATAAAGGAACTTAGCACACAATACTTTGCTTCTCCTAAAGGATGATTTTCATCAGCATTTTCAATAGTGTCTTTTGAAAAAAGGTTACATGTGGAAATACCCCAAAAAACGGCCGAAAAGTCAATTTAAGTCTACTCTGCGGCAAAGCTGACGAGTGTTTTTCTATATGATGAGAATATGCC
>CAMOTI010000046.1 GCA_946625675.1 uncultured Prevotellaceae bacterium | reverse complement strand
ATTTGTGTGATTTTGTCGCTAAAATGTTGTAACTTTGCGTTTTGGAAAAACTGAACTGACTAAAATAATCTTATAACAAATAAAAACTATTAACTACTTAAAACAAAACAATGAAAAAAAATTACTTTATGTTACTGCTGATGACGCTGATGATGGCTGTCGGAGGCGGTAAGGCGTGGGGACAGAAAACGCTTTATGAAAGAGGAACCACAGCATGGTCAACAAGTGATGTTGGGGCAGGTGCATGGTCTAACGGTACTATAGGTGCGAACGGACTTGAGGTTACCAATGGGGTTGCCTCTTCTATAACAATTACTCCAGAAAGTGATAAGTCCATTCTTACTTGGACTGCCACATGGAACCCAGGTAATGCTACTGGAACTGCAAACAACACAAACGCCTATATCTCGTTTGGAGGGGTGGCTTTTGCCTTTTACGGATCGAGTTGGTTCACAAAAGCAACAATTGGTTCTGTCGTAACCCAACTTAGTGGTGTTGGAACTACTAGAAGCCGTGATTATACCATTTCGGTGACAATCAATCAGTCAACTAAAGAGGTTTCTTATTCATTTACAGATAATGGAAAAACCGTGACTGGTTCCGGTACTATAACGAATACAGCAACTTCTTACACCTTAACTCATGCTTTGGCTGGCAAAAGTCCGGGCTGGATTAATACTGCAACTTTAAAAGCCGTGAAGATAATTGAAGAAGAAAATACAGCAGCCTATGCAAATTATACCGTTAAGTATTTCTGTGATGGCAAAGAAATTAAGGAGTCTGTTACGCGAATTGGTGAGGTTGGAACCAATCCAACCTTGCAGATTTCTGACACTCAGACTTTCTATAATAGCGACAACACCATAAAATATGCTTATAGTTCAGACGATTCAAACAGTCAGTCCATTGCTTCTGACGGTTCCACAGTGGTGTCTGTTATGTTCTCAAAAATTGGTTCTTTTAATTATTCAGCCGTCAATAATTTTGGTACAACCATTGCATCTGGCAGCATATTCGAAGGTGAGGCCAAGACAGTTTGTTGGCCAAAATATATCCAAAATAATGGAAAATGGTATGAGACAACAAGTCCGTACGGCATTGTTATTTCTGAACCGACTAATCAGACGGTAGTTTATTCAGAATCAGATATAACTTATTGTTTTGAAGGAAATAACCTAGTCCTTTCAAGAAGCTATGGTAATATAAGTGATAATGTGAATTATTCAAACGGTGATGGATATGGAGTTTATGATAGTGCAAATCTGACAACCACTGAAACAGTTTCTGCTGGTACATACGTATTGAAAATCAACACCTTCGTTCGGAGAAGCAATGATGATGTGTTAACCATCCAAACTTCTTCTGACGGCAGCGAATGGACAGATTACTCTTCAATTACGCTCACCAACGGTGTGGGGGGGGAGTTCAATACTGAATTGTCGCTTGAGGAAAATTCATATATCCGTTTCGTCAACGCAGGCGGGAATCTTTGCCACTATATAGACTATGTTACTCTTAAAGAAAAAGTAACAGCTATTCCTGTGACCTTTTCTGAGACTAATGGTGTCAATGTTACAATATCCGTAGACGGTGAAACAGTTTCGGATGAGAGACGTTTTGAGGTGGGTGATTATTCATATACTGCTACTGCTGATGGTTATGACGACTATGAAGGCTCGTTCACAGTGACAGAAGATGACGTTACAGCTGGTTCAAAGACTGTTTCGTTCACTATGCTCTCCGCCGATGCCGTGAAGTCTATTACGGTGAAATACTTGTTCGATGGTGAGGAAGTATATGCTGAAGCACAAGCTGATGTGGAATCGCTGGCTAAAAAAGTGGGAGACACATATGATGTTCCTTTCAGAGCATATGTGGTTAAGGACGGAGTTTTATACCAGACCGCTGAAAACGGTAAACCTAGCCCGTTTTATGGTGAAAGCACAGTTCTCACAAAGGAGACTGTTGTGGAAAAGAATGTCAGTGTAGTTGATTTGAAAGGTGGTACATTGGCTTTCTTTGTTGACCTCGATAATACTACTGCACAAAATGCGGGTATTCGTGCATCATATTGCAGTGCTTACGATAATAAGGCATTCACTTCTGCAGAAACCTTGGAAGCAGGCAGATATACATTTATTATCCGTAAGCAGAACAAGAACCGTGGTTCAAGCATTGCTGTCGGTGAAACAACGGTTTATACCATTGATGGAGGAAATGGTGCATGGGGTAATGTGGAGCTTAATAACGTCGTTGTTCCAGAGGCGGGCACTTTGTCATTGGTTGCCGGCGGAAACCGCACCTACGACGACTATGACATCATTATTGCCATCCGTCAGAAGGACACGGAGGCCATCACCATCACCTCAGCCGGTGCGGCTACATACTGCTCTGAGAAAGCGCTTAACTTTGAGGGTTCAGAGGTTAAGGCATACTATCTGACTGTAGACGGCGATGAAATCAATCAGTCAGAAGTCATGGTGGTTCCGGCCAACACGGGAATTTACCTTGAGGGCGAAGCAGGCACCTATGAGATTCCAATCGCAAGCGCTAATGATATAGCAGATAACACTCCAGAAGACAATGTGCTGGAAGGTGTGCTCGAGGCTACTCAGGTGGACGCTCCGATCTACGTGCTGATGAAAGAGAGCAACGTCGTGGGCTTCTACAAGACCAAGAATACCTTCACTGTGGGTGCTCACACAGCTTACATCCCTGGTTCTGCAGTTCCGACCGACGTGAAGGCACTGAACATCAACCGGAGCGATGATCCTACGACCGGTATCCGTGGCATCAGCAACGACGCAGCAGCCGGAAAGGATGCCGTGATCTACAACCTGGCCGGACAGCGCGTGGCTGCTCCTACTAAGGGCATCTATATCGTCAACGGCAAGAAAGTGATGGTAAAATAAAGTGAGAAGGAATTCAATCAAAAAAAATAGAAAAAGAAAATGAAAAAGACATATCAGAAACCAGCTATAGATAGTTCCGTAGGTTATCTCAATCAGCTCTGCGTCGGCATCGTGGGCTCCACCGAGGCCACCGAGGGCAATCTAATCAAGGAGCGCGAAGAGGCGGAAGAGGATGAGGCCATCATTCAGCTCCTCAAGGACAGGGAAGAGGGCAACACCAGCCCGCTGTGGTGATTTAGTAGCATCATCCTGCTTTGTCCCCTACGGCACTTTGCCCTCAGGGATATAACCACCGACGCTCCATGGACGATCGTCCATGGAGCGTTGTTTTTTAGCTGTCTGCTTTCTGCATTGAGCCAAAATTGTGTCTTTTTGCTTTCTGCATTGAGCAAATTCATATGATGGAAATGGGAATTTCCATAAAAGCAGGTAGGAAAAGCCTTGAATCGTACAAAATTCTAACAAATCGTACAATTTTACTATGTTTAGGGCTATAAAAATACGTAACTTTGCAGCAGAAAAATTTGTTGGTTAAAATATTGTTAGTTAATTAATTGGTTAGTTAGTAAAAAACTACAATCATTACAGAATAGTTTAGTTATTAGTAAAAAGGTTAGTAGTACTGTTGTTTTTTCAGATGTGACTTCTGGATAAGTACTCAAAAGCGGTGGGCAGGGATGTCTGCCGTTTTTTTGTGCCTTAAACGTAAACAATTCTTAAAAAAAATGTATTTAAGTTATTAAATTATTCTGTATGTGAAAAATATACTATCTTTGCACAGAATTTGATATATCAACACATCTATGAAACGTATTTTCACCTATCTGGCCCTTGTGTCGGTAGTGCTCTTCATGGCCGCCTGCAGCAACTGCGGCGGTGACAAAAACAAACCCCAGGCTCAGCCGGAAGCCTACGTCAGCACCGCACCGGCATTCAATGTGGACAGTGCATACCAGTTTCTGAAAGCCCAGTGCGAATTCGGACCCCGGGTGATGAACTCTGAGGCTCACGACCGTTGCGGCGACTATATCGTGGCCACATTCAAGCAGTATGGAGCTACGGTGTATGAGCAGCTGGCCGACCTGAAACTCTACGACGGAACGCCCATCAAGAACCGAAATATCATTGCTGCCTTCAACGAGGGGGCGCCACGGCGCATCATGATATGCTCCCACTGGGACTCGCGTCCCTGGGCTGACCACGACGACGACAGCGCGAACCACAAGACACCCATCGACGGCGCGAACGACGGCGCAAGCGGTGTGGCTGTGTTGATGGAGCTGGCACGCCAGTTCGCACAGAAGATGCCTGCCATCGGTGTGGACCTCGTATGCTTCGATGCCGAGGACTGCGGAACGCCCGTATGGGACAAGGCCGACCATGACTCCGAACATACATGGTGTCTCGGTTCCCAATACTGGGCAGGAAAACATCATAAGGAAGGATATGTGGCAGACTACGGAATATTGCTCGACATGGTGGGAGGACCCAACTCCGTTTTCCTGAAAGAAAGCTTCTCCATTCAGATGGCTCCGGCCGTCACCGACAAGGTGTGGGCAGCGGGACAACGCATCGGATATGCCAACTACTTTGTCAGCGACATCGCAGGATTCGTCACCGACGACCATGTGCCGGTGAATCAATGCGGCATTCCTTGCACCGACGTTATCGCATCCGACCGCAACAGCGGTGGATTCTGCCATACCTGGCACACCATGGCCGACAACGTGAACAACATCGACCTCAACGTCCTGAAGGCTGTGGGTCAAACCATGATGGAAGTCATCTATACCGAAGAATGAATGATTTTAAGTGAAAAGTGAATAGTGAAAAGTGAATAGTGTAGTTACTTTGGCGATGAATTCTCTTTCAACATTCAACTAATAAAAACTCTCTTAACTCATGAAGCTCCTCCAGATATTTATTCTTTCTTGCTTGTCGAGTCTGTCCGTGGTGGCACAGCCCGTGATGGACTCGGTGGAGGAAGCGTATATGCATACAGGAGGCAGGATTTTCTCCCACAGGCTTTATCTGGCCGGTATCGTGGAGTTTGAGGGTGAGGAGGTTCCTTGGTATCAGATTGCTCCCGTATACATATTCCCCAAGCTGATATTCGCAAACGAGGCTGAGGCACGCCGATACTATCAGATAGCCAACAACATCAAGAAGGTATACCCCATCGCTGTGGACATCGCACGCGACGTACGCCTCCACACGGAGCATCTCGACTCGCTGGAGGAAAAGCGCGACCGCGACCAGTACATGAAAAAGATGGAGAAGGAGTTGAAACAGAAATATACGCCACGCTGCAAGAAGCTTACGCTGACCCAGGGCAAGCTTCTCATCAAGCTGGTGGACCGTCAGTGCGAACAGACCGCCTTCCGGCTCGTCCGTTCGTATATGGGATCATTCAAAGCCACATTCTACAACACATTTGCCTCCATTTTCGGTGCATCACTCAAGAAAGAATACGATCCGGAAGTCGACGACCGTATCACCGAACGATGCATCCTCCTGATAGAGAGCGGGCAAATGTGATTGGGATTTACTATTTTCTTATTTACGATTTACGATTTATTCCGATATTTTTCAATTCGGCCATTTTTCTATTTTGCGCCCCCTTCAATTGGGATGTAAAAAGAAAAAATAAAAAAAATGAAAAAATAAATCGTAAATCCCTTTTATGTTTTCCTCCAGAAGCTGCGTGTGAAAAGCACGAGTACAGGGAATATCTCCAGACGTCCGATGAGCATGAGGAAAGAGCAGGTGTATTTCGCGAACGGAGAGAGGATGGACCAGGAGTGTGCAGGCCCGTAGTATTCCATGCCCGGTCCCACGTTTGAGATGGACGACATGGAGAGTCCCAATGCGTCGTAGAAGTCGAAGTCGATGTCTGGACGGAAGTCGCTGTGTGCCACGATTTCTTGCGGGTCGACCCCGGAGAAAGCCAGGATGAAGGCTCCGATGAGCAGCGCGCCCACGAAGAGGGCCGTGAATCCGAACAGCGTACGCATCACCTGGTGATTGACTATCTGTCCGTTGTATTTCACCGGTAGAACAGCACGCGGATGCAGGATGTGCTTGAACTCGTTGCGTGTGATGCGGTAGATGAGCGACCATCTGACGCACTTGAATCCACTACTGGTACTGCCTGAACAAGCTCCTGCGAACATGATGAACAGCAGCAACGGCATGCATGGCATGGGCCATAGCGTGTAGTCGCAGTTGGCCAGTCCTGTGGTGGTCTGCAGGGATACGACTGTGAAGAGCGAGTCGCGGAAGGAGAGCTCCAGTCCTGTGCAGAATGCGCTGAATGTCGATGTGTCGAAGTTGTCGTCAAGTATTTTGTTGGCTGTGAGGATGGCCGTACAGATGATTGTGGCTCCACCGAAGATGATGAAGAAGCAACGCAGCTCGCCGTCGCGGAAGAAATTGCGGAAATGGCCTTTGATGATGGCGAAGTAGAGCAGGGTGTAGTTGATGCCCGACAGGATCATGAATATGATCATGACGTACTCGATGGTGGGCGACTGGAAGTAGTCGCTGATGAGTTCGCTGTGAGGCGCGTATCCTCCCGTTGCAGTGATGGTGAACGAGTAGTTGATGGCGTCGAACGTGCCCATGCCACAGCACATAAGCGAGGTGATGCAGCCTAAGGTGAGCAGCAGGTAGATCGTGCCAATCCATTTGGCGGTGATGCTGATGCGCGGATGCACCTTGTTGCGGAAAGGACCGGTGCTCTCAGCGGCGAAGAGTTTCACCTCGCCAACTCCGAATGCCGGAAGAATGGCCACGGTGAAGAATATAATACCCACACCGCCAATCCATTGCGTGACGCTTCTCCAGAAGATGATGCATTTGGGAAGTGCCCCGCAGTCGTCCATGATGGTGGCTCCGGTGGACGTGAAGCCCGACATCGTCTCGAAGAACGCGCTGGCAACGTCGGGGACGGTGCCGCTGAAGAGGAAGGGGAGCATGCCGATGACGGTGAAAACAAGCCAGACGACAGTGACAATCATATATCCGTCCTTTCGGCTCATGTTGGAGCTGGAGTTCCGTCCGATGTACTGATTGGCAACACCGACGGCCCAGGCTATGATCATGGGCCAGAGAAAGGAATACCGCTCGGGCTCCTCATAGATGATTCCCATGATGAAGCAGGTGAGCAGCAGTCCTGACTCGATGAAGAGCAGGATTCCTATGACTTTGATGATCAGACGCCAGTTCGACACTTTTTGTGTTTTTGAAATTTGAAGTTTGAAATTTGAAATTTATTGACATGATTTTCGGCTTCGCTCAACATAGCTCAAGCAGGCTTGGCTCTGTATTCGCTTGCACGAAAATTGAAATTTGAAATTTAATTTTGCCATGTAGGGGCCGGTTTTTCTAGATATTCTAGATTCTCTAGATATTCTAGGTTCTCTAGATTCTATAGTTCCTCTAGGATCTTTTATTATTTGAAGAACTTGTCGAGGCGCTTCAAGGTGCCGGAGATGCAGAAGACGACGATGCGGTCGCCTTCGGAGAGCTGTGTGTTACCGCCAACGAGCATGGCTTTTCCGTTGCGGAACATTCCTCCGATGTTGACGCCTCTGGGAAGGCCCAGGTTCATCACCTTGTCTCGAGTCACTCTCGAGCCGGCCTTGACGACGAACTCGGCCACGTCGGCCTCTGCAACTGTGAGCATCTTCACGTTGTCGACGTCGGACTTGAGCAGCATCTGGTAGATGTGGCTGGCAGCAATCACCTTCTTGTTGATCACTGTACCTACGTCGAGCGACTCTGCCATGTCGAGGTAGTCGATGTTCTCAACCTGGGCGATGGTTTTTCTGACACCTCTTCTCCGCGCAGCTACGCAGGCGAGTATGTTCTCCTCGTCGTTGTCGGTGAGTGCGATGAACGCATCCATGCGGTCCATTCCTTCGTCGATGAGCAGTTCCATGTCGTGACCCTCTCCGTTGATGATCATGGTGTTGTCCTGCACGAGCCCTCCGAGTTGCTCACACCGTTCGAAATTCGGCTCCACCATCTTGATGTCCATCGACTGAGGCAACGCCCACGATGCTCTTACCGACAGTTTGCCGCCTCCCAGTATGAGCGTGTTCTTGATTTGGGGGTAACCGCTCTTGCCGGCCAACACGGCGATTACGGGTATCGCCTCTTTGGTGGTCATGAAGAAGACAAGGTCGCGTGCCTTGATTTTCACGTCGCCGTTGGGGTGTATGGTCTCGCCGTCGCGCTTGATGGCCACGACGTGGAACTTATGCCCGTGGTGCATACCGATTTCCTTCAGGGTGTGACCTATCAAGACGTTGGCCACGTTGCTGATTTCCTTGTCGAAAATAGGGTGGTCGTCGTGCATCTTCACGCTGAGCAGGACGAGGTCCCCCTTGTCGCCAAACTCCCAGAGCTGTCTCACCCATGAGTACTTGCAAGAGTCGGCGATTTCGCGCGAGGCGAGCAACTCAGGGTAGATGAGCGAGCTGATGCCGTTGCTCTCGAATATCCGCTTGTTGTCCGGCTGCATGTACTCGTAGTTGTCGATACGCGCTACGGTGCGTTTGGCTCCCAGTTGCTTGGCTATCATCGCACACATGATGTTTGTGCTCTCGTCGGGTGTCACGGCGATGAAAAGGTCGGCGCTTTCGATGCCGGCATTCTTCATCTCTGCGATGGACGTGGGCTCAGCCACCAGGGTCATGATGTCCAGGTCGCTGTTCACTTTGCTCAGACGGTCCTCGCTTGCGTCAAGTAGGATGACGTTGATGTTCTCGGCTGAAAGCATCCTGGCCAGATGGGTGCCTACGGCTCCTGCTCCTGCGATGATGAT
>CAMOTI010000045.1 GCA_946625675.1 uncultured Prevotellaceae bacterium | reverse complement strand
CACAGGCTGTAAAAATGTTGAAGACGCATCAGAAGAATTGAATCCACAAAAAAACCTTAGACCTCCTTCGGCTACCGTCCTTTCGGCAGTACAATCTTCTATTGTCCCGGCAGCAACAAGCCATTAACAATGCAGAGACAGTGCTTGCTGAAATCTCGCATGGCAACCCTGCAGAGGAGGAATCTTCTACAACTGTTCAAAGCCTTGTTGTAGAACTCAACAAATACTTGTAGAAGAAAGCATATTCAAAGTTATTTTTCGAAAATCCAAAAGAAAACTCGCCGATTTGCAAATTATTTGCATTTTGGCGAGTTTTCTTCTGAAATCACAGAAGATAACTCGGAACAGCATCGTCAATCATTTATGTATTTCCTTGCACAAAATATCATGCATAATATAATATGCACAATGGAATATAACAGGAGGAGTTTACGGATTCTCTGTAAAGAAGAAACCAGTAAGAGAAGGGGAGGAAACACGAGATTGTACCTCCTCAGTAATAAGAGGAATTTAAATCCTGGGAGCTCATGTCAGGCAAGTTTAGGTTTACGTTTACTCATGTATATATACATACACATCTTAACTTAAACCTAAACCAACGATGCAAGAATCCACATTTTTTTCTTTTAATCGAGACCGACTTTTGGAAAGATTATATGTCATTTCGACTAAATATGTTAAAAAGCAAGCACATTCTGCACGAAAAACGTGCAGAATGAATGTAAAGTCAGAAAAAATCACTAACTTTACAAACAAAGTTTGCAGAATGTGCTTTCGGGGATTATTTCCCTTCCAGAGAATGTGATGATTTCTTCGACTTTCATGCATCACTATATTGGAATGAGAAGATAACTTCGCAATATGCTGATTTGATGGAGCGTTTCTTGGCGTTGCTGGAACGTGGGGATTTCCGCAAGAACCGCGACATCGGCTACTATGCTGACAAGCTTTGCGTCACCACGAAATATTTGTCGGAAGTGTGCAAGAAAGTAAGCGGTTTTCCTGCTAACTACTGAATTAACCGATACACGGTGCTTGACATCAGCCGTCAGTTACGAGACAAGATGCGCTCATTTACCGAATTGACTGGCCTATATGGCTTCTCCTCACCCAGCTACTTCAGCCGTTATGTGCAGAAGTATCTTGGTGCTTCGCCTGCTGGCTTTAGGGAGTAGATGGTTCAGAGAACTTCATACAACAATCTGAAAAAATGAAACGAATCTGTTATTTATTATTACTATTGACGGCTACTATTGCTGGTCAAGCTCATAATGAGCGTAAAGAACTGTTGCTGAATGATGCCTGGACTATTCGCCCCATCAGTGATCCTACGCCTACGGCGAAGAGCGTGCCCGTCACGCTGCCGCACACATGGAATGCCACATATACCAAGGGAACACATTATAACCGCGAGACGATGGTGTATAGTCGGACACTGGCTGTGACACCTCAGATGGCCGAAGGACGGCTGTTCCTATATTTCGAGGGTGTGAACTCTGTGGCTGATGTCTTTGTAAACCGTAAGACCATCGGCCAGCACAAGGGTGGCTACACCGCCTTCTGCATGGAGATAACAGACCATGTACACATAGGCGACAACACCATTGAGGTGTGGGCCGGCAATGTTTTCCGTACAGACGTGCTGCCAATCTCGGGCGACTTCAACGTCTATGGCGGCATTCATCGGCCCGTTCACCTGATTGTCACGGGCAAGGACTGCATCTCGCCGCTGTTCTACGGCTCGCCAGGCCTGCTGGTTCATCAGCGCAAGGTGAGCGAAGCTCAGGCTGAGATGACCGTTGAAACCATCCTTTCGCTGAAAAGCGGGAAGCAAGGATTGCGGCTGTATGCAATGGCAATAGACCAACAGGGGAAAGTCGTGGCATCGGGAGAGGCCGCGGCAAACAGTGACCGCGTCAGTCTGCCGATGACCATTACCAAGCCGATACTTTGGAATGGGCGACAGAACCCATATCTATATACCGTCAAAGTAGAGCTCAAGGATGGCCAACAGGTATTGGACAGCCAGGCCGTGCAGACAGGCTTTCGCTATTTCAGCGTAGATGCCGACAAAGGTTTCTTCCTGAACGGGCAGCATTATCCGCTCTGTGGCTTCAACCGCCATGAGGATGTGGACGGAAAGGGTAGTGCCTTGTCGGAAAAAGACCATGAGCGCGACATGCGGCTAATCATGGAAACAGGAGCTACGATGATTCGCCTGTCTCATTATCCGCAGAGCCGCTGTTTCTACGACCTTGCCGACCGTCAGGGCATGGTTCTCTGGAGCGAGATACCGCTTGTAGGTCCAGGCGGATATGACTTCACGGGATATGTGAAGAATGTGGAGGAGAATGCCCGGCAGGTAGCACTCGAAATGATCTATCAGAACTACAATCACCCTTCTGTATGCTTCTGGGGGCTTTTCAACGAACTGCTCGTTGACGAAGGCCGTTTCCGAGAGTGGGACCATCCCGTAGACTTCATTCGTTCATTGAATACATTGGTGAAAGAGGCTGACCCTTCGCGGCTCACCACCTTTGCCACCTGCGTGTCCCATGCCCATTACCTTGGCTGCAGCGACTTGATGGCTTGGAACAAATACTTCCGCAAACCAGGTAATGAGTCAAAAGTACGGCAGTTTTATGAAGAAGCACGACAGACTACTGCGGGACAGCCCCTTGGAATCTCTGAGTATGGAGATGCCGGCAGCATCAACATCCACTATGATCCGCGCTATGACCGTGTGCGAGATCATGCTGAAAACTACCAGCTGCTCACCCACGAAGGCTATTGGAAAGCCATCAAGGACATGGACTGGCTCTGGTGTAAAACGATTTGGCAGTTCAGCGACATGCAGTCCAGCATACGCCACGAGGGAGATCGGGATGGTGTGAACGATAAGGGAATGGTGACCTACGACCGCAATACTCGAAAAGATATCTATTATTTCTACAAGGCACAATGGAACCCAGAACCGATGGTGTATATCACAGGTCGACGCTTTGTAAACCGCAAACACGGTCTTACTGATGTTAAAGTCTACACCAACCAGAAGGAAGCTGTTCTCTACGTTAATGGACGCAAAACAGGAAAAGCCAAAGCCGATGATATTCACTGTATTGTCTTCAAGGGCGTGCACCTCAGCGAAGGCGAGAACCATATCATGGTCAGGGCTGGAGAAGTGATGGATGAGTGTTCATGGACGTTGGAAGCAACTGACCGTGAGCCGATGGCGCACTATCTTTTTGCCTACTTCAACAATAACACCACTGAGGGGCAGCAGGTGTGCTATGCCGTGAGCGATGATGGGGTGAACTTCATACCTCTGAACAATGGGCGCCCCGTTATTGCCAGCGACAGCATAAGCCGTTCTGGCGGTGTCCGTGATCCACATATATTAAGAGGTGGCGACGGATGGTTCTATCAGGTGCTGACCGATATGGATATGTCTAAGGGCAAGTGGACGTGCCAGGGCATCGTCTTGCTGCGCTCCCGAGACCTCATCCATTGGCAGCACCATACCGTGCACTTCCCAGAACGCTATCAGGGTACGCCGTTCGCCAACGTCAATGCTGTCTGGGCACCGCAGACCATCTTCGACCCATCGACCAAGAAACTGATGGTCTATTTCTCGCTCCACTCCGAAAAGGACGGTCCCTTCCCACAAGATGCAGTCTATTATGCCTATGCTAACGGAGATTTCAGTAACTTAGTAAGAGAACCGCAACCATTGTTCACCTATCCACATCCAACCATTGATACCGATATAGTGCAGGACTCCACTGGCCTCTACCATCTGTTCTTCAATACATGGGGTGGCCCGGATGGCCTTCAACGCCGGCAGTATGAGTTCCGCGACTTGCACAATCAAAAGTCGTGGACGCTTGTCTCAGGCCATCAGCAACCTACGAAGTTGAATTCAGAAGGCTCTACCTGCTATCAGCTTCTCGACGGCACGTGGATGCTCAGCTATGACTGTTTCAAGGACGGCGTTTACCAGTTTTGCCGCACCAAAGATTTCCGCGACTACGAACTTGTACATGAGACTAAAACAGAAGGTAAATTCACCCCTCGTCATGGTGGTATCATTCAAATTACAGAGGCGGAATACCAACTATTACAAAAAACTTATGGCAGACATAAAAATTAGAGATAGACAGTGATGAAACAACTACTGAGATTATGGATTCTTACAGTCGTGTTGGCTATATGTAATGCAAATGTATGTGCACAATTACCTGCTTCATTGAAGGCTGGTCCGCAATATATGCCGGTAGAAATACCCCCCATTGTAGCACCCTTTGACGTTAGTGGCATCAGTCGCCCCGTGTTTGCTCAGCGTATGATGACAGTAAAGATGAACCGGGAAGGACTCTCCACTAAGGCCATTCAGAGGGCTATCGACAAGATGAGCCGACGCGGTGGCGGAACGGTGGTTATACCCGACGGTCAATGGCGGTCGGGACGTATTGAACTGAAGTCGGGAGTCTGTCTGCATCTCAGCGACGGTGCGGTGCTAACGTTCAGCGGTGAAATCAAGGATTATCAGCCAGCCGTTCAGACCCGCAACGAGGGCTACGATGTTTTGTCGCTTGGAGCGATGATATACGCAAATGGGGCAGAGAACATCGGTTTGACAGGACGAGGGCACATCGTGGGACCAACGACCGACTGTGAGATTTACGTAGAAAACCGGAAATATCTCGTAATAGAGGAATGCGTAGATATCACAAAACCCGTCAGCGAGCGGCTGTGCGACGGACAAGAGGGGCGACCAGTGTTGCTTCCGATGACGGTGGCACCCGTCAACTGCAAGAACATCTTGATTGAGGGCATCACCATCGACCAAGGGCTGTTCTGGAACATCGTACCGCAGTATTGTGACAATGTGATTATCCGCGGTGTGACGATAAACAGCGCTGGACATGGACGCACCGACGGCATCGACATCGAGTCGACAACTAATTCGCTCATAGAGTACTGTGAGCTTGATTGCGGCGACGACTGCTACACCATCAAGTCGGGGCGTGGTGAAGACGGTGTTAAGACCGCCCGCCCATCTGTCTGCTGCGTTATCCGCAACAGCGTGGCCCTGCGTGGAGGAGGTGGCCTGGTATTGGGTAGTGAGACAGCAGCTTCGATGTGGAATATCTATATGCACGACTGCCGCTTTGAGGGCACGGAGCAAGGCATCCGCATCAAGTCGCGCCGTCCCCGTGGCGGCGGTGCCCACGACATCTGGGTGGAGCGTGTCTATGCAAAAGACATCAAGTGGAACGGCTTTACAGTCGATATGCTTGGCTCAAGAAAGTGGGTGGGAAATTTGGCAGACCGTTTCCCGGCAAGAGCAGTCAACGAACTGACCCCTGAGTTCAGAAATATCTACATCAAGGATTTTACCGTTGACGGCTGCCAGCGGCTCATCGACGTGAAGGCTCTGCCCGAGCGGCCGCTCTCTAATGTGCAGATAGAGAATTTTGAAGGTCGCGGCAAGGATTTTTTGCGATTGCAGGACGTTAGCGGGTTTGCCATCAAAGGCGGCACCATCCACACGTCATCACCGTCATTAGTTCTCGACGGTTGCCAGGATGTGAGACTTATCGATATGGATTTTGAGGGCAAGCAGCTGAAAACTACGAAAAAGAATGCTACCCTCTACGTGACAAGAACTGACACACATACAACAAACAATGTCAGCGACGGTATGTACTAGTCATTTCTCACTGCTTCCGCCATTCATGGACAACGATAGCGCAAAACGGATGCGGTGTGTTGCTTGGTGACGTTGACTTTGCACTCAATCATTCTACATACACGAATGTTGAACAGGTAATAACAAAATTACTTTTGTCTTTGTCTGACGAGATAGAACGTCCAATCAAGGTTCAGATAAAGATTACGAATCTCGACAATGGACAAATACAGTTGTATCAGAGGACAATACGATAACAGATGTGCTAAATAAACTGTAGGCAAATAAGATCTCGCATTATTTCGGTTGAAGACTCAGGCGGTATTCGCTAGGCGACTGACCAAGGTGCTTCGTGCAATAACGGCTGAAATACGATAAAGTGGTAAAATTCATCAGTTCTGCTATCTGAGTGAGTGACAGACGTTCATCATTCAGATAGTCTTTCAGTATTGGAATAGTGTGGCGGTTAATATACGAGGTGACGCTGTGGCCTGTCACACGCTTAATGGTAGCCGAGAGGTACTTGGGCGATACGTTCAGCCGTTCGGCATAATAGCTCACATCGCGCTCTGTACGACTGACGCCCGTGGAGAGCAATGCCATCAGTTGTTTCACAATGTAGGTCGTGCGGTCGGTATGCGAGTCTGTGGCTTCACGCTGGGCGTGGGCTTCGAAGATGTCGTACATCATCGTCAGGCAGAGGCTGCCCATCAGTTCACGATGGAACAGCAAGTGGCTCTCGTCCATACGGTCACGCAGACGATGAAAGTCATTTAGCAGATGCAGCGACTGTTCGTTTGAGAGTTTGATGACGGGGTCTTGGTTCAGCGAGATACTTCCGCCGATGCTGTAATTGTTCGATGGCAGCAGGTTCTGCAGGAATTTATAGTCGGCAGCAAACCACTCCACCTGCAAGTCAGCATGTCCTGCAAGGTTGCTGACACGATCAGGCATCGGTATCACCACCAGGTCGTTTTTTACAATATGATAGCAGTGCTCGTTGAACACAAAACTGCCTTCACCTGCCAAGCAAAGCAAGTGCATGCAGGTGTGACTCAACTCGCGGGAATTCATCCCATAGAAGTCTGTGGAATATTGGAAATCTGTCTTCATGACTGCAATTTTGCTATTAAGCGAATGCAAAGCGAAGTGTGCTTTTGCTATGCTGAACGTGAGCAACTTCGCCGAATTCATTCGACAAAATTACTCATTATTTTATATACAAAAGAATGATTAGTGTAAAAAGTGAAAATTATGACGCAATTTGTGAAAACAAGGTGTTGAAAAAACATCGTAACTTTGCAACCAGATTCAAAAGTAAATCAAAATGAATATCAAAAGTATCATTACGTTCGCTTTGGCATTGCTGGTATCGACTGCATGCAACGGTGGTGCAAAACAGGAGATAGTTATGAACAAGGAAGGAAAGGCAATTGTAGTGTTCTTCTCGCATGCGGGAGACAACTACGCAGTAGGTAACATTGAGGTGGGCAACACAAAGATTGTGGCCGACTACATCACGGAACAGACAGGCGCAGAGCAGTTTGAAATCGTCACTCATAAGTACGATGGTATGGCTTATAACCCGCTAATCAAGTTGGCAAAGGAAGAAGCGAAGAACGGTGAGCTGCCCGAGTATGAAGGCGATGTGGACCTGACGAAGTTCGATATCGTGTTCATTGGCGGACCCGTCTGGTGGGGCACCTATCCGCAAGTGATGTTCACCTTCTTCAAGAAGCATGCTAACGACTTAAAGGGCAAGGCCGTCATTCCTTTCACCACTCACGAAGGCTCAGGATTGGCCAACTGTGTGGAGGATGTGAAGGATGCTTTCCCAGATGCCAACGTCCAGAAGGGCTTCAGCATCTACGGTCACGAGGTGCGCACGGAAAAGAAAAAGGTTGAGAAGTGGATAAGAAGTTTGAATGTGTCTGCAACTGTTGAATAAGAATATGAAAGAGCTACGTATTGACATGCGCAAGCAGACTCCAGAGGAGCAGGCGCAAGGCGTGAAGGAGGTGCAGCTCTGCTTCAAGTTGAACAACACCATGCCCTTCACCAAAGAGTACGACGAAATGGTTCACGAGCTGTTTGGCGAGTTTGGCGAGGGAAGCCGTCTGATGGCTCCTACATCGGTCGTGCGCGGAAAGAATGTGAAAATAGGCAAGAATGTAGTTATCCAGACCAATTCGCTCTTTATGAGTGCAGGCGGCATCACCATCGAGGATGATGTGCTGGTAGCTGCCAATGCCCAACTCATATCCAACAACCACGACCCAGAGGAGCATCAGATACTGACCTGCAAGCCCGTGGTTCTGAAACGCAACTGTTGGATAGGAGCTGGAGCAACTATACTACCTGGCGTGACAGTCGGTGAAAACGCCATTGTAGGTGCCGGAGCCGTCGTCACCAAAGACGTAGAGCCGAATACCGTTGTGGGTGGCATCCCTGCCAAACTGATTAAAAGACTGTGAAACGAAAACAAACAATTATCGATATGAATACAATCAAACTTTATAACGGCGTGGAAATGCCGCAGATGGGTTACGGAGTTTATCAGGTGTCGCCTGAAGAGTGCGAACGTTGCGTAAGTGACGCCTTGAGCGTGGGTTATCGGATGATAGACACGGCACAGGCTTACCACAACGAAGAAGGCGTTGGCAATGCCTGGCGCAAGAGCAGCATCAAGCGCGATGAACTGTTCCTTGTATCAAAGATTTGGATCTCCAACTACGGCTATGAAAAGGCGAAGGCCTCCATTGACGAGAGTCTGCGCAAGCTGCAGACGGAGTATATCGACCTGATGTTGCTTCATCAGCCATTTTGCGACCGCTACGGTGCCTATCGTGCCTTAATCGAAGCCTATCGTGACGGCAAGTTGAGGGCTATCGGCGTGAGCAATTTCTTCCCTGACCACTTTATAGACCTGGCATCTAATGTGGAAATCAAGCCGATGGTGAATCAGGTGGAAACGCATGTGTTCTGTCAGCAGAAACAACCACAGAAATACATGGAGGAGTTCGGATGCCAGATCATGTCGTGGGGACCATTGGCCGAGGGACGCAATGGATTCTTCACTAATGAGGTACTGACTGAAATCGGCAAAGGTCACGGTAAGAGCGTGGCTCAAATCGGTCTTCGGTTCCTGTTGCAACGTGGAGTTGTCATCATACCGAAGTCAACCCACAAAGAACGCATGGCTGAGAATATTGACATCTTCGACTTCGAACTTTCTGCTGACGAGATGGCTCGCATAGAAGCGCTCGACACCCGGCAAAGCCTGTTCTTCGACCACCACGATGGTGAAGTGACTAAGATGTTTATGGGCTGGCGTGGGTTGGCATAATATGACTTTTGGATATGGTAAAGAAAGTATCAGTATTAGTGGGCGCCGGCAGTATAGGACAGGCGATTATCCGCCGTGTGTCAGCAGGCAAGCACATCGTGTTGGCTGACTATAGCCTGGAACATGCCGGGCAGGCAGCAAAGACGCTGGAGAACGCCGGTTTCGAGTGCTCCACCATTAAGTGTGACCTCGGTTCAAAGGAGGATATACAGAAGTTGGTGGAGTATGCTACGAGCAAAGGCGACGTGACCAATGTGGTGAATGCTGCTGGCGTGTCACCCTCGCAGGCTCCCGTAGCTGAAATCTTGCGGGTTGATCTCTATGGCACAAGCGTATTGTTAGAAGAGTTCGGGCGGGTGATTGCCGAGGGAGGTTCAGGTGTGATTATATCTTCGCAGAGCGGTCATCGTCTGCCCGCACTGCCCCAAGAGCAGAATGAGATGCTTGCAACGACTCCTGTAGATGAACTGCTGGATTTGCCGTTCCTGAAGGCTGTCAGCGACACGCTGAAAGCCTATCAATATTCCAAGCGCTGCAATGTACTCCGTGTGATGTATGAGGCTACCCGGTGGGGCCGTCGTAATGCCACTGTCAACTCGATTTCTCCTGGCATCATTATCACGCCCCTGGCCAATGACGAACTGCATGGGCCTCGCAAGGACGGCTATCTGAGGATGATTGAGGGAATGCCGGCGCGTCGTGCCGGAACACCTGATGAGGTAGGCGACCTTGCAGAGTTCCTGATGTCCTCTCGTGGACGTTTCATCAGCGGTGCCGACTTCCTCATCGACGGTGGCTGTACAGCCAGTTATTGGTATGGTGATTTGCAATACTTAAAAGCGACACATTAATAGAAAACAAATTGACCCTCGACACGGGCAAGAGCCTGTTCTTCGACCATCACGACGGAGAAACCACCAAGATGTTCAAGGGTTCGAGATGAAGAAAATATGAGTAAGGTTTTACTGATCAACGGAAGCCCACACGCTCACGGCTGTACCTTCACGGCTTTGAGCGTGGTGGCTTGCCAGAGCAGGAATCCCGGCGTGTCGCAACAAATTTTTCAGATAAAGAGATGACGGATAAGGAACAGATAGAAGCTTTGTATCGAGAGATGTACAAGGCAATGGTAGAGAAGGATACAGCAACATTAAATCGTGTTCATGCAGATGATTTCGTGCTGACCCACATGACAGGGATGCATCAGTCAAAGCAAGAATACATCAGAGCTATTGCGGGTGGCACGCTGAACTACTATTCTGCCGAGCATGAGCAGATGGACATCGAGGTCAATGGCGACCGTGCCACCCTCACAGGCCGTAGCCGGGTCAATGCCGCTGTCTTTGGCGGAGGCCGTCATACGTGGCGCTTGCAGCTACATTTCGACCTAGTCAAAGAGGAGAACAAATGGCTGTTTACGGCCGCACGTGCATCAACATATTGAAAAAGCCGTAAGAAAACTCGTCGATTTTTAGTATTTCGACGAGTTTTCTTTTGATTGAAAAAAGATTATGGCGTGCCCAGACGCCACTCCGCATAAATTTGTTAAAAAGCAAGCACATTTTGCAAGAAAAACGTGCAGAATGAACGTGAAGTCATAAGAAATCATTAACTTTACAAACAAAATTTGCAAAGCGTGTTTCTACGCCACCATCAGTCTTGTAATTTATGGAATTGTAAAATAAAAGAAAATGAACAAGAAAGCTATCATCACACTTCTGCTGACCATGGTCGCATTCATTGGGCATAGCCAGACATTCACTCCAATCGTAGAAGACAGTATTGATTTTGTCATCACAGGAACAACGACCAGCCAATATGATAGTTTGGGTGTCTTTCCGTGTGCTCCACACGGGCAACATGTGGGATATCCAGTTGTTGACGGTCGATTCAAAGTCACTGGCCGGCTTCCCCGTCACACGTTCATCCAGATTGGTGACTATGCCGGCAACGACCTCCGTTTTATTGTGGAGGATACGCCCACAGATATTAATCTTGTCACAGGTGAAATCAAAGGTAGTGAATTGCAACAGAGGTTCATCCAGTGTCAGATGCGTGAACGCGCCATTTATAATGATGTTGAGCCGTGGTGGGATAATTTCAGTGAGGAAGAACAAGACAAGATCAGGGATATGATAACGGGGGACAAGCCAATACAGACTGTAGAGGATAGTGCGAATGTTGCAAAATATAAAGGACACATGGCCGAGCTTGAACGAACCAACTTGCAGAATATCCGGGAAAATATCGGCAACATTATTCCTGCATGGTATCTATTTACAGGTCTGGGCAGCCTGACTCATGAACAGATGAATGAATTCATGCGTGAAGATGCTCCCTACGCCCGTCATCCTGCAATGGAACGTCCTTGGAAGGTGTATCATTCAACTCAAAAGCAACGTAATATTACAAGCAAGAAATATATAGATTTCGAGGCAGAGGCTCCAGACGGAACCATCCACCGTCTTTCCGAATATGTGGGACATGGCCAATACGTGCTGATTGACTTTTGGGCGTCGTGGTGCGGTCCATGTATCGCCTCATTTCCGTTCATGAAGCAACTATATGCTGCCTATAAAGATCGAAATCTTACAATATTGGGCGTTTCCTGCGATAAAGACCGTAACGCATGGCTAAAAGCCTTAGACAAAAACAAGTTGCCATGGACGGCCTTGCGCTGCCCTTCCGACAAAGAAAATGCACTTGACCTCTACGGAATTTCTTTCATTCCTTCAATTGTCGTTATTTCCCCTGATGGCATAATCCTTTCAACAGACAAAGAGGGAAAGGAACTGGAATCATACTTGAAGGAAATCTTTTCAGACAGCAAACAATACGGTATGTGACATTGTTTTTTCTTGCATTTCAAAACCTTCGCATGTTGTGCTTTAATTTATGAGTTTATTTGGTGGCCCATTTTTATTTTAGTATTTTTGCTGAATGATATGATGCATTTGTCATTTTCAGGGTGAAAAACGAAATTTTACAGTCAACATGAAACAGACTATAGAAATCAGTGGGCGTGAGTGTCTGTTGTTTGAAGAAGGCGAGGAGCCGGAAGTCATGCTCATTCAGACACTGGGCATACAGGAGCGTGGAAGCATCGACAGCGAGGTGGCCATGATTAGCGAGGCTGCTGGCACATCTTTCGTCATGGCAGCCTTTGTCATCGGTGACTGGGAAGTGGAACTCACTCCTTGGCACGACCCTGCCGTTTCGAAGCGTCAGGCCGTAGGCGAACATGCGGGAGAGACGCTCTGTTATGTCACTGACGAGTTGATTCCCTGTTTGCATAAGGAATATGGTGAACTCCCCATCGTCTTAGGAGGCTACAGCCTTGGCGGTCTCTTTTCCCTTTGGTCTGGCTATGAGTCCGACCGTTTTGCAGCCATTGCAGCCATGTCACCCTCGGTGTGGATTGCGGGATGGCAGGACTATGCAAGCCGGCATCCTGTCAAGGCTCCTTTCGTTTATCTTAGTCTTGGTGACCGTGAGGAGCACTGTCGCAATAAGGCCATAGCCCAGGTGGGCAATAACATCCGCTGGGAGCATGAGCACCTGAAGCAGAGCCTGGGCGCCGACCGCACAACGCTGGAATGGAATCCCGGCAATCATTTCATGGATGCTGCCCGCCGCACGGCCAAGGGCTTCGCATGGTGCATTTCTAAAATTTAAAAGAATCTTTTATCATCAATTATGGAAGAGGCTTACGGGTGCAATCTGATTAACACAGCGCATGATGGACGGCAAGTGGCAGAGTTCGTTGGCAAGTATCATGTTCATATTCTTGTGCGGCAGGGGCGGATGACGTTCTCAGACGGTATAATCATCTGCAAAATGTGAAAGTATAGAGGCAATTCGTGTAACGACGGGTTGTCTTTTTTGTCGTACCTTTGCAGTGTGATTTCACGCAAAGTTTATTAAGAACATATAATTATAAAAAATAGGAAAGACTATGATATTCGACAGAAACGAACAAAAACAAGTAGTGGCCCTCTTAGGTGCCGGAAGTATGGGAACCGCCATTGTCCGCCGCATTGGCGCTGGTAAGAAAATTCTGCTGGGCGACATCAGCGAGAAGGCATTGGAACGAGTAGGTGAGGACTTCCGCCGTTGCGGCTACGATGTGGAGACGCAGCAGGTAAATGCCTTGCAGAAGGAGAGCGTGGAGGCATTCGCAAAGAAGGCCGCTGAGCTGGGGCCTGTGATGTACTTCATCGACACTGCCGGTGCATCGCCCAATCAGGCTAATCCAGAGCATATCGTTGACCTCGACATGGTAGGCACGGGCTATGCCGTTGATGCATTCGGCGAGGTGATGGCCGAGGGTGGGGCAGGGCTCATCATCTCCAGTCAGGCTGCCTATATGTATCCTATCCCCAACGACATCGAACTGCAACTGGTGAATACTCCTACAGAGGAACTGAAAAACGTGAAGTTCATTCAGGAGGTGGCCATGCAGAACAGCGGTTTTGCCTATATGATAGCCAAGCGCATGAACCACTTGCAGGCTCAGCGTGCTGCTGCCACCTCATGGCGCAATCGTCGGGCACGTATCAATACGATTTCTCCAGGTGTCATTGTCACACCGCTGGCTTACGACGAGTTCAATGCGAATGGTGAGGGCTACCAGCGCATGATTGATGCTTCTGCAGCCCAGCGCACAGGCACCAGCGACGAGATTGCCGAGGCGGCTGCCTTCCTGCTTGGTGAACATGCTAAGTTTATTACGGGTACTGACTTGCTCATTGATGGTGGTGTCATCGCCTCTATCCGTACGGGTGAGTATAAATTAGGGTAAAAGAAAGAGAACAAATGGCTGTTTACGGGTGCCCGACGAATAACGACAACACTAAGTAGCGATAAAAATTACTTACCGCGTTTTTGGTGTGAACGACCGGAAACTTGACTTATGGCTGATTAAAACATCCGCCCTGTCACTGTTTGTATCAACGGAATGCAGTGGCGGTACAAAAACAGCAACAAACCCCAGTTTCAACATCTAACGACATGACAGTGATGAAGAACGAATCTTAATTGAAAAAACTCCTTCCGCTGATTAGGTGAAAAGATCGTCTAATATGACCTCCTGATTGACATCCTTAGTGTGCTCGTTTGGGGTAAGGCCATTTGTAGTGACCATGACAAGTTGAACCGAGTGTGTCTTGGTATGCTGTTTGCAGTTTAAAAATGCGTCAATCTTATTGGCCAGTTCTAGTTCGTATGACTTGTCGATGGTGAAGTTGTGTTCGCTGAATTTCATCTCACAGATATAGTCGGTTCGTTCGCCTTTCCATTCCAGCACAAGGTCAATCTGGGAGGTTTTTCCGTTAGGCCCTTCTCCTTTCCAGCAGTAGTTTCGGTTGATGGTGGCTATGCGCAGCTTGTCCTTTATCTGTGGCAGATGTTCAATGCAGAGCAATTCAAAAGTATTGCCTGCCCAAGAATAGAATTTTGGTGTACGCTGTATCGTACGCCAGTTGCCTGCGTCAGCTCCCTTTCCATGTATGAAGTGGAGATAGAACATGGAAAAGAAATCCTTCAGCTGATACACAGTCTCAACACGTTCCTTTCCATAGCGAGGATATTCTCGGGTGATGCCTGACTCATGGAGATTGTCGAGAATCTTTGAGAAGGTTCCACCCAGTTCAATGCCAACTGCTTCGGCCAGTTCGCGGCGAGTCATGCCATAGAATTTTGTGCCCAGTGCCTTGACAACATCCACATAACGTTCTGAAGTGGCATACAGACCGGCATACACATCCTTAAACTCCTGGTTGATTTTTGTATCCTTGAAAAAGAATGTGTCGATATTTTCCGACAGGTTCTTCTCGTTGTCTATACGGTCAAGGTAATAGGGTATGCCGCCGAATGCCATGTAGGCAACGGCTGTCTCATAACGGGAGAGATGGAATCCTCGATTCTTGAAATATGATTCGCACTCCTTCAGCGTGAAAGGCAACAGTCGTATGATGTCCGTAAGACGACCATGCAGTCCGCCATAGTCGCGGATGACGTTGTCAAGCATCCAGCTGGTTGCAGAACCACAGACTACAAGCACCACATTTCGCTGGCGGTCTGCCCACGAGTTCCAGAAGTACCCAAGCTCTGTTATCATTTCTGAGGACTGGGGACCAGCCAGCCAAGGCAGTTCGTCGAGGAAAATAATACGCCGTTTGGAACATACTCCTTCAAGATAGTGTCGAAGCAGGCGGAAAGCCTCACGCCAGTTTGTGGGACGAGGTGTGTCTTCTGACATACCGACATCCAGAAGGCTCTCATAAAAGTGTTCAAGCTGTATCTGTCTGTATGTCTTATCGTTCTTATCCTTGATATAGGAGCCAATGGCACGAAAAACAATTTTGTTTTTGTAAACCTCTTCTACAAGGTATGACTTGCCTACACGTCTGCGTCCGTAGATTGCCACGAACTCCGACTTGGAAGATTTGAGAAACTTCTGAAGTTTCTTGATTTCCTCAGTTCTGCCGATAATGCTATTGTACACCATAACAACAAGATTTAATGGCGCAAAGATACAATTTTATATTCAGATGACAAAGTAAAAATCAGCCGTTTTTGAATTTTTTTTCGAAAACGGCTGATTTTTAGGGAATGTATAATATAGCAGAAGTCTATTCAGACAG
Source organism: uncultured Prevotellaceae bacterium (assembly GCA_946625675.1). Lineage (GTDB taxonomy): Bacteria > Bacteroidota > Bacteroidia > Bacteroidales > Bacteroidaceae > UBA3839. The sequence goes on along the minus strand of CAMOTI010000045.1, from coordinate 3,934 downwards.
GCGGGGTAATCTTACTTAAAACAAAGAAGACTATCTCGCAACGTGCCGATGAGTTGTTATCCAAATCCCCGCACCTTACGTCCGCAACGGATGGAGCATCGTTTTCTTCGATTGCAAAAGTACCAATTCTTTTCCGAATTTCCAAAGAATTTGAGGATGATTTTCGGATGGCGACATAAAAACGACACTGGGGGAGGGGCGGTTCCGAATGTGACAACTATCGGTATGGAAGAACGGCAAGAATGACAACACGCTTCTTACGATCGTTTGGTTAAAACGGCGAATGTTGTGCTTTAAGTTATGAACTTATTTTGTGGTTCATAATATGCTATTGTGAATCAAAATAAAGTTAAATTGGCTCACAAAAAGTATATTGGTTGACCAAAACTTCTGATATGTGCCTTGTTTTTTGTACATTTGCACTAAATTGAGCACAAATGGATAACAAAAAACTATGGTGAAAGAAGCGATAGTCTATTACCTTATAGGCATTAATGTCATAGCATTTCTCGTTTATGGCATCGACAAATGGAAAGCGAAGAAATCGCTTTGGCGCATCCGTGAGACTGCCTTGTTGGGCTTAGCCGTGCTTGGTGGAAGCATCGGGGCTTGGCTGGGCATGAAAGTATGGCGTCATAAGACGATGCACAAGAAATTCAACTATGGCATTCCGCTGATACTGATTGCCCAGGTTGCAATCGTCTTGTTGGTCTCATGCAAAACCAAGCAGACGGTGGAATTGCCGGTGCCCGTTCGGAGTCATCAAGCTGAGCAGGAACATTCGCCCAATGTCTTCCTTGTGATGTACGATGCTGAAGTGGGGAAAGCTCCGTTGCTGGATGCCGTCAAGGCCTATAAGTGTGAAGTTATTTACGACTACAACATCATCAACGGTATGGCGTTGAAGAAGCCGGAATCGAAGTCTTTGGAAGAGACAATGCAATATTTCAAGTCCGTAAAAGGTGTCACTCATGTTGAATACGACCATATCATCAGGCTGACAGACCCTGTTAAACCGAGATTAGAGATGAAATGAAACATGAAGATCCCTTTTCGAGGGAGTTTTCAGAAGAAGGAGAAACAATAGTAAATAACGAATGATACGACTTACACCAGACAATGGCATACCACGCCACATCTTGCTGATGATGGCCTTCCTGGCTGCTTTCACGGTGGCAAACCTGTACTACAACCAGCCTCTGCTCGACATGATTTGTCGTGACACGGGCATCACTCAGGTGCAGGCTAACATAATCACTGTCATCACCCAGATAGGCTATGCGCTTGGACTTTTGTTCGTGGTTCCGTTGGCCGATATGCTGCCAGTGCGCTGTATCGTGGTGATTGGCATGTCGTTGGCAGCAGCTTCTGCCGTTGCTATAGGTGTTGCCAACAATGTGTGGCTGTTGTGGGGAGCATCGCTTACTTTGGGACTCTCATCCATCATGCCGCAACTGTTTGTTCCGATGGCCACGCTCTATTCCCGTCCGGAAAACAAGACCCGGAACATGGGTTATATAGCGTCGGGCATCATGACGGGTATTGTCTCTGCCCGTGCCGTCAGTGGCTACATAGGCGACTGGTTCGGATGGCGGATGATGTTCTTCTTGGTGGCAGGACTGATGCTCCTGGGGCTGCTTGTCACGTTGAAGATGATGCCGCAGGTGAGTCAGACCTTCCATGGTTCGTATCGCCAACTTATGCATACGGTGGGCAGTATCTTTATCTCCAATCCTCGCATCCGGCTCTATTCCTTTCGCCCGGCCATGAGCTTTGCCAGCATATTGTGTGTGTGGTCATGCATGGCATTCTATCTGTCAGGTCCGCCCTTCCATGTGGGCAGCGATGTGGTGGGCCTGTTGGGACTTTGTGGTGTTGCGGGGGCTGTTGCCGCCAGCGGTGTCGGTAAAATCGTGCCGAGAGTGGGCGTTCATCGGATGTCCGTCATCGGTGGCTGTTTTCAGGTCTTGGCCTGGTTTGTGGCCTGGAAGTTTGGCGACAGCTATGCAGGACTTATTGTCGCCCTCGTGCTTGTGGATATTGGTGCACAATGCCTGCAAGTGAGCAACCAGAGTGCCAGCCTGCGGCAGTTGCCTAAGGCTACCAACCGTGTGAACACCATCTTCATGACCACTTTCTTCATCGGGGGTAGTCTGGGTACCTCCTTCTCCGGTATTGGCTGGAGTCTGGCCGGTTGGACGGGTGTATGCATCGTCGGTGCATGTTTTGCCTCAGCAACCCTTTTGCTGTCTGCCTGCGAGCGGATTAAAATGAAAAATGGTAGTAGTATCCATCATATTACATCATATTAACATCTCTACATATATATGTGAGACTTCCATCTAAAGTCGCGCAGATACTATATATTATAGCCAAGAATTAAATTACTGTTCATAAATTTGCGAACAACAAATATTTTTATTATCTTTGCAGCTGTATGATAGTTACATTCGAGCAGACATATCTACAGGAAATCTACACAGATGGTAAGTCAAGCGATAAGCATCACCGCTTTCAGCCTCAGATTGTAAGAAAGTTCATCAAGGTTGTCAACCTGATGAAACAACTGGAAAATGTGTTAGGCTTGACCAAGTACGGCTCCCTGCACTACGAGAAGTTGCATGGCGACAAGGAGGGCGTATCTTCTGTCCGTGTTAACGACCAGTACCGCATAGAGTTCACTGAGTGTGTGGAAGCTGGCAAGCAGATTGCCACGATTTGTAACATCACAGAATTGTCAAACCATTATACATAAATAGGAGGACGAGACATGACGACACTTGAAGGTATAAACCCGCAGATGATAGCAAACAACTTGAAGCCCTATCAGCCTACCCATCCTGGTGAGGTGCTGAAGGACGAACTGGAATACCGCGGCATTTCGCAGCGCGGACTGGCTAAAGAGATTGGCATTTCCTACTCTGCCTTTAACGAAATGCTGAATGGCAAGCGCTCGCTCAGTCCAGAACTCGCCATGATGATGGAGGCCGCCCTCGGTATAGAGGCCGCCCCCCTGCTGGCCATGCAGAACGAATACGATATGCTGATGGCTGAGCGTGACGCCTCGTTCATGGAGAAGCTAAGGCAAATTCGCCGCATTGCGGCCATCTTTTAATTTTTCAGCTTTGCATGACAAGTAACCGGTGATTGGGTTTTGGTTTTTTCATGTGAAGATTTAAGAAAACTACGTGAAGTGTTATAGCGAACTGTATAAGATGCTGGAAGGAGAATGATTAAGGCGCTGGAAATGTATGCTGGTGTTTTGCGCCCGACAACCACAACCCCCAATGACCCTAATTGCAAATACATCACGGCGCATGAGGACGATAACAAAAAGGAGGACAATCAATGAGAGAAGGATGGATTTATAAGAAATGGGCCGATGTTCTTACTATAGGCATGTTAATAAAACCGTATTGCATACCACTCATTCATGAAAAAAATGAAAAAGATGATGCAGTTTATAGTCAGAGCCTACGACGGAGAAGGTAGGCTGCCCAAAAGGATGGAAGTTCGTCCTCGTCATTTTGAAAATATGGAACGGATGAAAGAGCATGTCGTCTGTGCCGGTGGTATGCTCGATGAGGAGGGTAAGATGATTGGTTCCCTGCTCGTCATGGAGTTCGAGAACCGTAAGCAGCTCGACGAGTATCTTGCCAGCGAACCATACGTTGTGGAACATGTATGGGAACGGATAGAGGTGGAGCGGATGAACGTTGTCATCCTGGATAAAAAGATTATCAAGGAACGAATCTGAAAAACAAATAGCAATTATTACAGGCAGGTTCTGAAAATTAGCTTTAGGCTGTGTTTAGACTATTTTTGAGCAGATTTGCCCGCAAATCTCGCAGAAGCGTAGCGAGCTACGGTTCAAATCATCAAGCAGCGAGAGCCATAAAAGCTTGCTTTTAAATGGCCGAGTCGCGATGATGAT
>CAMOTI010000044.1 GCA_946625675.1 uncultured Prevotellaceae bacterium | reverse complement strand
TAGCTCGCTACGCTCCTACGAGATTGCGAGCAAATCTGCTCAAAAATAGTCTAAACACAGCCTAAAGCTAATTATTAGAACCTGCCTTATGTGAAAAACGAAGTGACCGCCTGTCCCTTGGATTGGAGTCATGAATTACCGTGGACACTATGCATAGGATGCCGATGAACTTGTCGACGGCTATGTATTACTGATAAAGGGGATAGCAATGGCATACCTCAATCCGTACATCATGAGCATGGTCACTGACACCAACCAGTATGGAGACGACTTGACAAGCAGTGTGACCAACGACGTGGATGTGGAGCTCACGCTGCCAGGACCTACAAATGGAAATCCAGAAGAAAAACCAGAAGGAAATCCGGAAGAAACTACAGAACCGGCAGAATAAATGCTGGTACATCAAAATACAAGGTCTGCAACACTACCGCTCAGAGGTGTGTTGCAGACCTTTTTCTTCTTTTTTTCAGAAACCAGTATGACGGTCAGCCCATTGACGTTTTCCGTTGCCTGTGATGTCACAAGTCAACCGGTCTCTTCTGCCCTTTGTCTCTTGTGAACCTTCCGAATTGCACTGCCTTGACGGGGCACCGATGGTAGCAGCGCAGGCAGCCCGTGCAGTTCTCGTGCTTCCAGATGATGTTGCCCTTCTCGTCCGTCGCCATATTTCCAAGCGGACATCCTTTTACGCATCGCTTGCAGTGTGTGCACAGCCTGCTGTCGACATGAAAATATTTGTCGGTCATCAGAAAGCGGTTGAACAGCGGGCGGAGCACGTAAGTCTTCAGCCAGGCACATGCCCCTCTCACCACGTCCGTCCTTTTCTCCCTTTGCCTGACATGGTCCGCTATCCCGGGCAGCCGCTCCAGGGTCTTTGCCACTTTCGTCTGCGCCACATCGTCCTTGTCCACGTCGAAGCCTGGCAGGCAGACGTAGGTGTTGGGCATCCCGACAGAGAACACGGCGTCGAGCTTTCCTCCAAGCGACTTCCACAGCACCTTGTCGGCGTTGCCCACGTCGTCGCCGCAGGTCATCACGGCGTACACATATTGGGAGTTCCGTATGTCGTCGATATGCTTGCGGATATAGTCGTCCACAACTTTAGGTATGCCCCATCCATACACGGGAAATACCAGTCCATAAACCTCTGGACAGTCGTCCACAAGACCACGCAGCTTGTCGGCCACCCATTGGCTGTTGCCCGTACCGGAAAAACAATAAATCATCTTTGTCTTTGTGTTTGTGGCGACAAAGTTACGAATAAATATGCGAAGTACAAAGACAAGATTCCATTAAGTCCCAGAAGTCCGTAGAAAGAAAGGTCATTGTCATTATAATCTGGATTGTCAAGTTGTAGTGAGGGTAAAATAGTAGTAAGCCACATAGAATTTCGAAGAACCATGAGAATTAATGCAATAATGCAATAAAGGATAATGTTTTTGATTTTGTCAAAGATAATTTGTAACTTTGCACTATGAAAAAACGTTTTCTTCACATCTGGATTGTCTTGGCAGTCATTTGTATTGTCTCTGTCACTATTGAAAGTGTCAGGGCTCTGAGTCTGCCCGCAGAAAACAACCGACTTGAAGAAGTAAACGTAGAAATCAGCGATTGCGATGAATGTGACAGAGGTTGGCATGAGAACAGAGGGTGCCCTACAGGAAACACGTTTGTGGAATCCAATCAATCGCAGCGTGTTGGCTCCTCTCGTCTTCCCCGCCTGTCGTCAAACAACGGAGGAAGTTCTGGCAGAGATCTTTATCTCCAAAAAACACAAGATAAGTATAACTTACTAAACTTTGCTTCGCTGCTTCTGTGCTATGAGCGCTCGCGCTCTCATTCTGAAGCAGAGTCTCCACGCTTATATTATGTCATAGCGTTGAGACGAATTCTTTGTTAGCGACCTATTCAGCATTTTTTATCAGTGAAAATAGTAGTTAACAAATAATTTCTAAAACAATAAAATGGCAAATATTAAGAATTTGCAGATGTGGAACACCATCTGCAACGACTTGCGTATTAGCATCAGCAAGTCCTTGTTTGGTTTGAAAACAAAAGCAGTATACAAAAAAACAGGCAGCAAGATAATGGCAAAGACAATAGAGTTCTCACCTACGGATGGAGAGCGACTGAAGTCCATCTTAAACACCCCCAAAGCGCAAATGTCCCAAGCCATAGGTGATTATCGCCCGAAGCCGATCGTGAATGGCAACTATATGATGGAGATATGCGTGTCGGAGGACAGCGAGTTCATCGTTCTGCAGCTGCTGCAGTTTAATCGTCTGAACTACGAGCCTGTTTCAGAACTTCATTTCTTTGAAGGTGAGGACGCGAAGACAATAGAAAAGATGTTTGGCAACCATAAATAAAAACTTGACACATTTTGACTGTGTTTTAATCCACATACAGACTGTTTGCCTATTTTTCGAATAATAGGCAAACAGTCTTCAAAAATGTCTGAATAAAACATACAAGATGGATAATATCATAATTTTGATCATAATGTTTGCTGTCGGTCTCGTTCTGATAGTGAAGGGAGCAGACTGGCTGACAGAGGGTGCGTGAGCAACGTATACGTACAACCGGAACAATAACATGCAACGCAACTGGCAATCAGCACATCGCACAGGAAGAAATCTTGATCTTGATAAATGATTTATGTTCTACAAATTGATTTATCTATATGAAAACAGAATTTGAGAAAATGCGCAGTGAGGAGTTCTATGACTTCACAAACGAGGAAGGCCTGGCAAGCTATTACAGGGCTAAGCATCTTTGTGCTAAATTGCAAAGCATGACCACCGTAGATGAGGACTACAGGAAGACCATAGAAGACTTGATTCCTGGCATACCGGAATCATCCACGGTGGCGCCACCGTTTCAATGTGATCATGGACATGGCATAAAACTGGGTGAGAACGTGTTTATCAACTACAATGCCACCATGCTCGACGGCGGTGTCATCACCATCGGCTCGAACACCCAGATTGGGCCGAACTGCCAGTTTCTGACCCCTAACCATCCGATTGATTACGTAGAACGCCGTAAACCAATCGAACGCTGTTCTCCCATAACCATAGGTGAAGACTGCTGGCTTGGAGGCGGCGTGACGGTGTGCCCCGGAGTGACGATTGGCGACCGCTGCATCATCGGTGCAGGCAGCGTGGTGGTGAAAGACATCCCTTCCGACTCAATGGCCGTAGGCAATCCCTGTCGGGTGATTCGAAAGTTGTGATATAAAAATATTTGTATGAGCGGACTTATTTTGCTTTTGTCGATTCTGGCTGCTTTCATCGTTGCGGCAGTCATCGTCGGTAAGAAACAGAGACGAGTCATGCGTGAGGGCAAGCTCCTGAAAAGTGAGACTGTCTATCAGGACGGAGAAAAGTTTTATGTGGAGAAAGTCATGTTCAAGGACTGGCATGCCTGTATCCATTCCTATTATCTGATTTCAGACAGGTTGTCAGAAGGACATACCATCGTTGAGCAGCGATGGGATTATAATGATTTCTGTAACATCACCATCCGCCTTGAGGATTGTACCTACACGCTCATCCGCCAAGTGGATGTCATCGCCCTTGTCCGCAGTTTCAGCCCCATCCCGGTTGACGAGTTTGACCGTATAGCCCGGCCATTAATCATGTAGCAGCGAAAATCGAAACTACGGTGCAAGCCGGCCTGTTGTTTTCGGCGACTTCCTCGCTTGACGAATATCAACTTTTGCCAAGTGTCTCCACGATCCGGACCATTTGATTGGGAATCCTTATCTGCTGCGGGCATTTCTTCAGGCAAGCCCCACACTCGGCGCATTGCGTGGCCCACTTCGTTTCGTCAGGCAGTGCTTTCTTCAGTTCGTCGGCAAACTGCTGCTTCCTGGTCTTGTAGTCCTTGGAAGCAGGGTCGGGGAGTGGCAGAATCTGCTTCTCCACGGCTTCGTTGTAGTACGCGAAGTTGGCAGGGATGTCCACTCCGAAGGGGCAGGGCATGCAGTATGCGCAGGCGGTGCATGGAATCACGGGGAATCCGGACATCACGTCGGCAATTTCTTCCAGCACTCGGTTTTCTGCGTCCGAGCAAGGAGTCAGCGGTGAGAAAGTTCGGATATTCGACTCCAAATGCTCCATCTGGTTCATGCCGCTCAGTGTGGTGAGGATGTTCGGATGAGATCCGACCCATCGGAATGCCCATGATGCCGGAGTGTCGTCGGGACGCATGGCGGTGAGCCTCTTGCTCAGGTCGTTGCGCATCCGTGCGAGTGCTCCACCCCTCAGCGGCTCCATCACGACGGCCTGCACCCCGGTTTTTTCCATCTTGTTGTAGAGATATTCAGCGTCAGCGTCGTGTTTCCATCCGCCTTTCTCAAGCGACGCATGCCGCCAGTCGAGGTAGTTCATCTGAATCTGCACAAAGTCCCAATGGTATTTGTCCTGGTTGTCGAGCAGCCAGTCGAACACGCTGACGTCTCCGTGGTAGGAGAATCCGAGGTGGCGGATACGTCCTTTCTCTCGCTCTTCCAGCAGGAAGTCGAGCAGCCCGTTGTCGAGGAAACGTCCATTCAGCTCGTCCATGCCTCCGCCTCCGACGCCATGAAGCAGGTAGTAGTCGATATAGTCGACCTGCAACTCCCTGAACGATTTCTCATACATTCTTTTCGAAGCCTCCAGTCCCCACTGTTGTCTGCCTTGGTTCGACATCTTGGTGGCGACATAATATTTCTCCCGTGGATGACGGCTCAGCGCGCGTCCGGTCTGTGCTTCGTTATGCCCTCCCTTGTACATGGGGGCGGTGTCGAAATAGTTGACGCCATGGGCGATGGCATAGTCCACCAGGCGGTTTACCTCGTCCTGGTTGTCGGGCAGCCGCATCATTCCGAATCCGAGCAGGGATATTTTCTCTCCGCTACCGTTCTGAGTGCGGTATGTCATCTCCACCGGTTCGTTGCTGAAGGGAGACGCAATGGGCTTTCCTGTCCCGCATGCCAGAATATTCAACCTGTTCATAGCCAGCATGCCGATGGCGGAGCCGGCGCCCAGTCCCAACTTCTGAAGGAACTTTCGGCGGTTCATGTTTTTATTGTTGTCCATACCGTTGTAATATTTAATGGGTTCTTAAAATCCTTATTTTCGCGCTATTTTGGTGTTTATGGCTTGACGAATATCTTGCTGGCAGTGCCGTCGTTTTGCCTGATGATATTCAAGCCGGGCTCGAGTCTGCTCCTCCTGATGCCGCTGAGCGAGTAGATGGCTGCAGGCATGTCGTTAGGATTCAGAGGATGGCGTATGCCTGACGGATTGAATTCCAGCTGCTGGTCGAGCCATGCGATGCGTTTCGGAATGATAAATGAATATGGCAAATTTAAGTATATTTTCTGAAATTCGCAATCGATTCTGCTTTTATTCTCTCCTTATGTATTGTCCAAAATTCATTAATGATATCGTGTCTCACCTATTGTAACTTTATAGGCATGTTCTAAAAATTAATTAATCCTTAAGTATTATCTTTGCCTGTGTTTGTCTCTTTTTGGCATCATTGCCCTTAAAATTGACTTCGTCGAATCATCATCGCGATTGTCTTCGTCGAATCTCCTATGCCTCAACAATGTTCAAGCGAGCTTGGCATTGT
>CAMOTI010000043.1 GCA_946625675.1 uncultured Prevotellaceae bacterium | reverse complement strand
ATTCTGGAGCAGCGAGAGCCATAAAAGCTTGCTTTTAAATGGCCGAGTCGCGACAGAATCCTATGAAATGAAATCCGTTTTTACACGTAAGACGCTCCTGATACGTACTGCAGAATATAGAACGAGGACTCAAAAAAAAGGATGCAACCAAAGAGGCTGCATCCTGATAATACTAAAGCTTATGTGAGATTGTGATATTATTGCGCTGCAATGATGTTGATGATGGCCACGATGTCGGAGATGTCGACTTTATCGTCGGCGTTGACATCGGCCTTAGGATATTGGACTGTACCGGCAATCTGGTTGATGACCGCCACGATATCGGAGATGTCGACCTGCCCATCCTCGTTGACGTCGCCGGTAAGTGAGCGCTCGAGATGGATGTCGCTGATGTAGATGGCCGATCCGCCTGTGGTCCAGAATCCAGCTATGTAGACGTGGGAGAGGTTGAACGGCGTGCCGTCTTCCTTCTTCAAGTCTTTGAGGCTGATCTCAATAGTCTTCTTGTTGCCGAGTTCGTAGATGAAAGGAGACGACCAATAGTTGTTCTCGTCGAAGAGCCGGAAGGAAGCGTTGTTGGTGGCTGCCCTGCGCAGTTTGATGACAATCTTGTCGTATGCGCTGAGGTCCACACCCGCACCATATTCCCATCCACCGAATCCATACTGCGAGGTGGTGAGGGCACCAGTGGTCTGCTTGAACGAGCCGCTTCCGTAGATAGAAGGATTGACGGCATCCTCAGTAAGCGGGAACATCGCCACCGTGACGTTGAACTCCACGGTCTGCTCATTTCCGAGGATATCGGTGTATGTAGCCGTCGCCTTTGTTGAGCCTTCCCCTTGTCCGATAAGTTTTCCGCCGATGACAGTGGCGATTTTGGGATTTTCCACATTATATATACATTGGGACGCCACATTGGACGTGATGCCCGACTTGAACGTAGCCGTCATGTCGATCGATCTGGAAGCCCCCGGCATGAGGGTATATTCCTTCTGAGCCGTCAGCGACTCAATGGTGAGGTCTTCTTCAGTGAACGTCTTGAGGATGCCCTCGCCGTAGAAGCGGTCCTCCGTAAACTCCTTCTCCGTAGAGAACCAGTCGATGTCGACATATCCTCCCAGCTGCTTTGTAGAGTAGTTGAAGATGCCGAAGCGGTTACCCACAAAGACAGATAGAATATATCGCATGGTCATCTCGTTGCCGAACTTCGTCCATGTCTGGTTGTCGGTGCTGTAATAGAAATTCGCCTTGTTCGTGCCGAAGTTGACGATGGCGCGGAGGAAGACTTTCTCCCCGTCGGTGAAGTCTATCGGAGTGGAGCTTACAGTCTCCTGTGGCTGGTTGCTGTCGTAGGCACTGCGGTACTGCACGATATAGCGTTTTCCGTCGGTCTGCTTGACGGCGATATAGCCGTAAGGATCCTGGAAGACACAGAGTCCTGCGATGTCGCCGTCCTGCATTCCTTTCGTGTCGATGGAGACAGTTCCGTAGCTGTCGGCATACTTGTCGCCGGCTGTGTTGGCGATATTATATCCGAAGATGCGCTGCGTGAGCATGTTGCGCGCCTGCTTGAGGTTGTCCGTGATGGAGACGGTGTGGAGGCGCAGGTTGCCCGGGCTCTCGAAGAGTGACCAAGCCGCATCATCCGGGTTGTGGTTCCATTGCCATTGGAGTCCCAGTTTCGGGTCTGTAAAGGTGTCGTTGGTAGGGAGATAAGTCTTCGGGTAAGTCTTTCCTACATTCGGTTTTGCATAGGCTTTTCCTGCAGAAGTGACGTCGATGCCGTTGTTTCCGATGACGGGCCATCCGTCCACCCATTTGACCGGTTCGAGGAACGGGATGCGTCCGATGGTACCGGCGTCCTTGAAGAGGATGGTCCACCATTCGCCAGTCTGCGTCTGCACGATGCCACCCTGATGGATTTTCTGGTTGGCGAAGACGCGTCCGTTATGCTCCTCGTAGGGTCCCATCGGGTCCTTGGCTCGGAAGATAGTCTGGGAGCCTTCCGTTCCGCCGTAAGTGGCATAGATATAATAGTAATCACCAATATGGTACATGTGTGATCCCTCGCAACCGTTGCCTACGGTGATGACCTCCTTGCTGCTGATTTCCTTGAACGTGCTGGCATTGAGCTTATGGACGGTGATGTGGTCGATTCCTGCAGCGACATACAGGAATCCGTCTCCGTTCTTCTCACCGTCCGGTCCGAGTCCGTGGAGCTGGTCGCGGTTGTCGTCGAAGAGGAATCCCGCATCGTAGTAGAATCCGTCGAGACGCGTCATGGTCCATTCCCCTTCCGGGTCGGTGGCCGAGAGGAGCCAGTCACCTCCGTCGTCGAATCCGTCGCGTCCGAAGGCGATGAAGTTGAGGTAGAACTTGCCATTATGATACTGTAGTGACGGTGCCCACTGTCCGCCTGCATAGCGGTTAGCGTTGTTGAGCAGGTTGTATGCGTCGTTGTCGGCGATTTGCTGAAGCGGGTTGGCACAGTATTCCCAGTTGACGAGGTCCTTCGACTTGAGTATGGTCGCCCCCGGGAAGTGGTGCATGGTGGTGGAGGCCATGTAGTAGGTGTCGTTGACGAGGATGACGTCGGGATCCGGGAAGTCGGCGTTGATAAGCGGATTGGTGAACCCACCGAATCCATTGTCAGCCGTGTATTTCCGTTGGAAATCGGGATGAGCCTTCTTGTCCTGCGCATATTCTTTGTACCACTTGAAGCAGGCACCGCTGCACGCCTCGCTGGCGTCAGGATAGCCGTTAGCCTTCATGGCAGCCTCGAAAGCAGGGACGACCTTACGGTTGTTGATATAGGAGTCGATGTCGATGAAGTCGCCGGTACCGGTGAGCGTCATGCTGATGTTTCCGAAATGGTCGAGCACAGCCTTGAAGGCACTGCCCCACTTCGAGGTGGTTCCGGTGGCCCAAGTACCGTAGTTACCGACCACCCAGTCGCCATGTTCGTTGTAGTGGCCGGAACCGGCCTTCTCCGGACTCCAGTCCACCTCCGTGATGACGATCGGTTTTTCCTCCACCACCGGCACTGCCTCCTTGAAACTGTTGAGCGCCACCGATTTGTTGTAAGAGTTGTCGTTTGTGTTGTACCATCCCACATAGTCGTGCACGGCATATCCGTAGTTGTAGTCGCTGACCGGGTTGGTGGCGTAGTTTCGGTAGTTCGACTGCCACCCCGTGCCAGGCAGCAGGATGATGCCCGTGAATCCGTTGGCACGGATTTTGTCGACGATCGGCTGGAAGAAATCGTGGAGGGCCGCCGGCGAGTCTTTTCCGTCGGCTGCACGAAGGTTGACGGGCTCGTTGCCCAGCTCGAGCATGATTTGCCCAGAATACTTCCGCACGGAGTCGTTCTGCGAGACGATGTCCCAGACGGTCATGAGGTAGTCGTTGTACTCATCCCCCACCTTGACGGTCTCAGGGAAGACTCCTGGCGGACGCATGATGACATAAAGACCTTTGTTGATGGCGTTTTTCGCAATCTTGAAATAGAGCGAACGGAGATAGGTGCGCAAACGGGTGGGATTAAACCGGCTGATGTCGTTCTCTCCTCCCCCGTTGGTGGCCTGCTTGTTCGGGTCGTTGGTCCAGCATGGGTCGAGATGGAGTCGGAACAGGTCGCACCATGCTCCGCTGGCAGTGTCGGTGATGGCCGTGAAAAGCTTGTTGAAATAGGCGATACAAGGCGAAATATTTGTAGACGTACAACTATTTCCCCATCTGTAGCTGTTGAAATAAGGCGATGGCGTATCCATCACTCCGTGTAGCACCACCTTGTTGCCATGCGGGTCGACGAAGTACTTGCCCTCGACATGCAGCGGCGGTGTGCTGCCGTATTGCGCGAACGCAGCTGTTGCCGAGAGCATGAGCGCGCAAAACAGTGAAGAGAATTGTTTGTTCATAAGTAGGTATAATTAATTAGTTGTTTAGATGCCATATATATTCAAGTTGCAAATTTACGAAAATAAACGCAAGGAATCTGTTTAGGATGATTCAAAAAATGTCAGAAATGAAACATGGCTGTTACAAAAATGCCGCAGCAGAGCTACGGCATGGATGGTCTGCGTGATAACGCAGCATAGAAGACAACTCAGATGCTGCCCTTTAAAAAGACAAAGGGCAAAGCACAAGGCAAATAGAGCGCCTACGTCTCAGCGTCCGTGATTTCGGACACACTTTCGAGTTTTGGCTTTTGCGGTTCTTCGGTGTCATCTGTGATTCCGATTACATACCTTTTATAATAAGAGATAAGCAATGTTGTGAGAGGAAGCGCGATGATGAGTCCGACGAAACCGAGGAGGACACCCCAGACGGAGAGGGAAAGGAGGATGACGGCACCGTTGAGTCCCGTCACGTTCCCCATGATTTTCGGTACAAGGAATCCGTCCTGTATGATCTGGACGACGGCAAAAACGAGCAGTGCCGCCACAAGGATTCCCCAGAAGTTCTGGTTCGTCTCATACGCCTTGAGAAGAGAGAGGATGACCGTAGGGATGAAACCGAGGATTTGCAGGTAAGGGACGAGGTTGAGGAATCCGATGAAGAGTCCGAGAGGGATAGCCATAGGGAATCCGATGATGAGGAATCCGATGGAGAAGAGGATTCCGACACATAGTGCCACAAGAGACTGGCCACGGAAATAGGAGTTCATGCCCTCTTCCACGTCTGTGACAAGCCCCTGTACGAACGCCCGTTTGCTCTTCGGTACGAACTTGATGTAGCTGTTGGTCATCTTCTCGTAGTCCATGAGGATGTAGAAAAGATAGATGAAGGTGATGAAGAACATGACCGCTCCCCATATCGCGCTGATAGATGATGAGATAAGGGAGAATATCTTCGGCAGCATGGTGTCAAGGAAGGTGGTAAGGTCGCCGACGGAGAAATATTCGCCCACATCCTCAGTAGAGGAGATATAAGGCATGATATACTCCGTGAAGAGGTCTGGCAGGTTGTTGTCCTTCACGTATTTGACGACGATATCCTTGAGCGTGGCGATTTCGTTGATGACCGCCGGTATGATCATCCAGCAGAGCCCTCCGACGAGTACGACGAAGAGGATGAAGGTGATGACGATGGCGAGCCACCTGTGACGCACATGGCATTTGTTCTGCACAAACTTGACGAAAGGGTTGAGCATATATGCAATGAACCATGCGATGACAAACGGCATGAGCACCCCGCTGAGCTTGCGCAAGAGGAAATAGACGATGGCACAAAGTGCAAGTCCGAAAAGGATGCGTATGAATCGGTCGAATGTGATTTCTTTACGGGTCATTCGGAAGAGTTTAGGGTTGAGAGTTGAGAGTTGAGAGTTGAGGGTTGAGAGTTTAGGGTTGAGAGTTTAGAGAGAGATTAGTTATTGCAATGGACACCCGACACCGGGGACGTTGGCGGGGTTGAGAAATAAACCGAGACTAATAGTTGACGAAGAAGGTTTCCCAGATTTTGAGGACGGACGACTCGTTGCGGGAGATAATCTCAGCAGAGCGGGTGAATCCGCGGTATTCCTTGCGTCGGTCCTGGCGGATGCGCTGGAGTATGTTCTTGTCGGTCACCTCAAAGATTTCCTTGTTGAAGTTGAGGTAGTAGGTGTCGATCGTGGGGAGAGGCTCCTCCTCAGGATTGACGATATAAGATCCGCTGAAGTCGATATTAAGTTCTCCAAAGTCTCCTCCAAGAGTGAAAGAACTCATGTTGCTGGCGTCCTTCTCGCTGCCCTTTAATTTCTCATAGTCCACGAGGCGCACACGCAGTACCCGTCCTACAGAGTCCTCACGCACGACCTTAGCAAAAGTGTTGCCGAATGCCACATATTTGTCGCCGTTACGGAATTCCACATAATTGACATTGCCCGGACTGGCCTGCATGAGCGTATCGTTGAGCACATACATAAGCGTCTGCTTTCCGATATGGATATTGCATGGATAAACCGTCTTTTTCTTGTTGATGAATCCTGTGACAATCGTGGCAGGCTCGAACCGTCGGTTGACGAAAGGCCACTCACCCGTGGGCAGCCAGTCCTTGTCGGTCTGGGTGACATTCTCCTTGTTGTTGTCCTGTGCCAGAATGGGCAGAGTGAGTAGGAAAGAACAAGAGAAGATAAATGCAAAAAGAAAAAATTTTGATTTCATGATGAGAGATTGTTAATCGTTACAAGACGCAAAAGAGCTTTTTATACCGGATTTCGGGCATACATAAACAGATGCCGGCATGTACAGGAGTTTACTTGACTCTGACTACCAGATATTTCGTGAGGCTCCAGAATTCAGAAGGGGAGTTGACTTTAAGGGTGATGTCCCCTGTTGCGTCCTTGAGGAGAGCATAAGAACTGGCAGGATGATTGGACAGGAGCTCAGCCCTCTTGGCGTTAAGCTTGATGGTGGTGGTGTTACGGATGTCGATTTTGGTGAAATAACTTTTATCGAAATTCGACTTCGTGAGGATTTCTCCTCCCGAGAGAATATTTTTTTCTTTCAGCTCCCTCTTTGTGCCGATTGCATAAAAAGCAGCGTTGATCTGTGCGTCCTGATTGGCAAGAATCGTCTCTTTTTCCTTGTTCTCCTTCTTCACCTTCTCATTCTCAGACTTGACAACCTGATTTTCAGACTTGACCGCCTCATTCTCGTTTTTCACGTCCTGGTTTTCCTTCTTGACCATCTGGTTTTCCTCCTTCACATTCTGATTTTCCGTCTTCACCTGCTCGTTTTCCTGCTTAATCTGCGTATTCTCATTTTTCACAGACGTGTTTTCTTTGACGAGATTGTCGATCTGCGTGCCCATCTTGCCTATCTGCACATTCTTCTCCACAAGCAGGTTTTTCAGCGACATGATTTCCTGTTGTTTCTCCTCCATCTGCTGCTTGAGAGAGTTTACCATGGTCTGCAGTTGTTCCGAGCTGTAGGTGGCGTCGGCCAGCTTGCTTTCCAACAAGGCGATTTTGCTTTTGTTGTCCTCAAGGAGCTGGACGATGAACTCCATATTCTCCTTGATGTTCTGTGTAGGCACGTTAGATTTCGTCTCTCCGTTCTCATCGAAAGAGATGGAGTTGATGCGTTCTTCCGTTTCGGACATCTGCTGGAACCCCGCATTGATGTCGTTGATGTCGGAAAGCAGATCCTCATATCCGTGCTTGAGTTGTTCGTTGGCCACAGTAAGAGAGTCGATGGCCTTTTGCTCCTTGCTGTTCTTCTCAGGCATGCATGCCAGGAAAAGAATACTCGAAATTGTTAAGAACAATACTTTTTTCATATCTTCAAATGATTTATTAATACCAATAATGATTTTTTCGAACACGAATCGGGACGAATTTTAACTAATGTGTAAATAACACAAAATAGTTTTTTTGAACACGAATCGGGACGAATTTTGACGAATAATCTTAATTGGATACATCAAGCATCATCTTCCTTGTCGTTGTTTTTGTATTTATTTTTCGACAGGTTAGACTGCTTTCCGCCAGTCTGTTCCTCTTTACCCGCCACGACAATGACGAACTCACCTTTTGGCTCCGTTTGTCTGTAATAGTCAATCAGCTCGGCTATTGTCCCCCTGACACACTGTTCGTGAATTTTAGATATTTCGCGACAGGTGGCCGCCATCCGTTGCGGTCCGAATATCTCGGCAAATTGCTCAAGTGTCTTTCTGACCCTGTAGGGTGACTCGTAGAATATCATGGTCCGCTTTTCTTCCTGGAGTTCGAGGAGTCTGGAGTTACGTCCTTTCTTCTGTGGAAGAAACCCCTCGAAGCTGAAACGGTCGTTTGGCAGTCCTGAAGAGACGACAGCCGGTACAAAAGCCGTAGGTCCTGGCAGGGTACATACCTCGATGTCGTTGCGGATGCACTCCCTGACGATGAGGAATCCCGGGTCGGAGATGGCAGGTGTACCTGCGTCGGAGATGAGTGCGACATCAATGTCGTCCGTCAGCATACGCTGTACAATATGGTGGATGGTCTGATGCTCGTTGAACTTATGGTGGGACATGAGCTCGTTGTGAATGTCGAAATGCTTGAGCAACACACTTGAGGTACGTGTGTCCTCGGCAAGTATCAGCTTCACCTGTTTGAGCGTGTTGACAGCCCTGAAGGTCATATCCTCCAGGTTTCCCACCGGCGTTGGCACGACAAATAGTTTTCCCATCAGATTTATTTTTGTATTAATCGATTTTCTTTATTAACGGAAAGCAAATTTACCAAAGAATATTGAAATAACCACTATTTTTTCATTTTTTTTAACACGTAGAAAAAAAATAGTAGAAAATTGTTGTTGATTAGGTTCAAAGATATGGAAAAAAGCCGTATCTTTGCAAAGAAATTTGAAAACCAACCCCACTGCTAACCCAAAAATATGAGAAGCAGTGCCAAACACCCATACAGATGTCACAAAAATATTGTCCTAATTGCGGGGAACAGATACCTGAGGAGTCGAAATTCTGCTATCACTGCGGCCACAAACTGCCCACTGCAGAATCCACAGACACCCCGTCTGCCCAGCCAGACACAACAGGAAACGCAGCCGCAGCTGCCACGGCCGTCTCGAATGACGCTGTCCGCAGAAAACCAAAGAAAAAGAAAAAGAAAAAGAAGAAAAACTATCATATCGGCTATTTCATTTTTCTGGCCCTTATCCTCAGCTTGATGCTTTGGCTGATTTACAAAAAAGCCAACCTGCCCGAAGAGAAGCCGATGAAGTCGCTCCCCTCTGAGCGTCCTCAGCAATATCTGGACTACACCCTCGACGACTCACTGGGTCAGATTCATCAGAACGACACGATTTACCAGGACGAGATCAGCCTGTTGTCCCCCGAGCTGCCAAAGGTCCGAGTGACCACTCCCGCACCTCCCGCTCCCCAGCCAGACGACCGCTGGGACTCAGACGATGAAGAGGAGGAGATGGAGACAGAGCCGACATACAGCGCGCCTCCTGCTCCGAAGCCCGTCCCGCAAGTGATGCTGAAGACCGAGCAGTCCGTCCGCAACATGCTGCTTTCCAACCGATTCGTAGATCCTGTAAGCACTGACGTAATCACATTCACCGACAACGGCAACGTGATGCTGAAAAACGGCGAGGCAATGACAAACGAGATGGAGGTGAACCAAATCTCAGGTAACAAGGCCGTGATGTACTTCTACGACGACAGCAACAACTCATGGGATGTGAGTCTTGACGTGAGCGGGCCACACAAGCGACTTCAGATGATGGACCAGGAGTTTACTTCGGACAACTAGTACTTTGAAGTTTGAGATTTGAGGTTTGAAATTTATTTACATGATTTTCGGCTGCGCTCGGTATAATTGAAGCGAGCTTCATTCTGCTCTCGCTTGCACGAAAATTGAGGTTTAGCCATCCGGACAGATTCTTTGAAGTTTGAGGTTTATTTACATGATTTTCGGCTGCGCTCGGCATAATTGAAGCGAGCTTCATTCTGCTCTCGCTTGCACGAAAATTGAGGTTTAGCCATCCGGACAGATTCTTTGAAGTTTGAGGTTTACTTACATGATTTTCGGCTGCGCTCGGCATAATTGAAGCGAGCTTCATTCTGCTCTCGCTTGCACGGAAATTGAAGTTGAGCCATGCGGACAAAGAGTTTGAAATTTGGCAATACGGGTGGAAACAATACTGAGGCAAAGGGAGAAATAGCAACGAGAATTGCAAACACATAACAAAAAGTCATAGATGAAAAATAGGAAAGTACATATTTTACATCTTTCTTTGCTTGTATGGCTGCTCTTCAGCCAGAAGGGATATTGCTGTCTGGACGAACACACCACTCATAATTATTATATGGTGAGCTTCGTGGAGCGAAAACTGGAGAGCGCCCCCTTCCAAAAGGAGTTGAACACATTCTGGCACACGTACACAGAAGGGAAATACGACAGCTACCCTACATACGACGTGACCGGACTACGTGCTTACATCCAATACAAGAACGACGCCGAGATGCTGAGCTACGTGGAAGACCTGAATGACTACCTGGACATCTGCAACGAGTTCTTCACCGAGACATGGGACTATCCCGACAAGGAAGAGCTGGAGATGCGTGACTCCTTGATACTCAACCTACAGGAACGCAGCAAAAAATACAAAGGCACCCGTCTTCGCAGTCAGTACCACCTTCTGCATATGCGCTGTCTGATGCTGATGAAGAAATGGGATGACATTAAAAGCTATTGGCATTCCACAGCCAGACGTCTGCCGCAAAGCGTCTACCGCAACATGATGGAGAACATCTATGCCGGCGCACTGTTCCACACAGGCGAGGCAGAGCCAGCCTTCGCCATCTTCTCCCGCCAGGGCGACAACGCCAGCATCCGCTGGAGCATGCGTAAATACCGCGGGCTGGCTGGCATCCGCAAAATATACGCCCAGAACCCGAACTCCCCCAGTCTCCCCTACCTGCTTCAGGACTTCGTGAACAATGTGCAAGAGACGATAGACCAGGAGATGGAAACAGGCGTACTGGGCGCAGAGGACTTTTTCGAAGTTCCGAGCCCCGATGCCCTTTCGTTCTGCGCCTTTGCCGACAGCGTGCTGGACGAAGGCAAAGTGAGCAATCCATGCATGTGGGGCACGAGCCAGTCGATGGTTTACCACCTACTGAACAAGCAGGAGGAAGCCCGTAAGTCGGTAGACAGGGCGTTGGGCCTGCCCGGTGACAACCGCACGAAAGACAACTGCCGCTGTGTGAACATGCTGATTGCCAGCAACGACACCAGCTGCAACCTGACCTGGCTGACCAGTGAGCTTCAATGGCTGGAAGGCAAATGCAAGGCGGAGACCGAGTCCGACTATTGCTTCACCAATGCCTATGAGCGTATCGTCATCAACACGCTGAGCCCGATGATTCGCCGTCGTGGCGACGCAAACCTGTCGTTGGCAGTTTTGGGCATGTACAATGAGATGGAAGTGCAGAAGAGCACCTCACACCACCGCAGCGCCCGCTACGACTATGAGGAACGGGGTGAGTGCACATGGAACGAGGACTACCAGAACGAGTTCATGAACCTCAATCTTTACCACCTTTCAGCATCCGCCTGCGAGTCCTACTACAAATATATCACAAGCAGTCATGACGACGTGTTCAGCCGTTTTGTATGCTCACGTGTGAACAAGGACAAAAACTTCTTCTACGACTTCATCGGGACGAAATACATGGCAGAAGCAAAATTTGCCGACGCAATCCCTTTTCTGGAAAAAGTGGACCTGAGCTACCTGAGCAACCTGAACATAAGTCACTATATGCACAGCCGTGACTACAATAAGGAACGATGGCTGACCCACCAGTCTAAAAAAGACGACTACGGCAATGAAGGCATGCGCAACATCAAGTTTGACAGCAACCCCCGTCTGTCTTATTGCCGTGAGGTCCTCAACCTCCAGAAAGCCTATAGCAAAAACAGCATGGGAGAGAAAGGCAATCACATAGCCTACCAATTAGCCACACTCTATTTCCAGGCTTCTTACAAAGGCGACTGCTGGTGGCTGATATCTTATAAAAACAGCAGCAATCCCTACGTGATTGAAGAGGACCACGCCGGGGAAAACGACTTTATCAAGAGCAGTGAGGTGTATCTCCGCTCGTGTCTGGACACGAAAGACGACAAGCTTCTTGGCAAATGCCTGTATGCGCTGGCTTTTATCGCCACGGACAACTGGCTGAAGCCAAAGGATGTTGACGAAAACGAATATATCGAAGAAGACCAGATGGAGATGATTCCGAACCCGATGTCAGAGAAATATGCGTGCCTTGACGCCCTGAACCACTATTATGAGAATCATAAAGAAAACGCACCTGCCTATATGAGCAAGTGCGATGTCCTGACGAGATTCCGCAAAATGAAATGGCTGATGGAGTATTGAGGTTTGAAATTTATTGACATGATTTTCGGCTGCGCTCGGCAAAATTGAAGCGAGCTTCATTCTGCACTCGCTTGCACGGAAATTGAAATTTAGCCATGCGGACGGATATGCTTTGAGGTTTGGAAGAAACATCTGCAAGTCTGCTAATAGGGAGACTCGACATTGTCCGAGCCGAAGTATTCCTCTTCGGTCTCAGGCTCAGCCCCGATTTCTGCAACAGAGTCATTGCCCTCTGTAGAGGAGTCTTCGTGCATGGTGGTGTCATCTTCCTCTCCCGTCAACACCGATGAGATGATGTCAATCAGGTCGTCTTGTTGCAGCTCTGTGGTTTTTTCCTTGATTTGAGTCTCCAGCTTGTCTATAAGCTTGACGAGCGTGGTCTCATGCTTCTCGCTGAGCTCCACCCCGTCGAACTTGCGGTTCAGACGGGTCCAATCACTTTCAAACAGCGCTGAAAGCGAATCCAGCTCCTCTGCGGACGATGCCAATTTCACTTTTTCTCCCGTCTCGTCGATGAGTGCATAAAGCTGGTCGTAGTAGTCGATTTCCTGCTGTTGACGCAAGCTCTGCTGGTAGAGAGAGTCCGTGACCTCCTGAAGGGAGTCATCCTCAACCACATTCTCAACGGGTCCTTTCGTCAGGAACCGGTCGAGCATTCCGTTGGCATACAGATAATAACCCACTCCGGCAAACAAAGCCAGGAGCAAAAGGAAAATCCAACATCCGGCATAAGACTTTTTCTTCTTTGGACGATAAGCGCCGGAGTCACGGCCATCGTCATCGTCGTCATCATCTTGACCATCTCTGTCAGCCATTCCGTTACGTCCGTCTTTCGTATAGACAGTGGCATAAGATGTGTTGTCGTCGCCCACAATCGTGACTTCCTCCTCGTCGTGGCTGCCAGGTATAATCCCGTTTTCCAAGAACTTCAGAATCTGCAACACGTTTTGAGGCCGGTCCTTTCTCGCCGGCTTCATCATCCAGATGATGAGATTCCGCGTCCTGCTGTCAACATCAGCCGGGAATCGGAAGGCATTTTCGCCATAGTCGACAATGTCCGTGTCCTGCGGTGGACGTTTTCCCGTAATGATATAATAGAAAGTAGCGCCAAGCGAGTAGATGTCGGTCCACTGTCCGATGGCGTCGGGCCTTTGCTGATGGACTTCCATGGGCGCATATGCCGGAGTATAGGTGGATATGGTGTCGGTACCCTCATTAAACAATTTCGCCGTACCGAAATCAATGATTTTTGCCACCCCCATCTTGTCGACCATAATGTTTGACGGCTTGATGTCGAGATGGAGAATACCCTTCTGATGAATGGCATACAGTGCGTCAATCACCTGAAGGAAAATATCCGTGGCCCTGTCGACAGAGAGAGGCGCCGCGTTGGCCTTGATGATTTGTGCCAGCGTATGTCCGTCTACATACTCCATCACATAAAATGCTGTCTGATTGAGCAGGAAAGACTCCGTGACGTGTACGACATGTGCATTTGTGATGCAAGCCTGCGTCTGCGCCTCGTTGAAGAATTTCCTCATCTGCTTTTGGAATATCTCCTCGTTGTTCCTATTGCTGACCAGCACATTGAAATTGTTGTCATAGGCATTGATGTTCTTCATGAAGAACTCTTTGACCGCGACCTTCACATTGTTAGCCAAGGTGACAGCAAGGTAAGTGTTTCCGAACCCTCCTGAGGCTATATGCCCCAAGATGCGATATTTCTCCTTTAAAATATATCCTACAGGAAGCATATTAATCGTAATTAAAATGTGTAGTTATAAATGTAATGAATGAATTGATATGCAAAATTAGATATAAAAAATGGTAATCAGAAAAAAACTTAACGATTATTATATTTCATTGTGGAAAATTAAGTAAGTTGGTTTGATTTCATGAAGACAGGAAGACAAGAAGACGAGAAGACGAGAAGACAAGACGATAGTCATTTCAACGGGAAAGAAGGTGTGGGATAATTTTTATCTTACTAAGTTGCTTTGTACTGTAACAGTGCTGCAGAATCTTTGAGGGATTAGATGGACAGACACGACGGATACGCATAAAAAAAAGACTTGCCAACCCAATCAGGCAAGCAAGTCAAGATTCGTCTTTTGTCGTACGGCTTATTTCTTGGTAGCAACCTTGTAGCGGTTGAAGAACTTATCAACACGTCCAGCAGTGTCGACGAGCTTAGCCTTACCTGTGTAGAAAGGGTGTGAAGAAGAAGAAATCTCAAGCTTGATAAGCGGATATTCCACACCTTCATAAACCTCTGTTTCATTCGACTTCGCAGTTGACTGAGAGAGAAATACGTCGCCATTCGACATATCCTTGAAAAGAACCGGTCTGTAGTTTTCCGGATGTATACCTTTTTTCATTTTATTTTATTGATATTTAATAATTTACAAAATTGCTGGTAACAATTTATGAATGTGTAATGGATTTCAAGTTGCAAAGTTAGCTAAAAATTTTTTCTTATGCAAATATTTCAGGCGAAATTACTTGAATCAGCCTCAAATTTCTCAATTTCTCAGACAATTATGATATAGCCCCCCAGTTCATCTGGGTTTTCCGTAGTTCGCGGAGATGTTTCCAGACGATGGCATAGGCAGGGTTTTGCTGGTCGATGTCGTTATCGACAATTTCGGCGGCCGCGTCGCGTGCCATCTGTAGGATGATGCCGTCGCGCGCGATGTTGGCGATGCGTAGGTCGAATGCCATTCCGCTCTGCTGGGTGCCTTCGAGGTCGCCCGGCCCACGGAGTTTGAGGTCCTGCTCGGCGATTTCGAATCCGTCGTTGGAATCGACCATGATTTGGATTCGTTTCTTCGTCTCTGTGGTGAGTTGGAATTTGGTGACGAGAATGCAGTAGGACTGGTCAGCTCCCCGCCCCACTCTTCCCCGCAGCTGGTGTAGCTGGCTGAGGCCGAAGCGCTCGGCGTTCTCAATGACCATGACCGAAGCGTTCGGCACGTTCACTCCCACCTCGATGACCGTGGTGGCCACCATGATTTGTGTCTCGCCTCTTGCAAACCGCTGCATCTCCGCGTCCTTCTCTGCCGGCTTGAGTTTTCCGTGGACTTTGGAGACTTTGCAGTCGGAGAACTCCTTGCAGATTGTGGCATACCCTTCTTCCAGGTTTTTGAGGTCGATTTTCTCGCTCTCCTGAATAAGCGGATAGACGAAGTAGATTTGACGTCCCTGGTCGATTTCCCGGCGCACCCGCTGATAGAGCGCCTTGTGATGCGCGTCAAACTGATGGACAGTATGTACAGGCTTGCGTCCGGGCGGTAGCTCGTCGATGACGCTGACGTCGAGGTCGCCATAGAGCGTCATGGCCAGGGTGCGTGGAATCGGTGTGGCTGTCATCACCAGCACATGTGGAGCCGTGTCGCTCTTGGTCCAGAGCTTGGCACGCTGAGCCACTCCGAACCGATGCTGCTCGTCGATGACGACGAATCCCAGTTTGGCGAACACCACATTGTCCTCGATGACCGCATGCGTGCCCACAAGGATGTCGATCTTGCCGGCAGCCAGGTCTTCAAGAATCACCTTCCGTTTCTTGCCCTTCACGGTTCCCGTGAGCAGCTCCACCCTCACCGTCATGTCGCCGAGGAAATTGCGTATGGTCTGCAGGTGCTGCTCAGCCAGGATCTCCGTAGGCGCCATGATGCAGGCCTGATAGCGGTTGCCTATGGCGATGAGCATGCACATGAGGGCCACGAGCGTCTTGCCGCTGCCCACATCTCCCTGGAGCAGACGGTTCATCTGCTTTCCGGACCTCATGTCCTCACGCACCTCCTTGATGACGCGCTTCTGCGCGTTGGTCAGCGGGAAAGGGAGATGCTGAAAGTAGAACGTGTTGAACGGTTCCCCCACATGCGGCATCATGATTCCGTGGATTTTGCGAGAGCGGTCCTTCGTGTACTTGATGATGTTCATCTGCACATAGAAGAGCTCTTCGAACTTGAGGCGTGCCTGTGCCTTGCGGAGCATGTCGGGATCGGATGGAAAATGGATGTTGCGCACAGCCTCGTCATAAGAGATGAACCCATATCGCTGGATGAGAAAGGGCGGCAGCGTCTCCGGCAGCGGCCGATCCATCATCCGCATGACGTTAGCCACGATTTTAGCCATCTGATTGGAGTTGAGTCCCCGTTTCTTCATGCGGTCAGACGTGTTGTAAGCCGGACGGAGAGTCTGAAGGGCCGACGCCGACCGATGTTGCTGCTGCTGGCCGGATGCGTCGTCGCCATCGAAGAGCGATCGCTGATAGTTCTGAAAAGCGATGGCGGTGGTGTCGCCGTACTGCGATATGTCCACCGGCTCGATTTCAGGATGCGCCACGTTGATACGTCCTTTGAAGACCTGCGGCTTTCCGAAGATGATGTAGGTGGTTCGAGGTTTGTAGTTTTCCGGGATGTATTTGATGCCTTGAAACCATACGAGGTCGATGGTGCCCGTCCCGTCGGTGAAGTTGGCGACAAGTCGCTGTGAGCGGCCCTCGCCTACCTTGTCGTAAAACAAAATCTGCCCAACAAGCTGCACGTACGGCATGTTGCCGTTGATTTCAGAAATGCGGTAGAACTTGGTGCGGTCGATGTATTTGAAAGGGTAATAGCTCAGTATGTCGCCAACGGTCGTGATGTCGAGTTCTTTCTTGAGCAGGTCGGCCCGGTTGGGTCCGACGCCCTGAATGAATTTTATGTCTTGGTCGAGCTGAAGCAAAAAAAATTTGAAATTTGAAGTTTGAGATTTGAAATTTAGAATTACTCCGGGGGATGGAGAGATTCCGGAGATTCCGAGATTTCGGATAGCTCGGAGATTCTGGATAATCCAGAAATTCCGGAGGAGGGTGCTTAGCTATTGGCTGAGGAAGGCACGAGCTGCCTCGATGAGGGAGTCTTTGCCTTTGAGGGCGTCATCGTGGGAGAGGGCGACGGGAATGTCGGGCTTGATTCCGAACTCGATATGTTGCCTGTCGGCATCAAGGAAGACAACCGCGGAGAAACGCAGTCCCCATCCGTTGGGCAGCTCCTGATTGAAGGGCATCCCGCTGCCTCCGCCGGTCTGGTCGCCCATGACCGTGACAAGCGGGAACCGCTTCATGGATTTGACGAAGTCGTTGGCGGCTGAGAAGGTCTCGCGGTTGGCGAGGACGACGACTTGCTTCTGCCAACGCACTCCGTCGGAAGGAGTGACATAGACCGGTTCTGGCGAAGAGAAATCGTTACGTCCTTTTCCCGTCTTATGATAGATGTAGCCCACGAGTGTCTTTTCGTTGGTGAAACGTCTTGCCAGCCTCTCCGACTCCACCAGGCTTCCGCCTCCGTTGTTCCTGACGTCGAGGATAAGGCCGTTGCAGCCTTTGAGGTTGTCGAGCATGAGGGAGAGGTTTCCGTCTCCTATTGGATTGTTGAAGGACTCGCAACGTACATAGGCTATGTTGTCGTCGAGAATGCGGTATTTAAGCGATGAGGCAATCTGGTAGTCGTTTCCTTTTCCCAGGTAATGCACGATAAGCTCCGCGTCGTAGTTGCGGTCGTAGTCCTCATAGTACGACCAGTTTCGTCCGAGGTCGTAGACGGCGGAGAGGTTGACATGACCGTCGCGAAGCTCGCCAATCATATTGCAGAGCACTTCGAAAAGCTGCTGGTTGGTCATCTTGTCGTTGACCATGGCGGCATAGCGGGTGTGCACCTCGTCCCAGTCCACTCCGAGCTGCTCCTTCTTGTAATCGAAGAAGCAGTAGCGCTGGTCCATCAGCTGCCAGAGCGCCTCGAAGTTGCCCTGACGGGTGTTGGAGGAAGTCACCTCCTCCTTTACGCAGGAGATACACAAAACGATGGATAATATGTAGAATAGTTTTCTCACGAATTGAACAAAGGTATTTTTTTCGAATCTTAACGAATTGCTTTTACAAATGTAGAGCTGATAGATTTATAAGGTGATTGAAGTGGATTGATTCGAACACCAATCATTCGGACACACATCAAGTAAGTCCCCACAGTCAACAGGAGCGCTTATAGCCTCAAGAAAGAGGATGTAAGGCCAATCATGAATGAGTGGGTGTAAGAGTGGTAACGTAAGTGGTTGAAGGTGGACTGCATGAAGTATCCGGCATACGATAGCCGGAGTGCCGTCCTCGACGACTTGCGCAGCGGAATGTCGAGACTGAGCAGATGGCGCATCGAGGGCATGTTGCCAGGATGCGCAAAGACGAGGTTGTGGTCGTAATGTCCGAGTTGGAAAGTCTCGTAATACGACTGCCCGTAGTTTTCGGAGAAAGCAAGTCCGATGACAGGGACATAGAGTTGATAGCCAAGGGACATCCGCCTGCGAAAGAGGTTGAAATCCCATTTCACCTTCGCTGTCGCGTCAATCATAACGTCGGCCTTTGCTTGTGCAGGGTTGTTTCCATTACGTTCGTTATAGACTGCACCGATATATGCAGATGCCTGCGGTCCGGCGAAGAAAGAGAGCGCCGACTGGTTGGTCGAGAAGGTCAGCCGTCCGAGCGGTTTCAGCCAAGCCAATCCATATCGTAACCCCCCCGCATATCCGTCGACATTTCCTGCCGGGTTCTCCGTGAAGGCACAGTCGATGTCAGTGAGCGTCTGGAAAGTAAGGCTGCCGATGCCGAACGCACGTACCTGCCGTTCTGTCTGTCGCTGCAGATGCACTGCCGGACCTTTGTAGTCATAGGGCGAGAGATAGGTGTCGAGCACATTGGCCACTCCCCCTCCCACAGAAAAAGTGTGAGAGCGCTCGTTGTGCTGCTGGGCTAATGACATGAGCGGCCAGAGCAGCAGAAGGAGAAGTATGGGGAGTCTAAACAAAGAGATTTACGATTTACTATTTACGATTTACTATTTATTTGGATATTAAGCGATTTTTTCTTGGCACATGAGAGGATTTTTTCAAAATTCGAGACTTCGAGATTTCGGCTCTTCGACATTTCGATTCTTCAAGATTTCAATTTAGAAGAGGCGTAGTTGCCCGGTGAGTTCGTCGCGGATTTCGTCGTCAGACTTGTCGTCGTCGGAGCGTGGCGTTGCGGGAGCGTCGCTGTC
Organism: uncultured Prevotellaceae bacterium; assembly: GCA_946625675.1. Taxonomy (GTDB): domain Bacteria; phylum Bacteroidota; class Bacteroidia; order Bacteroidales; family Bacteroidaceae; genus UBA3839. Next base: position 11,496 of record CAMOTI010000043.1, on the reverse strand, counting down.
CGATCCGTCGTTGTCCGGTTCGTCGATGTCTTCGTCATCAGTCTCGCCGCTGTCGTCGCCGTTATCCTCGTCTTCAGGTTCGGGGAAACGCGTTGGTTCGAGCTCCACCACCTGGTCGATGCCATACGTGCTGACACGCTTTCCTTTCGCCTTGAATCCTTTGACAGCGATGAACTCCTCCGCATCCACCTCGAGCGGTCCTTTGTCGGTGTCCGGCTCGACGAATGTGAACTGGAAGCGGGGGAACGGCGTGTCGGTGAGTATGACAAGCTTGGAGTCAGGATTACTCATGATGTTCTGCACGTTCTTCGTGGCTTCCAGCGCAAATCGCTTGATATACGGATAGTTGTCGTTGTCGGCATCGAACAGCACCGCCGTCCATATCTTGTCGGCCTTGTATTTCTCGATGACGAGGATGTCCTTGTCGAAGTGGTTGTTGACGTCGAAGTCGGTTGAGTAGAAATCGCCGTTCTTCATCACCACAAGGATGCGGTCGTCGTTGTGGAATTCTCCGAGGAATATTCCCTGCTCGTCGTAATTGAGGCGCTGCACGTCCTGGTCGTACCACACCTTACGTCCTCCGAGCGTGGATCCGCCATGCGACTTGAGCTGTATGCGGTAGATGTCGTGCTTGGTGAGCTGGTTGCCTCTCGACGTACGTCCTTTGATGGCGATTTCGCTGAAGTCCTTCTCGATGACGAGCCGTTTGAGCTTCTCTTTCGGCTTGAGCGTCACCTTGATGACCTCCGCCTCGCCGTTGTAGTTGGCCGTGAAGTAGGTGATGCGCGATTTCGGTGTTCCCATCGTCACGTCGTATTCCTTGTCGCGCGTGATGGACGAGACGTTGAAGCGCTTCATGTAGGTGACGCCCGAGGCACCGTCCTTGTAGCAGACGTTGAAGATGGTGCGCTTGTCGTCCTTCTTGAAGACCGCCACATGGATAATCTCCGCCTTGCGCTTTTCGCGCTTGCTTTTCTCCGTCTCTCCGACGAACACCTTTTCAGCCACTTTGATGACCTTGTAGGTACCGTCGCGATAAAAGAGGATGATGTCGTCGATGTCGGAGCAGTTGCTTACGAACTCATCCTTCTTCAGGCCCGTTCCGATGAATCCGTCGGCGCGGTTGATATAGAGTTTCTGGTTGGCTTCCGCCACCTTGGCCGCCACGATGGTGTCGAAGGAGCGTATTTCCGTGAGACGTGGATGGTCGGCTCCATATTTTTTCTTGAGGAAGAGGAACCACTGCGCCGTCACCTCAATGAGGTTGTTGAGGTCGCGGTCGATGTCCTCGATTTCCGCCTTGATGCGCGCCAGCATCTCGTCGGCCTTGTCCTTGTTGAATTTCAGGATGCGCTGCATCTTGATTTCCATCAAGCGAAGGATGTCGTCCTTGGTGACCTCCCGCACGAAGAGATGATAGAACGGGGTGAGCCGCTCGTCGATGTACTCGCATGCCGCGTCCATGTTCTTGGCGTTCTCGAACTCCTTGGCCTTATAGATCCGCTCCTCGATGAATATTTTCTCGAGCGAGAGGAAATGGAGCTGCTCCATAAGCTCTCCCTTGCGAATCTCCAGTTCGAGGCGGATAAGTTCCTTCGTGTTGTCGACGGAGCGTCTGAGCACGTCGCTGACGGTGAGGAACTGCGGCTTGCGGTCGTCGATGACGCAGCAGTTGGGCGAGATGCTGATTTCGCACTCGGTGAAGGCATACAGTGCATCGATGGTCTTGTCGGAGGATGTGCCCGGCATGAGGTGCAGCAGGATTTCGACACCAGCCGACGTCATGTCCTCCACCTTCTTCACCTTAATCTTGCCTTTCTCCGCCGCCTTGAGGATGGAGTCGATAAACTGGGATGGATGCTGCGGCGAGCCGGTGGTCTTACCGAACGGCAGTTCGGTGATGGCCAGGGTCTTGGCATCCCGTTTCTCGATTTTCGCCCTGACACGCACCGCCCCGCCACGCAGACCGTCGTTATACTTGCTGACGTCGATGCTGCCGCCAGTGGGGAAGTCGGGATAGAGCTGGAAGGGCTCGTCGTGGAGATAGGAGACGGCCGCGTCGCAGAGCTCGTTGAAGTTATGTGGAAGGATTTTGCACGACAGTCCCACGGCGATTCCCTCTGCCCCCTGCGACAGGAGGAGTGGGAATTTCACGGGGAGGGCAATCGGTTCCTTGTTTCGTCCGTCGTAGGACAGTTTCCACTCGGTGGTTTTCGGATTGAACACCACGTCGAGGGCAAATTTGGAGAGGCGTGCCTCGATGTAACGTGCCGCGGCTGCGTCATCGCCGGTGAGGATGTTTCCCCAGTTGCCCTGACAGTCGATAAGGAGGTCCTTCTGCCCCATCTGCACAAGCGCGTCCTTGATGGAGGCATCGCCATGCGGGTGGAACTGCATGGTATGTCCCACGATGTTGGCCACCTTGTTGTACTTGCCGTCGTCCATCCGCTTCATGGAATGGAGGATGCGTCGCTGCACGGGTTTCAGTCCGTCCATGATATGCGGTACAGCCCGCTCGAGAATGACATACGAGGCATAGTCGAGAAACCACTTCTGGTACATGCCCGAGAGGTGGTGAGTGATGGAGTCGGTCATCTTCGTCGGGTCGTAGTCCGACTTCGGCGGCTGATGGTAGCCCGAGTCATCCGGCTGGTCCTGCAGTTCGTCTTCGTTGAATTCTTCTTGGTTTTCCAGGTTGTTATCTGTTAATTCGTCGCTCATGAGTTTTTGTGTTTATTACGCAAAGTTACGAAAAATAAACGAGAAAAAAGATTGTTGACCGACAAAAATTAAATTTGGATGATGATTCTGAAGGAAAAAACCGTAATATAACCAATTTACTTCGGCTCATCCGTTTTCCAGTTCTCGATTTCTATTCCACGAATTCTCCCAAGGTGGTCAACGTTGTCAGTGACCATTACCATATTATGTTTTTTAGCAATAGCCCCAATTGCCATGTCAAAGTTTTCTATTTTCCTACCAACATAAGTCAGGTAAGCTTTTTCCCTTCCAAAGGTATGTAGAGACTTGCTGAATGGTACAACATTGAAAAGACTAATAAATTCTTCTGTCTCACGCATTGTTTTGACAGGATTGTTACTGTTTTCTGCTCCATAATATAGTTCGGCAACTGTTATTTCCGACAAATAACAATTATCAATACCCGCAAGAGCAATCTTTCGGTTCATCTCAAATTTTCCTCTCAAAAAGAAAATGCAGATATTGGTATCAAGTAAATACTTTTTCATTTGTTCCTATTCATCCAATGAAACTATTTCACGGTCGTATTCAGCATTACGAGCCTCTTTGACGGCTTGTTCAATCTTCTCTCCATCGTCGTTATCTGCCCAAATACCAAACAACGCATTGAGTTTATTTAGTTTCTCACACTCAACAGAATCAAGTTCGTTTGATTCGGAAGCTTCTAAAAGACGTTTTCCCAACCATCGTTGGTTACTTGCAGTGAGGGAAAGTCCCTTAAGATAAATCCAAAGATTATTTAAAGACACAGAATTCATATTTCTTACTAATTTATAATCAGATGGCAAAGATACAAATATTTTTTTATTTTTCTATATAAATTCAAGAAAATCTTTCTTTAACCTTCTATATAAGAATAATTCTAAAACGAGAAAGTATAACACTTATTTAATGGATAAAAGAGATTTTCCACAGTCAAATCCATTAATAAATCCTGATTATTATGTATATTTGCACGAAATTTAGTAACCGTAAAAAAAAGTTGCCTCGTTTTGATGAAGACGAGAAGACAGGAAGACGAGAAGACAAGACGATAGTCAACTGACTGACATACATGAAGTAATCTATGGTCTTTACACCCCCTTCGGTTCCCCCGTTATCGGGGGACAGAAACCCTACAATCAACTGGAAGGTGAAGCAAGTTATTTTTTAACCTCAGTTAAGAACAAAGATGATACGATTAGTCATATTATTGTTTTTTTCGGCATTATGGCCGGCTTCGGCATGGAGCCAGCAGAAAATTGTGGACATGGCAGAGCCGACGCTGAGTTCGGAGTCAGCCGTGCTGGAGGGCATCGTGACAAAAGCGAGAGACAGCTATACGGACACGGTGCGTGTTTACGTATTCGACCTGATAGGGAAAGAAGGATTCACGATGTACTCCAAGCTGGACTCCACGGGTCGGTTCCGTTTTGAGATTCTCAGCGGAAGCACCACCGCAGTGTCGTTCATGCACGGCAAGCAAGTGGAGGGTTATCTGCTCGTAGAGCCTGGCGAGACCACGTCCCTGACGCTGAATGAGAAGACGAAAGACCCTGTGCTCCGTTGGAGCTTCGGCGGTGCCCACTCAGAGTGGAACAACGGGATGAACCGTCTGCCTGCCGACCTCCGATTCAACAGCCTGTATAACGACGTGATCCGCCAGTGGAGACGCTATACGGAAGACGAGGACGAGTTCCGCTTCAAGGAAGACGTGATTCACCGTCAGGCAGAGCTGGAGCGGCGAATCAAAGAGGCCGACGTGTGCGATGAAGTGAAGACCTTCAACTACCTGGGCTCCAAACTCTATTTCCTGGAACTGCTGGGCGGCTACGCGATGACACTGAACGAGCAATACCTTCAGCGGGGGATGGACCGCAGCGTGAGCCACGACTTCTACAAAGAGGCGGTGAAAGGGGACTTCCTGCGCTTCAACGCCTTGCTTTACACCCCGATGGGCAACCGTCTGAAGCAGTATGCCACCATCTGCAACGAGCAGCGTGGTGCCCATTTCACCTATCCCAAGTTTCTCGACCGCATCGACTATGCCCACAAAGGGATGCTTTACCTCGCAGACAACCGCCTGCTGAACGAGCGTCAGCTGGCAGCGATTCGGGAGCGTACCCCAGAGCTGGCAACGCTGGTAGAGACCCGAAACGAGAAGCTCCGTGAGCGCAACCGCGAGGCATTGCGTAATCCGATGTACCACATCCGGTATATCGACGACGACATCAAGGGAAAGGACGTCTATCATGCCATCATGGAGCAGTTCGAAGGACGGCTGCTGGTGGTGGACTTCTGGGCCACCTGGTGCATGCCCTGCCGGATGGCGATGGAGAACATGAAACCGCTGAAGGAGGCCTATAAGGACAAGGTGACGTTTGTCTATGTGACTGGCGAGACTTCTTCAGAGGACACCTGGCGACAACTGATTCCCGATATCAAAGGGCAACATTTCTACCTTACCGACCGTCAGTGGAACGACCTGTGCAAGCATATCAAGGTGAAGTCCATCCCCGCTTATCTCGTTGTGGACTGGGACGGGCTGATCACGAAGCAGTTCAGCGGATATCCCGGAAACGAGGCGTTGGAGAAGGAAATAGAGAAACGGCTGAAGGAAAAAGAGGAGATTATGGAAGGGAAAAGTGAATAGGAATCAGAGAATTAGAGATTATTTACATGTAAGAGGGTGCAGGTACGTTGGACATAATCATGCATATTGTGGATGGAGATAGAACGTATCAGAAACGTGAGTGCGCAAAAATCAGATATTTTCGTTCCTACACGTAGGACTGGCCCGGCAAGTGGTGCAACGGAGTTGTAGGAGGTGAAAAATCTGTTTTTACAAGTAGGACGATTGATGTACGTACAACAGATGATGATATCATGTATTTGGGTGTATACGTATCAGGAGCGTTGTTGCGCAAAAATCAGATATTTTCGTTCCTACAACATAATGCAACCGTCTTCGGAAATGTCCGAAGACGGTTGGAATTTATGATGTTTTTTTGGTTAGAACTTGATGTTGACGGCAGCGCCAGTGTATGATACGTCCTTCGGAGCGGTACCAGCCAGACGGACGTGGAAAGTGCGTGCGAGCGGCATGCCTTCGAACGAGCCGTTACGAGGTGCGATGGTGAGGGTGCGCGACTTTTCCTTCCAGGAGAACTGGATGGTGGAGTATTTTCCCTGCTCGTAGTTATAGTTGTCGCCCTCGTCCTCATAGAGCAGGAACTGTGCGTCTTTGCCCGGATAGATGACGATGTCGATGTCGGCGAACTTGTTCTCGTTGGCGTACTGCACGTCGGGGCCGAGAGGGAGGATGGAGCCCGCCTTGATGAAGAGCGGCGAACGAGCCAGCGGTGCGTTGGCCTCTACGGTCTGTCCGCCCGTGAATTTCCTCGCTGTCCAATAGTCATACCAGTCGGTCCCGGCCGGGAGGTACACGCTGTAAGTCTTGGGAAGCTTCCAGTTGGCTTCCGGGTCGGACTCTGCAGACGAGTTGTTGTCAGTCTTGTTCCATCCCGACATCTCGTCAGTACGTACGATTTTCTCCTTGGTGTAGAGCGGATCGAGCACCGGGCAGACCAGCACATTGCGTCCGAACATATACTCCCGTCCGTTGTCCCAAGTGTTCTTGTCGTCCTTGAAGTCCATGAAGAGGGCACGCATGAAGGAGTCGTCGTTGTTTGACACCTGCCATGCCGTGCTATAGATATAAGGAAGGAAACGATAGCGCAACTTGACTGCATCCACCAGTGCGTCGTACACCGGCTCGCCCTTCTTTCCGTAATAGTAGAGCTCACGGTAGACATCCGTTCCGTGGCTACGCATCATCGGCATGAAAGCCCCAAACTGCATCCAGCGGACATAGAGCTCCTGGAACTGCGGATTGCGCGTGGCGGAGTTCGCCCCCTTCGTATTGTAAGAGCCGGCGAAGAAGCCGCCGATGTCGCAGTTCACATTCGGATTGGCGGTGAGCGTGTAGTTCAGGCAGATAGGCACCTGCTTACGGAAGCTGTCCCATGAGGAGCCGATATCCCCGCTCCATGTCTGTGCGCCAGTACGCTGCTGTCCTGCGAAATAGCTTCTTGTGAAAATATAAGCGCGCTTCTGCTTGTCCACCGCTTTTTGGTGATCATAGACTCCCTCCACGGTCTTGAGCGGGAAGAGGTTTCTGACGCTTCGGAAGGACCCCATTGCCGTGCGCTCGTCGAGGTCGCTCTCCTTGAAGCTGGTATGATCGGGATCCGTGGAGTCCATCCACCATGCGTCGATGCCCATATCGTGGAGTCGCTTGAGGTTGTTCCAATAGATGTCTCTAGCCTCGTCGTTATAGACATCGTATACTCGTACTCCACTGGGATAGTCCATACGCGGTGGCCAGAAAGAGAGTCCGCTCTGTGGCCAAGTCTCAAAGCTGAGCAGCATGTTCTTCTCCTTCATCTCGCGGAAGGCTTTGGTCTGGGGTCCGAAGGATGCCCAGATGGAGATACTGATATGCGCGTTGTTCTGATGCACCTCGTCGATCATGCGCTGTGGATTCGGGAATTCATCGCTGATGAACTCCATGGCGTTCCAGGTGTAGTTGGAGCCCCAGTACTGCCAGTCCTGCACGATTCCGTCGAAAGGCACTTTCAGCTCGCGGTATTTGCGTACCACCTCAAGCAGCTCGCGCTGACTCTTGTAGCGCTCACGGCTCTGATGGAAGCCATAAGTCCACAGCGGGGACATCGGCACCTTGCCCGAAAGGAACCGCATCTGCGCGATGACCCCGTCGGCATCCTTGCCATACATAAAATAATAGTCGATTCGGTTGCCCACCTCGCTTTCCAACTCGAGCGTGGCGTTGTCGTCAATCTGCGTGGGAGAATAGTTGTCCCAGTAGATGCCATATCCCTTGATGCTCTGGAAGAAATGTGCGAAATCCTCGAGGTTGGACTGCATCATCCGTCGGTGTTCGCCTCTCTGCGACATCTTCCCGTTCTGGAGCAGTCCCAGTCCGTAGATCGGCTCATCCTTGTCGATGGCGAAACACTGCTTCACCTTGAACGCCCCCTTGTCGATGCCTTCGTTGATGGGCGTGAACTGATGGTCGCCCTCCTTCAGGAGCACGTTGCCCTTGCTGTCGGCAAAGGCCACTTTCCCGTCGGCCACGGTGACAGTGAGCTCAGCCGACTTATAAGTTGTGACACCTGCGGAAGTCTTCTCCGTCACCTTCACTTGCTGAGGCTTGGCGATGACCACTTCCGACTTGAACTCAGGGGCACTCCCCTTCTCCTTCACGACATGCACGATAGATGGGGTGAAGAACTCGATTTTCTGCGCGTTGGCAGTTGCGGCACATAATCCCGCGACTGCGAAAAGAAAATTACGGATATTCATTATTGTCAGATTTAAAAATAAAGTGTTATCTGATTGCAAAGTTAATAAAAAAAAGTTTGCCTAACACGTTTTTTCTTTAAATCTGCCACGGAAAAGCGGGGAAAATCAGCAGTTTTCAACAAATGTGTCAACGGGGTCAACATTTGTTTGCCTGTCAGCCTTCATTTTGCGTCTCCAGTTGAAGTAGCCGAATATGGCGATAATCACGTACAAGGCATAGAGAGACGCCTTGAAGGGAATATCCTTATAGAAATAGAGGACAGAGGTGACGATATCCACCGCAATCCAGATGAGCCACTGCTCAAGATATTTATGTGCAAGCGCCCAGATGCCGACGATGCTCAGCGCTGTGGTGAAGCTGTCGGCCAGTGGCACGTTGGAATTGGTGAAAGTGACCAGGATCCAGTAGATGGCCGCCCAGATGAGCATGATGCCAATCAACCACGGCAGAATCATCCGCTTTGGGAAGGAGGTGATTCGCTGCTCAGACGTTTTGCTGTCCACCGATTTCCTGCTGCCGAAGAGTTTCCATCCGGTTTTCCATACGATGAATCCGTAGATGGTCATGAGGATATAATAGAACTCCATGGCGCAGTCGGCATAAAGACCATTCTGGTAATAGAGCACGATGCCGAGCGCCTGCATGATGAAACCGACGACCCACATCAACCAACTTCCCCGGACTTCCAACAAGATGTAAAGAAGTCCGAGGATGGTTGTGATTACGTCAAGAGGTTTGATAGTCATAAAATACTCCTGATAACGTTAGAAGTTGATGCTGAGGTAAGCCATGAAATGGGTTGGAGCCTGTGCAGAGAAGGTGGCCCATGCCCATCCTCCGTTGTATGCCTCGATTTTTCCGTTGTTGTTGCGGAAGTTCATGGAGCAAGAGCCATTGCTCTCGTATTTCTCGTTGAAGAGGTTGTAGACGGTTGCCCCGACGGTGAGCCGCTTCACGCATCCGAACTTGAACGAGTAGTTGACGTCGAGGTCGGTGGTGAAGATCTTGTCGATCATGGCGCTGGTGGTGCTGCCGTCCTCCTCCAGGTATCCCTTGAAACCGGAGTTGGTCATATACTGCTCAGAGATATACTTGGTGAAGAGTGAGGCTTTCAGTCCCTTCCATTCGTAAGAGAACTTATTGTTGAGTATAAAGTCGGGTGAGTAAGCCAGGTGAGTTGTGCCGACGTTGGCATAGCTCTGGCTCCAGTCTTCGTTGATGACAGTGACATTCATGTTCTTCGCGCGGTTCCTGCTCCATGTGGCGTTGGTGTCCCATGTGAATCCTTTCAGGGGCTGCCATGTGGCGGCCAGCTCCACACCCATTCGGTAGGAGTCCTTGATGTTGCGGGCCACCATCTCTCCGTTGGAGTCCTGCGCACCGGTGAGCACAAACTGGTTGTCGTAGTCCATGAAGAAGAAGTTGGCGCTGGCGGTGAATTTCCGTGCCTGGAAGCGGTATCCGAGCTCGAGGTCGTTCAGCCGTTCCGCCTTCGGGTCCACCTGGTCTGTCTCGCTCATCATGTCCTCGAAGTCGTTGCGTGTAGGCTCCTTATGCGCGATGGCATAGGAAGCGTAGGCGGTATGTCCCTTCGCCGGGCTGTAGGTGATACCGAATTTCGGGTTGAAGAAGTCGTATTTTCTGTTGAGGTCGAATGGCACCTGCTTGTCCTGGTCGTCATACTCCTGCGATGTACCGTCCATCTTGAGTCCCACATGGCGGTACTGCAGGTCGACAAATGCGTTGAAATTGCGGAAGAGCTCGTAGTTCAGCTTTCCATAGACGTTGAAGTCCGTCTTTTTTGCGTTATTGTCGTAGTAGCGGAATCCGTCTGGAATCACGCCGTCGTATCCGACGATGTTGACCAGCTTGCCGAAATGGTCGCCGTCGTACCGGTTCCATCCTCCTCCGATGTTGGCAGTGAGTCCGCTTCGGTTGTCGAAGTTGAGGCTTGCCACAGCGCCGTAGAAGTCGTTGCGCATGCGCTTCTGCCGGACGAGATTAGCTTTGGTCATGTCGTATGCCTCGCTCCCCGGCAGTTGTGAGAACATATACTTATAGAGTTTCTGACTCTCTTTGTACTGCTCGTAATAGCCGTTGCCGTGGGTGTAATGGAGCGCGGCGTTGAGCGACCAGAAATTTGTGAGATACTGGTTCCAGTGAAGCTGATAGTGCTGCTGGTGGTAGTTGTCCGTCTGGTTCTTATAGAAAGCGGTGTCGCCGTTCTGGTCGAAGTACATACCGCTCGGGTTGAACCTACGTCCGTAGGTCTTCATGTCCTGTTTGGAGGCATAGTCCCATGCGTGGTAGGTCTTCTCCCATCCGTTGAATGTGACGAACTTGACGACAGTGTTGTCGTCCATGTATCCTGCCTGCAGGAAATAGGAATAGAGCTTGGTGGAGGCGCGGTCAATGTATCCGTCGCTTCCGATGTTGGAAAGGCGTCCCTGGATTCCCCAGTGCTTTCCGAACAGCCCGGTTGAGAACCGCACAGTCTCCTTGTGTGTGCCATACGAACCGCCAGACACATCGATTCCAGCATAAGGCTCTGCGCTTAGGTTGTCCGTCTTGAGGTTGAGGGTAGCCCCGAACGCTCCTGCGCCGTTGGTTGATGTTCCGACACCACGCTGCAGCTGCATGGACTGCACGCTGGATGCGAAGTCGCCGAGGTTCACCCAATACAGCTGCGAGCTCTCCGCGTCGTTGAGCGGTATTCCGTTGGCCGTCACGTTGATACGCGTCGGGTCAGTTCCCCTGACATGAATGCCCGTGTATCCAATGCCCGTGCCCGCATCGCTACTTGTAGTGACAGATGGCAGCATGTTGAGAATCGTCGGGATGTCCTTACCGTGGTTGACCTCCTCAATTTGTTCCTTCTCCATATGGCTGTAAGCCACCGGAGTCTTACTGTTGGCGCGGGTTGAAACGACCTGCACTTCCTCAATGTCCATGAACAAGGAGTCCTGATCCTGTGCCGAGGCATAACCGCCCAGCATCAGAAATGCCGCACCGAGCGGCAACAATCTTTTTCTCATAATTAATACCTTTATTATATGCCCGCTTTGGGCAGGAAAAAAATAATAAAGGGGTGTGTGATTACCTTTCCCTACGCCGGCATTACCCGTATCAGGTTATGAGGGTATCATCTCAGCCTAAACCTACTAGTTTAAGCACCCCTAGACTTGCAAAACTTCAAATCCGCTGCAAAGTTACAACAAAAAATCGGAATTACAAATATATTCATTTACTATTTACGATTTACTATTTACGATTTATTTTATTATTTCAGTAATTAATCGATTTTGTATTTAGGAGCTGTCATTCATTTAACAGTGTTACCATCTACTTGACAGAAGAAAACAGTATTTACT
>CAMOTI010000042.1 GCA_946625675.1 uncultured Prevotellaceae bacterium | reverse complement strand
CCCACGCTGTATTTCCATTTGTTGGCGCTGTAGTTGAGCCCGCATCCATAGTCCAGGCTGACATAAGGATTGAGCGGAAGTCCCTTCACGTTGTATTCTATGGTCAGTTTCGAGCGGAGCACCCACTTGTCCTTTGCCTTTCGCGGGGATTTCAGGTCATCCTCGGTGTAAGGCAGCGTCTTGTCGGGTGTCTCCTTCTCGTATATCTTGTTTCCGCGGCTGTTGGGCTCATATTTGTTCGCATCGTAGTAGTAGGTGGTGTAGGTCTGTCCGTCCTCGTCGGTCACCTCAGCCCAGCGGTAACCGTAGTCCTCGAGGTTTCCGATGTCGGTGCCGAACTCGCGCCACTTGTAGAACTCGTTGCTCGTGCGTGTGCGGTAGATGGAGTCTGTGGAGCAGTAGCGGTTGTACTGAAGCGTCTCCTTCAGGGTGAACGCCCACCGCTTCGAAGGAGAGTATGTGGCGGATACCGCCAGCGACGTCCTCCACCGGTTGCGCCAGTAGCTGTCGGTGTCCTTGTATCCGATTCGCTCGTTGTAGCCGTTGAACACGCCTTCGTCGTTGTAGTGCTCTGCCAGTTTGGAGAAGTCGCTCGTCTCCTGCATGTTCTGCTTCCAGATATACTCAAATCCGAGACTGCTCTTCAGCACGAACTTCTTGTTGTAGGTCTGGTAGATTTTATACTGGAGGCTACCGCCGGCCATGAGGCGCTCTATCATGCCGCTGTTGTCCTGGGTTCGGAGCTCGCCCTCCAAGTTGAGCGACAGTCGGTAGGCCAGCTTCTTCTCCAGTCCCAGGTTGAGCGAGAGGCCGAAGTCGTTCGACTTGGCTTTCACGGCACTCCAGTCGCGCGTCTGGATCTGGTCTTGGGCCGACAACGGAACGCAGCACATCAGCAACATTCCGAGGCTTATTATCGCAGTTCTTCTCATCATTCTGAAAACTGTAAACTGAAAACTAAAAACTATCCAAACACCTTAGGCATCTTCTCCAGTCCTTCTTCCTCATCGCCCTCGTCGTGATAGAAAATCTTGATGAGAGCCATGTCCTTCAGGAAGTCAATCGAGCCGATGCTCACCGACGTGATGTCAAGTCCTGTGCGTGCTTTCAGGTCGGCAATCAGTTCCTGACGTTTCTCTGGCAGGATGAGGTCTATCTTGTCGTACTTGATGTATTTCGACGAGAGTCCCTTGGCCAGTCCCCGTCCTTCCGACAGCCACACGATGATGATGAAGAGCACGTTCGTCAGAATGAGTTCTGCCATGGAGATCATCTCGCGGCTCATATAGTCCGGCTTCTTGATAGAGATGTCCCATGCCATACCGTTGAGGGCAGCCATGGCGATGATGACGAAGAGGTATGTCATCTCACGTATTGGAACTGACTCGGTGCGGTAGCGCATGATGCAGAAGATGGCGAACAGTCCCATTCCGATGCCCGTCTCCATCGTCTCTCCGCTCATGAGGTGTATGAGCATGAATATGGCGAATCCCACGAGAATGTATGTGAAGAAGAAGTCTCGCCTGCGGCTTTTAGGAAAGTAGAACGCACGTGAGATGATCAACACGAATATAGTGTTGATGAGGAATCGGAAAATCAGGTCGAGTATCTTGTTGCGGTTCTTGTAGCTCACATACTCCGACGGTGTCAGCTCCTCGGCGTTGTCACCATAGAAGTAGAGCGTTCCGTCGTCTTTGTATTTCGCATATTTCGAGTCGTCCTCATAAGTCACGCCCGTGCTGCCACTGCCCATGTCGAGGTCTGCGCTGCTGTCTTCCGCACCGCTGTCAACGGCGTATTTGGCGTCGGGGTCAGCGGCCTCGTCGTCGTCTTCTTCGTCATAGTCACCATCATCCACAGCCTCCGACTGGTTCTGAAGAAGTGAGTCCGGGATGTAGATGTCGTCAGCGCTCGCACCCAGCGAGAACGCCATCAGCAAAATCAAAATCTTTAATGCTTTCATTATTATTTAGTTTAATGTTTAAAGTTTATAGTTGAATGTTGAAAGTTTAAAGTTGAATGTGGAATGTATGGTGACTTGGGGCAGAGGACAAACCGAATCAAAAATCCTTAAATTCTAAATCACTGTCACGAGTTCTTAAATCGTAAATCACCTCACCGCATGAAAAATATCTAAAATTTAAAAATACCCAAAATAAATCGTAAATCGGAAAACTTTGGAGCAGCGAAAACAAAGTCAAGCTTGCTTGAGCTTTGTTGAGTCGTGACAAAGTTCATGAAATAAATTGTAAATCGTAAATACTATCACGTGTTGTCTTCTATCCCTTCCGACGTGTCGCGTATCTGGTATGTCTCGTCCTTGTTGATTTTCCGGAGCATACGCAGCTTCTCCTTGAAGTTGTTCTGCTTCAGTCCCGGGTCGGTGGTTGCCATGCCGATGCAGCATTTCGAGAAACCGGTCTGGTGGATATGCAGGTCGCGCAGGATATTCGTGATGGGCGAAAAGATGTTGCCGTCGCGCTTGAGCTCGATGATCACGATGTTCTCTGTGTCGTAGTCGTTGCCGGTCTCGTAGTTGTGGAAACGGACGTTGAAGTCGATGGTCAGACGCTCGGTCTTCCCGTAGTTCACGAGTGTGACGCGGTCGAAATGGTTCTGGACTATCGGGTGCATATCCTCAAACCGCAGTCCCGTGCGCTTCATCACCAGCTCGCTTGCACCTTCCGTCTGCAGGGCAGTCTCCAGGCTGTCCACCTGGATCCGCTTCTTCTTCGTGCGCAGGTGGTTGTTCTTCTTCTTCACCTCGAGGAAAGTGAGGTCGCCGCTGCTCAGATAAGTGCGTACTCTCACCTTCGTGCGGTTGGCATGCCGGTTGTGGTGCTGCATATACTGAGTGTAGCGGTCGGTGTCGAAATAAGTAGTACGGTAAGGGCTGATTCGGTCGCCGTTGATTTCTTGGACGTAGTATTTGTCCTGCACGCGTCGGAGCAGCTCCAGCAAAAGACGACGCGAAGTCACGAACTTCGTGTCTATCCTGTTCATCAGCTTGATCGAAGACATCTGGTCAAGCGATATCGGCTCCATCCGAGCCAGAAGGTCCAATATGTCGGTGTTTGACTCCGTCATCTCGTTCTCGGTGGATTTTTATTGTTAGTTAGCAGGCAGAAATCGCCAAAAATAAGGGGACATCTGCGACATCAGGCATAAAAAGAAAAATCCTGAATCCTCCAATAGATACACTACCTTAAAAAAACTGACTTTTCAGCCTTAATGCCGTGCAAAGATAACGTTTTTATTTCATAATTATTTAAAAAGTGAGAAAAAATAATGTCTTTTCTCGAAAAACTGCTAATAAAAAATGGTTTTATGGTAAAAAAATCGTAATTTTGGAGCGAAGAAACTTAAATCCAACAAATATAACGATCAAAAATTCTAAAAACATTATGGCAAAAACTGTTGAATTCAAGTATGCGCCCATGTTCCAGACGGGAAAGGACGATACTGAATACTATCTGCTCACGAAAGACTACGTGAGCGTTGGCGATTTTGAGGGTCACCCCATCCTGAAAGTGGCTCCAGAGGGACTGCGCCTGATGGCCAGGACGGCATTCCACGACGTGAGCTTCATGCTGAGAAGGTCACACAACGAGCAGGTGGCAAAAATCCTGCGCGACCCTGAAGCCAGCGACAACGACAAGTTCGTCGCACTCACATTCCTGCGCAACGCCGACGTGGCAGCGAAAGGAATCCTGCCTTTCTGCCAGGACACCGGCACCGCCATCATCCACGGCGAGAAGGGACAGCAGGTGTGGACCGGCTACGAGGACGAGGAGCCGCTCTCACACGGTGTTTTCGACACCTACACCGAGTGCAACCTGCGCTACTCCCAGAATGCGCCACTGTCCATGTACGAGGAGGTGAACACCAAGTGCAACCTGCCGGCCCAAATCGACATCGAGGCAACCGAAGGCATGGAGTACCGCTTCCTCATGGTCACCAAGGGCGGTGGTTCAGCCAACAAGACATACCTCTACCAGGAGACGAAGGCCAGAATACAAAATCCGGGAACACTCGTTCCCTTCCTCGTTGACAAGATGAAGAGCCTAGGCACGGCCGCATGCCCGCCCTACCACATCGCGTTCGTCATCGGAGGCACGTCGGCTGAGAAAAACCTGCTGACCGTGAAGCTGGCTTCTACCCATTTCTACGACAACCTGCCCACAACAGGAGATGAGACAGGACGCGCCTTCCGCGACGTGGCCCTCGAGGAGGAGCTACTCAAGGAGGCTTACAAAATCGGACTGGGAGCTCAGTTCGGAGGAAAATACCTGGCACACGACATACGCGTCATCCGCCTGCCGCGCCACGGAGCCAGCTGCCCTATCGGACTGGGTGTCAGCTGCTCGGCCGACCGTAACATCAAAGCGAAAATCAACAAGGACGGTATCTGGATTGAGAAGATGGACGACAACCCAGCCGAACTCATACCTGAAGAATTCCGTAAGGAAGGCGAAGGAGAAGTGGTGAAGGTGGACCTCAACCAGCCGATGAGCGAGGTATGCAAGCTGCTCAGCAAGTACCCGGTCAGCACACGTCTGTCGCTCAACGGAACCATCATCGTGGGACGTGACATCGCACACGCCAAACTGAAAGCACGACTCGACGCAGGCGAGGGTATGCCACAGTACATGAAGGATCACCCCATCTACTATGCCGGACCGGCCAAGACTCCGGAAGGAATGCCGTGCGGTTCGATGGGACCGACCACAGCCAACCGTATGGACCCCTACGTGGACGAGTTCCAGGACCATGGTGCTTCCATGATCATGCTCGCCAAGGGCAACCGCACGCAGGCTGTCACTGACGCATGCAAGAAGCACGGAGGATTCTACCTCGGAAGCATCGGCGGTCCAGCTGCCATCCTCGCGCAGAACAACATCAAGTCCATCGAGTGTGTGGAATATCCTGAGCTCGGCATGGAAGCCATCTGGAAAATCGAGGTGGAGGACTTCCCGGCGTTTATTCTCGTCGACGACAAGGGCAACGACTTCTTCAAGCAGCTCAAGCCCTGCAACGGATGCACCATCCTATAAGGCTTTTTTGCTGACTGGTCGGACCAGTCGGAGACCGGTCAGACAGGTCAGACAAGTCGGACCAGTCAGCCCAACAAAAGCCAACGCACAACTCTCTCAACCAAAGTAACTTCACTCTCAACTCTCAACTCTAAACCCTAAACTCTAAACTCTAAACTTAAAAAATATGGACGAAGTAAAAAAATATCTTGACGAGGCCGAAGAAAGCATGGAGATGGCCTCGATGCACCTCGAGGATTCGCTCAGCCGAATCCGTGCCGGTAAAGCCAATGTGCATATTCTCGACGGAATCAGAGTGGAAAGCTACGGAACGATGGTGCCGCTATCAGGAGTAGCCAGCCTCACCACGCCCGACGCGCGCAGCATAGCCATCAAGCCATGGGACAAGAACATGTTCAAGGTGATTGAGAAGGCCATCATCAACTCGCAGGTGGGCATCATGCCTGAGAACAACGGAGAAATCATCCGTCTCGGCATACCTCCACTCACAGAGGAGCGCCGCCGCGAACTCACGAAGCAATGTAGCAAGGAGGCAGAGGCCGCAAAGGTATCTATCCGCAACGCCCGCCGCGACGCCATCGAGAAGCTGAAGAAATGCGTGAAAAACGGTGTGTCGGAGGACGTGGCCAAGGACGGCGAGGAGAAATGCCAGAAAATCCACGACAAGTACATCAAGAAGGTGGATACGATGCTCGAGGCCAAGAACAAGGAAATCATGACCGTCTAAATGCAAGGACTCGTCATCAGAAACACAGGCAGCTGGTACACCGTGGAGTGTGCCGACGGCAAGACATGGGAATGTAAGGTGAAGGGGAATTTCCGGCTTAAGGGAATCCGCTCCACCAATCCCGTGGCTATAGGAGACAACGTGGCGTTCGAGCCGCTCGACGAATCCACAGGACTCATCAACTGCATCGAGGACAGGAAGAACTACGTGATCCGCAAGTCAACTAACCTGTCGAAGCAGTCGCACATCATCGCTGCCAACGTGGACCAGTGCTTCCTGTTCGTCACCCTGCGCCAACCCGAGACTTCCACCACATTCATCGACCGCTTCCTGGCTTCATCTGAGGCATACAGAATCCCGGTCATTATCATTTTCAACAAAACCGACCTGCTCGACCAGGAGGACCGCGAGCTGCTCGACGGCATGGTGCATCTCTACACCACCATCGGATATGAATGTCGATGTGTGTCGGCGAAGACTGGAGACGGCGTGGAGGAACTGCGCACGATGCTCGACGGCAAGGTGACGCTGCTCAGCGGAAACAGCGGCGTGGGCAAGTCCACGCTCATCAACTGCCTCTACCCGGATCTCAACCTCAAGACCAGCGAGATTTCCGACGCCTACAACACAGGAAAGCACACCACCACCTTCTCTGCCATGTTCCCGGTGGGAGAAGGGGGATACATCATCGACACGCCGGGAATCAAGGGATTCGGAACGTTCGACATGGAGCGGGAGGAGGTAAGCCACTATTTCAAGGACATCTTCCGGTTCTCCAAAGACTGCCGGTTCAACAACTGCACACACACACACGAACCGGGATGCGCCGTCCTCCAGGCAGTCGAGCGCCACGACATCAGCCAAAGCCGATACAGCTCATATCTCTCCATGCTCGAAGACCCCAACGAGGACAAATACAGAAAATAATTTTTTTTTCATAAATCCTAGAAAGCCTAGAAAATCTAGAATATCTAGAAAATCTAGAGAGTCTAGAAAATCTAGAAAAAACCTCTTCACCTATGCCCATCAGGATAACCATCATCTTCCTTCTCTGCCTCTGCGCCGCACTCAGCGCCCCTGCCCAGACCTACGAGCAATGCATCGAGCAGGCATATCAAGCCGCTCAGCACGACAGCCTCGACAAGGCGGAAGCCCTCTACCGCCAGGCGCTCAAGCTCAGCCCTGGCGACCATCGCAACGCACTTGTCCACCATGACCTCGGACACGTACAGGAGATGCTCTACTGGAGCAACACGGCCAACACCAAGATGGCAGAAGAAGCCATGTACAACTACACACGGTCCATCGAGCTCCTGCCCATCTCTCTGCCTGTCAGGATCTCCAGGGCAAACTTCCATCTCAACCTCAAGCAATACGACAAGGCGGCCGAAGACTATACGGCCGCCCTCAAGCTCAGCCCCGACAACAAGGAAGCGCTCAACTACCGTGCATTCGCCTACTACCAAAACCGCAGCTACGATAAGGCCATGCAGGACTACAAAACCATACTCGAGCGGCACCCGGCTGACTACAATGCGGCCCTCGGAGTGGCACTCGTACTCCAAAAAACCTACAAGGTGAGCGAGGCAATCCGACGAATGGAGTTCCTCATCACAGAGCACCCCGACCAGGCGGAGCTTTATGCAGTCAGGGCTTCCATGTACGCTGACATCAACAACCTCGACCTCGCACTCGTTGACATCAACCAGGCCATCAAGCTCGAGCCGCAAAACCCAGCCCACCTCATCCAACGGGCAGACATCTACGACAAACAAGGAAAAACACAGCTGGCAAAACGCGACAGGACAAAAGCAAGACAGTTGTAGAGACGCCCCGCGGGGCGTCTTCTAACTTCATCAAAACGAGGCAACTCATTTTTTACGGTTGCTATATTCATGATACTATTTTAACCAAAATATAGTTTTGCAAATTTTCTGATAATTCCTTATAATTTTCTTTCTGTGTAGTTAAGACCCTGGACTTTGACGATAACAGGGCCCGCAAATATGAAAAACAGTTCACTTACGTAAAAATTTCCACCTAAAAGGCTGATTTCTCAGATTTTATTAGTAATTTTGCAATTTAAATGCTTTATACCTAAAAAGGTATAAGGGAGGATTTGTAAATTGCAAAATAGTAGGTAAATCATAAAGGACTGCATCCTCTATATGTTCTACCTCGCGCAGGAGGATATGTCTCTGGCAGTTCAGAACCC
This sequence comes from uncultured Prevotellaceae bacterium, assembly GCA_946625675.1. Taxonomy (GTDB): domain Bacteria; phylum Bacteroidota; class Bacteroidia; order Bacteroidales; family Bacteroidaceae; genus UBA3839. Next base: position 10,013 of record CAMOTI010000042.1, on the reverse strand, counting down.
GGAAATACCATTGGAGCAGTAAGACTAAACAAAACAACGCAATGAAGAAGATTCTGATGACATTCGCCCTGCTGTTCGCCCTCGCACAGGTGGCATGGGCAGAGGATGTGAACTACATCTACTACCAGATGATTGATCTTGGATATGAGGCCAGTATATACAAAAATAATGGCAAAGCCAGCAACCCTACCGTGCTCACCAGCTCACTACTGGAAAACAGCAACGAGGACAACCTCGACACAGGCTGGTATGTGCTGAACTCAACGTTCTCCTACGCTGAGCGCATCGCCATCAGCGGCGACGTGAAGCTGATATTGAAAGACGGATGCACGCTGACGGACGACGCCTCAGCAGCAAGCCCAAAGCTCGCGGAATATATATCAATAATGGTAATAAAATCGTAATCAAATAACAGGAGAAAAGAAAAGTAAACCAAACTCACAGGCGGGCGGGGGCGACTCCCCGCCCGCCACAACGTACAGCCGTTTGAAAAAACGACGAAAACAAGAAAGAAAATGAAACTCTACCGTTACATATCCGACTATTTTGGTCTGCTGGTGCTGGCTGCAGCTGTGCTGGCACTATGCTTTCCCGCTACATTCAAGCAAATTCCGCCCATGGTGATCAACTATCTGCTGGGCGTGGTGATGTTTGGCATGGGCCTGACGCTCAACCTCCAAGACTTCCGTATTGTGTTCAGCCGGCCGAAAGATGTCATCACGGGCTGTCTGTCGCAGTTCACGGTGATGCCGCTGCTGGCATGGGCACTCTCCCGGCTCTTTTCGCTCGACGAGGCGCTGGCACTGGGCGTGGTGCTTGTAGGCTGCTGCCCCGGAGGCACCGCCTCCAACGTCATCACCTATATGGCCAAGGGCGACCTGGCTCTGTCGGTTGGCATGACGGGTGTCTCCACCCTACTCGCCCCGCTGCTCACACCGTTGCTCACATGGGCACTGGCGGGCAAGAGCATTCAAGTGAATGTGGCCAGCATGTTCCTCAGCATTCTCTGGGTGGTCATCCTGCCCATCGCCGTAGGACTGGTGGTGAAGTGGCTGTGGCCAAGATTCACCATGCGGATTACCGAGTATCTGCCCGCCTTCTCGTCACTGGCAATTGCCGCCATCGTGGCTATCGTCATTGGCGCCAATGCCGAGAAGTTGTTGGCTGGCGGACTTATCATCGTGCTCGTGGTCATGCTCCACAACGTCTGTGGACTCGCCTTAGGCTATCTCATCGGACGACTGCTCCGGCTGTCGGAGCCGAAGAAGCGCGCCATCTCCATCGAGGTGGGTATGCAGAACTCAGGATTGGCCAGCAGTCTGGCAACACTCCATTTCGCTGCCTATCCGCTCGCCACCATCCCCGGTGCCATCTTCAGCGTGTGGCACAACCTGTCGGGTGCTGCCGTGGCGTGGCTGTTCCGGAGAAAGAAAAGTTGATGCCAGGAAAATGCTGACGAGATGATGCCAAGAAAATGCTGACCGTGCTTCGTCGGTCATTCGTGCGGGCGAGACACCCACTATACCAACCTATACCAACACAGCGGAAAAGGTAAATTCACTTTTCACGAATCACTTTTCACGAATCGTTAAATATTGATAATTTTACATCATGAATCATTAAAAACACTTATCACAGCAAAGATTGTCATCCGTTCATTCCACGTTTTCAACCAAAAATGACTATCTTTGCCCTTGAAATACCATAAGCAATAAAGACAGAAGTACAATGAAAAGAAACATCACCATGGCTGCGATTGCCATTGCAGCACTCACCATCACAAGCTGCGCAAGCAAGAAAGACCTTGCCAACTGCCAGTCGGAAAACAAGTCACTTACTGCATCACTGCAGTCAACCAGAGAGGACCTCGCTGGAAAGAATGCCCGCATCACCAGCCTGGAAGAACAGCTTGCCGACCTGAGAAAGAACAACGACGAGCTCAAACGCAACAACGCCACACTGCAGAAGAGCCTCAACCAAAGTCAGAGGAACCTGAACCAGAGTCTGGCCAACGCCAACCAGAACAACGTGTCCATCGAGAAGCTCGTTGACCAAATCAACGAGTCCAACCAGTACATCCGCCACCTGGTGGAAGTGAAGTCCAAGAGCGACTCACTCAACCTCGTGCTGCAGAACAACCTCACACGCTCACTCTCGAAAGAGGAACTCAAGGAGGTGGACATCCAGGTGCTCAAGGGAGTTGTCTATATCTCTCTTGCCGACAACATGCTCTACAAGAGCGGTTCATACGAAATCAACGAGCGTGGCTCCGAGACCCTCTCCAAAATCGCCAAGATCATCACGGACTACAAGGACTACGACGTGCTCATCGAGGGAAACACCGACAACGTGCCCATCTCACGTGAGAACATCCGAAACAACTGGGACCTCTCATGTCTGCGCGCGTCAAGCGTAGTTCAGGAGCTCCAGAACAAGTATGGAGTCGATCCTAAACGCCTCACCGCAGGAGGACGAGGAGAGTACAACCCGCTTGAGGGCAACGACACCGAAATCGGCAAACAGCGCAACCGCCGCACACAAATCATCATCACTCCGAAACTCGACGAGTTCATGGAACTCATCGGACAGGCTCCCGAAAACGAATAAGCCCAGGCTTTGACATTGAATTGGCCAGGCACCTGGAATATCTAAAAAATCTAGAGCATCTAGAATATCTAGAACTTCTAGAAAATCCAGCCCCCTAGCCTCCCCCCCTAAAAAAAACGACAGCGGAAACGAGTTCACTTCTCGTTTCCGCTGTTGTTTTCTTCATGCTCATGTCCGCAGTCATCCTCAAAGTCCTCCTGCCGCTGGTATTGCTTGAGGTATTTCAGGTTCCAGTGAAACTCATCCGGCACAGGGTCGTAGCCGTATCCTCCCCAGGGATTGCATCGCAGAATGCGCCAGACGGCCAGATAAAGCCCCTTCACAGGCCCGTGCTTCTTCAGTGCCTCCACAGCGTAAGAAGAACACGTGGGGCGGTAGCGACAGGCAGGAGGAGTGAGCGGAGAGATACATTTCTTATAGAAATAGATAGGCAGCAATAGTATCCACACCATCACTTTCCCTATCCACTTCAGCAAAAACTGAAAAGGAAGCAATATGTATCGCAGGTATTTCATGGTTATATCAAAAAAGCAATCATATCGTAAATATAATAGTTGCCTCGTTTTGATGTAGAGACGCCCCGTGGGGCGTCTTCAAACTATGTCTTCAAACTATGCCTTCAAACTAATCCATCCGCATGGCAAATAGCCAAAATAATAAAATATCCAAATAAATCGTCAATCGTCAATCAACTCAGCTTCTCCATCGTCTTCCTCAGCAGCTTCACCATGCTGCGTTCAATCCGCTCTGTAGTGCACGGCTCCTCTGCAAGGCTTACGAACGCGATATACACGCGCACGCCCTTCTGAGCGCACATCTCAGCCAGCTCGCACTTGTTCAGACGGTAGGCCTCACGGATCTGACGCTTCTGGCGGTTACGGTCGACAGCGTGGCGCAGCCTGCGTTTCGACACGCTCACCATCATCTGGACCAATGGCGACTCAGCCCCAGACTCCCCCTCAGGCTCAACCATGAAAATAGCACGGAGCGGAAACACGGTCATTGCCGTGTTTCCGCCGCTGAAGAGTTTATCAATAGTGATTTTGCTGTTGATTCGTTCTGCTTTAGGAAGCGTGAAACTCATTGCTCATTTCTTTTTCGGCTTGATTTCGCTTTTTTTGTGATTCTTGATGAAATCCTCTATGATAGCAGGTACTGAGCGGAGAGTCGGCGTAGGTTTCATGTCCACACGGAGCCCAGCCTCTTCCGCAGCCTCTATCGTCTTCTGGCCCAGACAGGCTATGGCGATGTCGTCCTGCTGGAAATCGGGGAAGTTCTTCACCAACGAGTTGATACCCTCAGGGCTGAAGAACACCAGCATGTTGTAGTCGAATGGCTCGTCGGGCGTGAAGTCATTGCTCACGGTATAGTACATCACAGCCTCGTCGTGCTGAAGCTCAGCCTCGTCGAGCTTGTTCTTCAGGTCATCATTGTGGGCCGACGACTGAGGAACGAAATAGTTCTCGTCGGGATGCTTCTTCATGATCTGGATCAGGTCGTCTATCATTCCCGTCTCAGGGAAGAACACCTTACGCTTGCGATACTGAACGTATTTCTGAATGTAAAGAGCCACCTGCTCCGACTTGCAGAAATACTTCATGTCGGACTTGATGACCACCCGCAGTTCCTTCACCAGGTTGAAAAAGTGGTCGATGCCATGACGTGAAGTGAAGACCACGGCTGTATGACCTGGAATTGACACCTTCTGCTGACGGAAGTCCTTCGCGGCCATTGGCTCGATTTTGATAAAAGGTCGGAAGACCATCTCCAAACCATACTTCTCCGCCAGTTCAAAATAAGGGGACTTGGCGGTCTGCGGCTTTGGCTGTGAAATAAGTATTTTAGGAGTCATTTAATAAAAATTTTGCCGGCTGAATGTCGGTATCCTTAATTGTAATCTTTTACTTTTAAAAAACTAATACGATGGAAGCTCTCATGTCCATCATTGTAACTCGTATGGCACCATCTTTCGAAGCTTGACCCAACCCTCTATTGACGGATTTTTTGCCACACAAACAATGCGGGTAGTAATTCGACGGCGCAAAAGTACAAAAAAATTAGCAGATAACCATATCTTTTGGCCCGAAAGTTCACAATTAGCTTATAAAACAACAATATTTCGTACGTAATGAACAGAAAAAGTAATATCACAGTTAGCAATTTTCTCGACAGTCCTGCATACAGTTCAATCAGTGCAAACGGGTACAAAAGGAAGCTGAAAACGCCCGTCAGGAAGAAGTAGGAACTCACCCATCTCACGTTCTGCTCATGGCGGAAAAACACCCAGTTGACCACGCCATAAACCAGTCCTTTCAGCAAGAAGAACAGCAACGACCACCAAGCCACTTTCAGGCCCAGGTGGAATCCGCTTCCCATCTGTCCCACCACTGGATAATACATCGGCAGACCACTCACAATCAGTCCGAGCGAGCAGCATGACAACAGCAACAAGGAGCCCATGGCGAAATAGTTGTTCGACACGGACTGAGGACGTGAGAACGTATAGAGCTCGTCGCGCGAGAAAAAGTCACGAAGCCTGTACGCCACATACTGGCGCTGACGGTAGACGATAATGAAGACCATCACCGTAAGCACCACCAGCGACACCGCTGTCCACGAGCTGAAGCTCTCGCTGTGCGTGCGGCTGATGCCCGCCACCCCTCCGCCGCCAGCGGCAGAGAGGCTGTCGGGCTGATCCGATGCCATTCGCAGTGTGTCGCAAATGGCATTCAGCTTCTCTGAGTATTTCCCTAAAAATCCTGCCACAACTCTATTTTTTTGTTGTAGAGACGCCATACATAGCGTCTAAAAACCAAGCCTAAACCAGTCCGAACGCAGCCTTCACCTTGTCAACGTAGTCCAATTTCTCCCACGTGAACAGCTCCACCTCCATGCTTTTGTCGCCCTGGTAGTGGTTCTGGAACTCCTTCGTCACCACCCGGTTCTCCTGACCGAAATGGCCGTAGGCGGCTGTCTCGCTGTAGATCGGGTTGCGGAGTTTCAGGCGGTCCTCTATCGCCTTGGGTCGGAGAGAGAACAAGGCCTGGATTTTTTCTGCTATCTCATTGTCGCTCAATCCGACATGGCTCTTTCCGTAGGTGTTCACATAGATACTCACCGGATCGGCCACGCCGATGGCATAGCTCAGCTGAACCAAAATCTCGTCGGCCACACCGGCCGCCACCAGGTTCTTGGCGATATGACGTGCGGCATAGGCAGCAGAGCGGTCCACCTTCGAAGGGTCCTTGCCGCTGAAAGCGCCGCCGCCGTGAGCTCCTTTGCCTCCGTAAGTGTCCACGATGATCTTACGGCCTGTCAGGCCGGTGTCGCCGTGTGGACCACCAATCACAAACTTACCTGTGGGATTCACGTGGTACGTTATCTCTGTGTTGAACAAAGCCTTCACCGACTCGCTCTCTATCTCCGACACCACCCTCGGTATCAGGATCTCCACCACGTCGCGGCGGATCTGCTCCAGCATCGCTGCGTCGGCAGCTGCCTGGGCTGCCTCCGTCGCGTCGGCAGGCGCGATGAAGTCATCGTGCTGGGTCGACACCACGATGGTGTCGATTCTCAGCGGCTTGCCCTCTTCGCTGTATTCCACCGTCACCTGGCTCTTCGAGTCGGGACGAAGATAGGTCATCTCCTTGCCCTCACGGCGTATGGCCGCCAACGTGCGCAGGATATGGTGGCTCAGTTCCAACGGCAACGGCATGTAGTTGGACGTCTCGTTCGTGGCATAACCAAACATGATTCCTTGGTCGCCGGCTCCCTGGTCGTCAGGATTCTCGCGCTCCACGCCGCGGTTGATGTCGCCGCTCTGCTCATGAATGGCGGAGAACACGCCGCAGCTCTTGGAGTCGAACTGGTACTCTGCCTTCGTGTAGCCGATACGTTCTATCGTCTTGCGCGCCACGTCCTGCAAGTCAATATATGTCTCTGACTTCACCTCACCGGCCAGCACCACCTGACCCGTCGTCACGAGCGTCTCACACGCCACCTTCGAGTCCTTGTCGTAAGCCAGCAAGTTGTCGAGGATGGCATCGGAAATCTGGTCAGCCACTTTGTCGGGATGACCTTCACTAACTGATTCTGAAGTAAATAAATAACCCATACTTTAAAGTTTTAGTTGATATTGGAAAAAATTTAAAAGTGTGGGAAAGAAAATGGGGAGATGCATCGACTTTCTTGCATTTATTGCCCGGCATTGCCCCGGACAATAAATCCGCTGTTGTCGTTTTAGCATTTTTTTCTGTGGTTGCAAGCAGCCCAAATCTATCCACAATAAATAACAAATCTGTAATTCGACTGCAAAGTTACGAATAATTATTCAATTTATCAGTAAAAATCAGAAAAAAAGATACTCACACACAGTGTTTGACCGTGCTTCACCGGTCAATTGTTATTTTCCAACAGCCTGTCTTGTTGCTGCCCACACGAGCGATGAGCCCCTGCTCACGAAGTACAGAGATGTGTTTACGGGCCATTCGGTCACTGATGCCCAATGCTTCTCCTAATTCCTGGGAAGTTATAGATGGATTGCTTTTAATGCTCATAAACACATTCCATGCAGCATCCGACAAACCAGGAAACATTCTTTTTAATTTATTAGGAATTTTATTAGGAATTTTAATAGGAACTCTCGAAGGAGTTGTATCAGTAAGGGGCTCTCCTTGATGTTTTTTTAAAGTCTTATATATCTCCCTCAACATAAAGTTGATGAACGGCCCCGACTGCCCCTCTTTGTTGCTGGTTGTGATGGCGTCGTAATAGTCTTGTTGATTCGTATACACCATGTTTTCCACTGGCAGATGTTCAAACAGAGGATGCAGTTTTCCCAATATCAGTGACTGCCACAAGCGGCCGGTTCTGCCGTTACCGTCAGAGAAAGGATGTATAAATTCAAACTCGTAGTGGAACACACAACTGCGTATAAGCAGATGATCCTTTGCCGAATTCAGCCAATCAAACAAGTCGTTCATCAGCAGAGGCACCCGTTCCGCTGGAGGAGCCATGTGGACGAGTCCCTTTTCTGAAAAGACGCCCACACCAGTACGGCGGAAATGTCCTGCATCATCCGCCAACGCCTGCATCATCACCCCATGAGCCTTTAGTAAATCATTCATATTGAATGGATCCAACTTTGTATACAATTCGTAAGTGGCAATAGCGTTCTTTACCTCCCGTATTTGCTTCAGCGGTGCCACGACTGTCTTTCCATCAAGAATATCACGTACTTCGTCTTCGCTCAGCGTATTGCCTTCTATCGCAAGCGACGAGTGGATGGTCTTTATACGGTTTGCTCTACGAAGTCTCAGTCCGTCTTCTTGCTCCAACCGTATGGCATAGCGCTCTATCTGACCTGAGATTTCCGCTATCAAATTGATGGCTTCTGGTGTAATTGTAAAAGGTGGTACATACATATTCAGCTCATTTTCTAATTTGTTAGCTATTGGAAGCTCTCGTCTATCGCACCTTGCTGAACGGGAGGTGCGGCAGGTGCGGCTGTCTGAGGAGCAGGAGTGGGTGCAGGCGCCGGTGCGGCAGACGGCTGGGATGCGCCGCCTCCACCTGAGGACTCTTTCCTCTCTACAGGCTGGGGATCGCGGGGCTTCGAGTCGCGCTTCTTCTCCCGCCTCTGCTCTGTGTTCTGCTTCGGCCGGTTCTGCTTCTGGCTTCCGCGGTCGGTGCTTCTCACGCTGGATCCGCTTCCGCTCTTCTTGGCCTCTGCCGCCTTTTTCTGAGCCGCCTCGATGGAGTCACGCTTCTCCTGGGCATACGACCGCTCGTCGGGGTTGTTGTAGTTGGTCAGCGTATCCTTGATCGTGCTCTTCTCCTGGTTCTTCTCCCAGTTGAGTACGGCCTCCTCTCGCTGCTTGGGAATGTAATAGAACAGGGTGAAGGCAGACACGGCTATCAACAGGAGCATGATCTTCACCCACGGGAATTTCTTCTTCACCTTCTCCTCCACGGGGCCGTCGCTCACGAAGTCGCCCGTGGCCACCTTCGTCACAACCACCTTGTTCAGCTCAGGCAGGTAGTTCACCACATTGCTGCGCGACGTAGACTCATCATTGCGCTGGTCGGAGTCGCCGGGCTCCGCCTCCACCGCCTCCACGCGAAGGATATAAGCCGTGTGGTTGTCCTTGTTGTCGAGTGTGGCGGAAATGAGCCGTTGCTGCTTGGCCTCGTCCGTGTTCTCGCTGGAGAGGATTCCCATGATGTCGCTCTCCTCCGACTGCTCCAGCATGCCGTCAGAGCACAGGTAGAAGTAGTCGCCAGGCTGGATGTCTGTCGTGTTCACCGTCTCGGCGGCCACACGGTTGTCCTCGCCGGGCATCATCGCCCTGGTGATGATGTTCTTCTTCGGGTGAGTCTTCATCTCATCATAGCTGATCTCGCCGCTGCGGAAAAGCTCGAACACGAGAGAATGGTCGCGCGACATATAAAGGAACCGGTTCTCATCCGGCCGCACGTGGTAAATACGGCTGTCGCCGATGTGGGCCATGAAGCAGCCGCCCTTGTGGAAGAGCAGGAATGTGAGGGTCGTGCCCATCTTCTTGTTGCTGGTGCCTGTGTCGGCCTTGTCAAGCTCCGCATAGGCCAGCTGAAGCGCCTCATTGAACATATCGTCAGTGAAGACCGTGTCGGGCCCCACGTGCTCAAGAACGTAGGAAGAGAACGTCTCGCAGACAATGCGGCTCGCCACTTCACCGTGCTCATGGCCTCCCATGCCGTCGCAGACGATGAACAGACGGTCGTCGGCCGTGGCTTGTCCGGCACTGGGGAAGAGCGTGTCTTCCTGATTGTTTCGTTTGCCTATCTCGTGGATAAACTGTGGTTGTGCTAATCTGAATTTCATATATACTCGTTTCTTGAGGAGCATCGACTGCCCCGTTGTTTTTTTTATTGGTTAAGGGGGGGAATCAGCTTTCGGTCTTGAGCCTGAACACCACGACGGTATGGCCCATACGGATATTCGCGCCGTCGAGCAGTACGGTCTCACCGCTCTCTCCTACGGGGATGTTATTTACCGTCAAGCCGTTCTTGGCATCCTTGCATTTCAGCGAATAGACGGTGTTGCCGCTGAAGTCCGTCTTGCGGGTGATGACAGCGTGATGACGTCCCATGTACATGTCCTGAGAGTCAATCTGGATGTCGGCAGTCGAAGTGCCGGCACGTCGGCCCACCACCGTCACGTCCTGCTCTATGTCGTACCGCATTCCCTCATATTCGAGATAGGCGCCCGATGCCTGTGTACTGCCATAGACGGTCTCACCTCCATCTTGTGATGAGGGCTCTGACGGAGTCTCCGAGCCATATTCGTCCACAAAATTCACGAACAAGGGACAGCCACAGTTCGGACATTTCACACTGCGGCTCACCTCCAGCCTGCTGTTCGGAAC
>CAMOTI010000041.1 GCA_946625675.1 uncultured Prevotellaceae bacterium | reverse complement strand
ACCTTAGCTGTATCATTTCTAAGGAATGATATATTACCCTCTCTAAGGAGGTGTAAAAGTGTCAACGAACTACTGATATACGATATTTAAACTTTAAACATTAAACATAAAACTTTAAACATAATAATAACAATGGCAAGATTTAAAAGAATTCTGTTGAAACTGAGCGGCGAGAGTCTCGCTGGCAAATTAGGTTATGGTATCGACGTGGAGCGTCTGAATGAGTATGCCCGTCAGGTGAAGGAAATCCATGACATGGGAGTACAGATTGGCATCGTGATAGGCGGTGGCAATATCTTCCGCGGTCTTCAGGGAGCCGGCAAAGGCTTTGACCGAGTAAAGGGCGACCAGATGGGTATGTGTGCCACAGTGATTAACTCGTTGGGTCTGAGCAGTGCACTCGGTGCCATCGGCTGCAAGAACCGTGTTCTGACCGCCATACGCATGGAGCCGGTCGGCGAGTTCTACTCCAAATGGAAGGCCATCGAAGCGATGGAACGCGGAGAGGTTGTCATCATGTCGGGTGGTACCGGCCAGCCTTACTTCACGACCGACACCGGTTCGTCGCTCCGTGGAGTGGAGATTGAGGCAGACGTGATGCTGAAAGGAACCCGTGTGGACGGCGTTTACACCGCTGACCCCGAGAAAGACCCAAGCGCCACGAAATTCCACGACATCACCTACGACGAGGTGGTGGAGCGGAAGCTGAAAGTGATGGACCTCAGCGCCATCGTGATGTGCAACGACAACAACCTTCCGATTTATGTGTTTAACATGGATATCCCTGGTAACCTCAAGAAGGTGATGGAAGGCGAGGAAATCGGCACCCTGGTACATAAGTAGTTTTACTGTCGTACCATTAAGTAACTGAAAAAAATAAATTATATCGTTTTGATGAAGACAAAAAGACGAGAAGACGAGAAGACAAAACGATAGTCAGCTATGACTGTCATTTCAATGGAAAAGACGGTGAAGCAAGTTATTTTTTAATCTCATTAAAACAGTTGAATACATTCAAGGCGGATTGTGATATAACGCACAATCCGCCTTGATTATTTCATTTTGTGTCTGCAAGTCAGACAGGTCTCACAACCGGCTTCTTCTCTACATAACGCCTGTAGACAGCACTGGTGATGCAGAAGAAAAGGCTTCCGAAAAGGATGCCCGCCACAGAGTCGACGGCATAATGTGCTTTGACATAGACAGTTGCGAAAAAGAGCACGATTGCAAACGGTAAAAGTATCCAGAAGAACTTGCGGCATCGCGTCTTCCATGCGAGGATGAGCGTGACCGTGGTCATGCCCACATGGCTGCTTGGGAAAGCAGCCGTCGGGTGCTCACCCGCCACTTGTGCCGCCAGTACCATCTTACTGAAAGGTCCTCTCACCTCGAGCGGCAGAATCTCGGTGTGTGTTCTGAAATAGTCGTGCATCTCGGGGAAATGGTCTGTCAAGCCCATCTCCACGCCGTTGGCACAGTAATAATACTGTGGTCCGGCAACCGGCAGGAACTCAAACACGAGGTAGAACATGAAGAACGACGCGAGGAAAACGAATGTCGCCCACCTAAACTGCTCATACCTTGCCAGGAAATAGAACACGATCATGGATATCATGAGGTAGTAATATGACGTGTATCCGAGGTTGAAGAGCTCATACCAGAAAGTGGAGCTGAGGATCTGGTCGAACACGAGGGACGGCTGACACCCGAACACACGATAGTCGATGGCCGCGAAGATGTGGTCCTTATAGTCGAAATGACTGCAGAACTCATACGTCTCCGGATACCAATAGATGAGCATGGCGAAGAGCCAGGCCGTACGCAGCAGGATAAGCGCCCTGCATGGATAAAGCCTGTAAATCCCGTTCATCAAGGCTATTGCAGCCAGTACAATTCCCCTGACCATGAGCATACGCAGGGGATTGTTGAGACTCCCCCACTCCACCGCAATCATGACGCTGGTGATGAGGATATACGCTATAGTGACGGTCTCGAAACTGACGAACCCGTCCTCTTTTTCTCGTTTGAGATATTTGGAAAGTCCTGAAAACAAGTTATTCTTTGGGTGTAGAGATGCCCCGTGAGGCATCTTGTTATTATTAGCGTTGATGTTCCGAGTATGAAGACGCCCCACGGGGCGTCTCTACTTCAGCCATCCGTGTGACTTATACCATGCCGCCGTCTCCTTCACGCCGCGTTCGAGATCCCACTGAGGCTTATACCCCAGCTCTTCGAGCATCGGCTCGATGTCGCAGCTCCAGTTTCGCTGGCTTAGAATCTTGTACTTGTCGCTGTTGAGCGTGGAGACAGTACCTCTCACTCCCGCAAACCACTCCGAGATGGCGCAAACGATACGCAGTACGAAGAGAGGTGCCTTGATATGCAGCACATTACCTACCCCCAGTTCCTTCTGGATGTAGTTGCTGAACTGCCGTGAAGAATAGATGTTTCCGTCGCTCACATGGTAAATCTTGTGGTTGATTTGTTCGATTCCCTCTGTCAGCACCTTGTTGACGGCCGCGAAAATGGCTCCGACGAGGTCTTGCACGTAGACAAAAGTGAGTTCCTGCGGCTTAAATCCCACGGAGAAGTCGACGTGGTTCTTGATGCTCTTGAACTGCAGGAAATAGTCGCGTTCCCGAGGACCATACACGCCCGTAGGCCGGAAAATGACATAGGGGAACTCATATCCGAGGCATTTGAGGTAGTTCTCGCTCTTGCTCTTGCTTGTGGCATATGCCGTGTTAGGCTGAGGCTCATCCGTAGCCCTCATAGGCTCATATACACCAGGTGCTGCCGCAGCTTTGTCGTCTTCGTCTGTTTCCGCTCCCAGTGACTTTCGCTGCACTTTCCGCTCCTCCTTGATTGGTCCGAGTACGCTGAGTGAGCTCATATATACAAACATCTTCGGTATCATGTTCAATTCCTTGAGCTCCTCGACGAGGTTCATGGTGCAGTCGTAGTTGTTCGTGTCGAAATCCTCGGGGTTGAGGCATTTAGTAGCCCCTGCAGCATGAATGACAATGTCCCATTTTCCGTGGTTTTCCTTGAAATGCGACAGTTGTGAGTGAAGCACGTCACGGTTGGCCATGTCAAGCGTCTGAAACTGAAGCCACTCGTTCTGAAGCCATTTACGGCTCGAAGTACTCCTAACGCCAGCCCATACCGACATCTGCTGCTTCAGCGCCTCCTCACACAGGAAACTGCCAATAAACCCGCTGGCACCCGTTATCAATATTTTCGTTGGTTCTAACATTCTTCTTCCTATATATTTTACAAAATACACAATGCACAAAATCGCATTTCTGTGCATGATTTCTTTGACCAAAATGGCAAATTCGGTGCAAAGTTACAACTTTTTACTGATATTCACACACTTTATCCGTAAAAATCAACTCTGTAAACATAAAAAGTGGCTCTACACTAATTTATCTGTGGCTGAAAATCTGAAGAAATAATAATTAATCTGTCTTTTTGCTTTTGATTGAACGCTTTTTTGACAAATTCGGAAATTCTCCTTTGAAAAAAGATAATCACAATCATTTGGAGTTTTGAAAAAATATGCGTATTTTTGCCGATAGAACGAAAAAAACGGAGTTTTCCACCTACAAAATAAACACGAAGTGACTATGGCAAAGGCAAAGAAAACATCGAAGGCCGCAAAGAACGGCAAGAAAAGCAAGAAAAGTTTGAACAAGAAAGAGTTGCGCGTGCTCATCACCCAGTTGTTGAGCCAACAGCCAGGTGAATATTACAGTATCAAGGGCATATTTCGCACACTGAAACTGACCAGTGGCCCGCTGAAGATGCTGGCCGTCGACATCCTGAACGAGATGATTGAGGACGGAGAGGTGACCCACAACGAGGACGGCGAGGTATCGTACAACGGGCACTCCCAGATCTGCGAGGGCGTGTTCTCCCGTACTGCCGGCGGCAAGAACTTCGTGGACCTTCCCGACGGTGTGGGCGTAAGCGTCTATGACGAGGACACCATGCATGCCCTCCCAGGCGACAAGGTGAAAGTCAGCCTGTTTGCCAAGCGGAAGAACAGCAAGAAGCTTCAAGGCGAGGTGGTTGAGATTGTGAAACGAAACGACAAGCCCTATATCGGCATACTGCAGATCAGCAAGCATGCCGCCTTCCTCGTGTCACCCAACGGCCAGCTTCCCCACGACATACTGATTCCGCTTGACAAGCTGAAGGGGGGCAAGAACGGAGAGAAGGCGCTGGTGAAGATCACCGACTGGCCGGAGCACGCCCACAACCCGGTGGGCCAGGTGGTTGACGTGCTTGGCGCCAGCGGCGAGAACGACACAGAGATGCATGCCATACTCGCCGAGTTTGGTCTGCCCTACAAATATCCGGAGAAGGTGGAGCGTGCCGCCGACCAGATAGACCCAGGCATCACGCCAGAGGAAGTGAGCCAGCGCGTGGACATGCGCGACGTCACCACCTTCACCATCGACCCACGCGACGCCAAGGACTTCGACGACGCGCTCTCCATCCGTAAGCTGGAGAAAGGCCTGTGGGAGGTAGGCGTGCATATCGCCGACGTGTCGCATTACGTTCTGGAAGGTTCCGTGATCGACAAGGAGGCACAGCAGCGTGGCACGTCCGTCTATCTCGTGGACCGCACCATCCCGATGCTTCCTGAGCGTCTGTGCAACTTCATCTGCTCCCTTCGCCCCAACGAGGACAAGTTGACCTTCTCCGTCATCTTCACGATGAACGACGACGCGGAGGTGCTGGACTACAAGATAGCTCACACCGTGACCAACAGCAACCGCCGCTTCGTCTACGAGGAAGTACAGTACATGCTGGAACAAATCGGTGAGGCATCGGAGGACGACCTGAAGACCCCCACTCCAGAGCAGCCCCTTGCCGAGGGTGCATGCCCTACCGAGACCTACAAAGAAGAACTGGTGACCCTGAACCGTATGGCCAAGAAACTTCGTGCACAGCGCTTCAAGAACGGGGCTGTGGACTTCGACCGTGAGGAGGTCCGGTTCGAGATAGACGAGAAAGGGAAGCCTCTGAGCGTCTATTTCAAGCGGGCCAAGGACGCCAACAAGCTGGTTGAGGAGTTCATGCTGCTCGCCAACCGCACGGTAGCCGAGAGCGTAGGCAAGAACCTGAAGAAAGGCGAGAAAGCCAAGACCCTACCCTACCGCATCCACGACGTTCCCGACCCCAACAAACTGGAGAGCCTCGAGAAATTCATCGCCCGCTTCGGCCTTCAGATCCGCACGCAAGGCAGCCGTCAGGAGGTAGCCAAAAGCCTGAACGCGATGCTGAAGGAGGCGAAAGGCAAGCCGATGGAAGAGCTTGTAGAGACGATGTCGCTCCGCGCGATGATGAAAGCCCGCTACAGCACGGTGAATATCGGTCACTACGGACTTGCCTTCGACTACTACACCCACTTCACTTCGCCCATCCGTCGCTATCCCGACCTGATGGTTCACCGTCTGCTGACCCGCTATGCCAACGGAGGCGCAAACGCCAGTCAGAAGAAATACGAGAACCTGTGCGACCACGCCTCGGACATGGAGCAACTTGCCGCAAGCGCCGAGCGCGCGAGCATCAAGTACAAGCAGGTGGAGTTCCTGTCAGACAAAATCGGCGAGGAGTTTGAGGCAAAAATCAGCGGCGTGACCGAGTTCGGTGTCTATGCCGAAATCATAGAGAACCGCTGCGAGGGCCTTATCCCCGTACGGTTCCTCGGCGAGGAAGCCTTCGACTTCGACGACCGCAACTACGCGCTTGTGGGCCGCAAAACGCACCATAAGTTCTGCCTTGGCGACAAGATTCAGATTCGTGTGGTGAGAGCCAACCTGATGCAGAAGCAGCTGGACTTCGAGTTCGTGAAGAAGCTGGAGGCAGCCCCTGGCACAAGCAGCAAGAAGACACCGTTCTATGAGGTGATTGAAAAGAAAACGAAAAAAAGAAAGTGAAAAGTTTTTAAGTGAATAGTGAAAAGTGAATAGTGAAAAGTTTATTTACTCCGGCGATGGTAATTAAGGAATCTGGTTGTATTTTTTAACCACAGTTAGCAGACATATCAAATCACGTTAAGCAGACATATCAATGAAACAGTTGCATTATTATTTAGTATATGGTGTTATTTATTTGATTTCACTCCTTCCTTTCTGGGCTCTCTACGGGCTGTCAAACTGCATCTATCCTATCGTTTATTATATAATAAGGTACAGAAGGAAGATTGTAAGGAAGAACCTGACCAGCTCTTTCCCCGAGAAAAGCGAGAAAGAGATCAAGAAGATAGAGAAGGAATTCTACCAGTGGTTCTGCGACTATGTCTTCGAGACGTTCAAACTGCTTACCATCAGCCACGAGAAACTGAAGAAACGCAATATCTACCATGGTATGGACCAGGTGGAGGCCCGTTACGACCAAGGTCAGGACTGTGCCGCCATCCTGGGCCATTACTGTAACTGGGAATGGCACTCGGCATTCAACCTGGGCTACTCAAGATATGAGGACACAGCCGTGGTTGGACTGATCTACCACCCTCTACGCAACGACGCCGTGGACCGCGTGTTCCGTAAGATCCGTGCCGCACATAAAGGCACCCCCGTCAAGAAGAAACATATACTGCGCTATATCGTACAATACAAGAAGGAGAACCAGCGAAACCTCTTCGGATACATCAGCGACCAGGCACCGAAATGGGAGAACATCCACCTCTGGCTTCCTTTCCTCAACCATCCCTACACGCCCGTATTCACAGGCGGCGAGCGGATCATGCGCAAGATGAACAACGCCGTGTACTATCTGGACATGCGCCGCGTCAGACGCGGCTATTACGAGACGAACGTGGTGCTGATAACTGAAAACGCGAAGGATATGCCGGAGAACGAAATCAGCCGCCGGTTCTTCGAGCTGCTGGAGGAGAGCGTGCGTAGAGAGCCCCAATATTATCTCTGGACCCACAACCGCTGGAAGCGTACAAAAGAAGAATATGACCGACGGCATTTGAGTGAAAAGTGAAAAGTGAATAGTGAAAAGTATTAATTGCTCTGGAGACGGAAAATATGATATGACGGAGAAAGGGGGACACGTTATTTTTTAACCACACAAAAGGGTGTGAAAAAAGACCACCTAAATTGCAAAATATGCTCGAAAACATGTGTGTGCGAACACAATCATTGACATACATCAAGAAAATACTATTAAAACGATATTTTTCTTTAAAAAGCTCTTGTCAAACGGAAAAGTCGCCGTAACTTTGCATCGTCAAAAAGATAAACAGTCAGGATACAACAAAATACAAAGGTATTATCATTAGGTAAAAAGATTTTTAGGTAACAACAG
>CAMOTI010000040.1 GCA_946625675.1 uncultured Prevotellaceae bacterium | reverse complement strand
ACCTTCGGTGAATCTCCTACGCCTCAACAATGCTCAAGCAAGCTTGGCATCGTATTCGGCTAAAACGGAGATTTCGGCAAAGTTCAAACATGTTTGACTTTGCACTCGCTGCTCCAAGATTTCACTTTTCACTTATTATGATTCTTCATCTTTCAGCGGATTCCATCCCTGGGCTTTCAGCTCGAACTCATTGCCGTCGCGTGTGATGAGAGCCATGCCCAGTTCAGGCTTTGTGATGTAGCCAATGACTTTCACGTCCTCCATCTCTTCCATCTTCTCGTTGTCGGTGATGGGCACGGTGAAGAGCAGTTCGTAGTCCTCTCCGCCGTTCAATGCACATGTAGTCACATTCAGGTTCAGTTCCTCCGCCATTACCGCAGTCTGGTAGTCAAGCGGTATGCGTTCCTCGTATATCCTGCATCCTGTGTTCGACTGGCTGCAAATATGCATCAGTTCGGACGACAACCCGTCGCTGATGTCCATCATCGCAGTTGGCTGGACGCCGGCAGAGCGCAGCCGTTCGATGATGTCGCGCCGTGCCTGCGGACGCATCTGACGCTCAAGCAGGTATTCTCTTCCATGGAAGTCGGGCTGCGATGCCTCCATGCTCTTCAGAGCCCGTTCCCGTGCGTCGCCCTTCAGCTGGTTTGCCTCCTTCAGTTGCTGGTAGTATACGGCTTTCTCGCGCTCCAAGAGCTGCAGCCCCATATAGGCTCCACCCAGATCGCCAGACACACATACCAGGTCCGTCTCCTTGGCTCCGTTGCGGTAGATGGCCTTGCCTTTCTCCACTTCACCAATGCAGGTGATGCTGATGGCGAACCCTGTCAGAGATGGTGTGGTGTCGCCTCCTACGATATCTACCTGGTGGGCATCGCAGGCAATCTGCAGGCCGGCATAGAACTCCTCAAGGTCCTCGACGCCGAAGCGCTTGCTTAATGCCAGGCTCACAGTGATTTGTTTAGGTGTGCCTCCCATCGCATACACATCGCTGAAATTCACCATTGCGGACTTGTAGCCCAGGTGCTTCAGCGGCATGTAGGTCAGGTCGAAATGAATGCCTTCCATCAGAAGGTCAGTAGTCACCAGAAGGTCTTTCTCATCAGAATAATTCAGCACAGCGCAGTCGTCGCCAATGCCGTAGTGAGTCTCTTTGTTCTTGATGCCAATGTGCTGGGTGAGATGCCTGATTAGTCCGAATTCGCCAAGTTTGCTGATATCTGTCGCCATCTTTCTTTTTCGTTTTATGTGTGGTTGTTTATTCTGTTATAAATTACCGATATTATTTCCAGTTCAATGTACTTGTGCGTGAATTTTTTTGCACATAGCTTAGAATCAACTGGTTGAACTCAGCTTCCATCTCCTTCATGAATTTCACTTCCACGGGAATGACATAAAAGTTCTTATATCGGTTGCGTATGAATTCAACGTCGTCGGAGGGGTTGTTGCGCATATATTCAATGAGTCGCATGGCGTCTTTCTCAGTTGTCACCACGATGGTGTTGCCACTGTCGTGCTCACTGATTTTTGCAGCAATCAGGTCGATGTCCTTCTTCGTGAAGTTGTGGTGGTCCTCAAAGCGTATTGAGCTGAAAGAGCACATCTGCCGAATATCGCTCTCGAGGAGTTGGGGCGATGCGATGCCCGTGAGGAGCACCACGCCGTATTTGTTGGCCTTCAGGTCGGACAGCGGTATTTCGGCCAGTTCCATTGATGATTCGGTGCTGCCGTCCTGCATCTTGCTGATGTAATTCCGCATCGGCACCAGGTTGCCGTATCCGTATGTTGCATAATAGAGTTTCTGCCACGGTTGAAGGTTGAGCGACCGCTCGATGCCGTGCTCTTCGGTGGGTGTGATGTCCTGAGGGCATTTTGTCACGATCACGATGTCGGCCCGTCGGCAGCTGGACTTAGGCTCTCGAAGTTTTCCAGCCGGTAGCAGGTAGTCTTTATGCGGAAGCCGGTTGTAGTCCATGAGCAGGATGTTGACTCCGGGCTGTACATACCGGTGCTGGAATCCGTCGTCCATGAGCACGACGTCGGTTGATGGCTGAACATTTGGACTGCATATATTTTCGATGGCCCGACGCCTGTTCTCGTCGACAGCCACATGAATATGCGGATACTTGTGCTTCATCTGGAACGGCTCGTCCCCGATGTCGCTCATGCTTGTCTGACTTGTGGCGCGTACGTAGCCTTTTGTCTGCCGTTTGTAGCCTCTGCTTACAATCGACACCTGGTGTTTTGGACTGAGAAGACGGATCAGATATTCAGTGAGAGGTGTCTTTCCAGTGCCTCCCACCGTGATGTTTCCCACGCTGATGACGGGTATGTCGTAGCTGGAACTTCTGAGCAGTCCACAGTCGAACAGGAAGTTCCGCACTGATACCCCAATCCCGTAGAGCCAGGAAAAGGGAATCAGCGGATACCATATCTTTGAACTGTTAAACTCCATCTTTGTTAGCCTGAATAATAAGCAATTAATTTAAACAATCAAAATAGGAACTACAAGTTGAACTTAATCTTATATGGCAGCTCCGCCTGTATGTTTCCTTTAGGATTCAGGTGCTTCAGCATCTGGAACATGGTGTAGAATTCACCGAAAGTCTCTTCCATCTTGCCTCGTGCATAGCTGTCGGCAGGATTCTCGTCGAACAACTTGTCGAAGAAGCTCTTCTTAGCCGGGTAGTTCAGCACGCTGTAGTCATCGACTTTCGCCAGTTTCTTGGCTTTCTCCAGGGCAGCGGACAATCCTCCCAGCTCGTCGACAAGTCCAATCTTCTTGGCATGCTCGCCAGTCCACACACGGCCTTCGCCAATCTGCTTGATGGAATCCTGGCTGACTTTTCGTCCCATGGCACAACGCTGTGTGAAGAGCTCATAGCCGCGGTTGACGTAGCCTTGCAGCATACGTTTCTCGCCTTCGCTCATGTCGCGTGAGAAGTCGCCGAAGTCAGCATACTCGTTGGTCTTTACGGTGTGATAATGTACGCCGAGTTTGTCGTTCAGCAGCTCCTTGGCGATGGGGAACATTCCGAAGATGCCGATGGATCCTGTCAGCGTCATCGGCTCAGCCACGATCCAGTTTGCACCGCTGCTGATGTAATATCCACCAGATGCCGCCAATCCGCCCATAGACACCACGACAGGCTTCTTTGCCTTCACCTTCTCCACAGCATGCCAAATCTGCTCGCTGGCGTATGCGCTGCCGCCCCCAGAGTTCACACGGAGCACCAATGCCTTCACGTTGTCGTCGTCGGCCAGCTTCAGCAGGTCCTTGCTCACTTTCTGTCCCACAATCTCGGCACCGGCTCCCAGGCCGCTTGCCGCCTCGTCCACGATGGTGCCATAGGCGTAGTACACTGCGATGATATTGCCGCTGGTGCCTTTCGGCTCGTTGCTCATGCTGGAAGCCAGGTCGTCAACGCTGATGACATGATAATCATCCTTGTCCACTCCGAGCGTGTTGGCAATCAGCTGTGGCACCTCATCGCTGTAGGCCGTCTTGTCAATCAGCTTCGAGCTTTTGTATATGTTGACGTCGGCAAATGTCATTCCGCTGTCTGCCAGTGCGTTCAGCTTGTCAACCGACAATTTTCGGTTCTTGCCCACGTCGGCCTTCATCCTGCTCCACATCTCATCCTGCATCACGGTGAGCTGCTCACGGTTTTCGTCGCTCATGTCGCTGCGCATGTACGGCTCTACCGCCGACTTGTATGTGCCCACCTTGAATATTTCCATTTTCACGCCGAGCTTGTCGAGCATGTCCTTGGGATACATTGTCTGAGAGGCCAGTCCGTCCCAGTTCAACATTCCGAGCGGGTTGATCACGATGGAGTCGGCCACGGAAGCGAGATAATAGCTTCCTTGAGAATAATTGTCGGCGTATGCCACGATTTTCTTCTTCGAGCTCTTGAAGTCCACGAGCGCGTCGTGAATCTCCTCCAGCATAGCTGGTGTGGCTCCAGTCAGGATTCCTCCCTGAATGTATATACCCTTGATTTTCTCGTCCTCCTTGGCCTTCTTGATCGCTTTCATCACGTTCTCGTGGCTGATGTTGTTCGCGTTGGGATTGCCAAGCAGAGATGCCAGCGGATTGTCTTCCTTCCGCTCCGACATGTTGCCTGTCAGGTTGATTTCAAGAACGCTGCCGTCCTTCACTTTCACGCTCGACTGGCTGCTCATGCTCATGATGGAAATCACGCCCATCAGAAGCATAAACAAGAAGAGAATGACGATACCGGTGATCGTAGCTAACACATATTTGAAAAACTGCTTCATCTCAATAATTGATTAGGTGTAGAAAAAAACTGATAACTGATAACTGAAAACTGATAACTGAAAACTGTTACTTACAATACCTTGCATATTCGCAGGCGGCCAGCAGCCAAGCTCCGGTTCCGAACGGGTGTTCCGACTTCTCGTCCACTGTGCGCGTGGGGTCTGGCTTCTCTCCGATAGGCTGGCAGTAGCCGATAGCGCCGTTGGGCTGGACAGCCACTTCCGACAGGTATTTCCATGCTTTCTTCACCACCGGCTCATATTCCGATTTCTTCAGATACCCGTTGTTGATGCCCCAAAGCAGTCCGTAAGTGAAGAAGGCGGTTCCGCTGGTCTCGTATCCCGGTGCGTCGTTCTCGCAGAGCATCGAACGGCTCCAGTAGCCTCCCTCCTGCTGACAGCGGGCCACCCCGGCAGAAAGCTGCTTGAATCTGTCCTCATAGAAAGGACGGTATTTATGCTTGGCGGGCAGGTCTTGAAGCACCTTGGCCAGTCCGGCCAGTACCCATCCATCGCCGCGTGCCCAGAAGCTCTTACCGTCAGAGCAGCTGGTCTTCACCTTCGGATAGACATATTTCCCGTCGCGGTAGTAGAGCTGGCATTCTTTGTCGAAGAGCAGTTCGTCGGTCCACTTGAAGCTTTCGTATTGCTTGTCGAGGAGTTTCTCGTTGCCCGTCACCGTGTACAATTTCGTGAAGATGGGCATGCCCATGTAGAGCGCGTCGCTCCACCACCAGAAGTCGGTCTCCGACATGTCAGCCTGGTAGTTCATCACTTCCAATGTGCGCTGAAGACGCTCGGCGCGGTGTTCGATCTTGTAGAGGTCGATATATATCTGGAAGCAAATCTGCCAGTCGGCGAAGAGCACATGCTTCATGTCCTCTCCGTAGGTCTTGTATTCCCATTTCGACTTGTCTTGCTCGGTGGCACCTTTCCATTTGTTGTGCTCTGCGAAACGGAGAGCGTAGTCGAGATATTTCTGCTCTCCAGTCATTGCATAAACTTCCTGGTTACCTGTGAAATAGGCTGCGTTGTCCCAGAATCCGCGGCACTCAGCCTTGTGGCGGCTCTGCCAAGAGTCGTTCACTTTCTTTATCAGTTCTACGGTCTGCTTGGCTTCTGATGATTGTAAACTTTGACAACCCGGGGCGATCATCAGGTCTTGTGAAAAAGACGGGGTGCTGAAAGTCAGCAACGCACCGAACAAAAGTTGCTTCATGGGTACCATATAGGAATGTTTATTTTGAGTGATACGATATAAGAGTATATAAAATTATGCAAAAATACGGAAAAAAAATGAATTTTTGACCTCTGACTTTGAAAAAAACTCAATATACAATAATAATAAACTTTTTATGCATCGGTATGCCACAAATTGCCAGATAATTTTGTCAATCCAAAATAAAATCATAACTTTGCCATTAGAAGGACTGATGGATGCATTAAGCCCAACAAGCCCATTCAACCCATTTACCCCATAAAAGTATCTCATATACTCCCCAAAACCTCATAAAATAACACCTATGCTTATGAAAAGAATTTTTCTTGCGATGACGTTGCTTTTCCTTGCCGTCATTGCCAACGCACAGACCGTCTACCGTTGCACCGGCGACAATGTCAATGTCCGCACGGGTCCGGGAAAGAACTATGCCGTGATGATGAACGATGGATTTCAGATGAAATGTCAGCTCTTCAAGGACAGCAGGGTGCGTTATGCCGGCAAGCAGCGCAATGGCTTCACCTATGTGAAGTTCCTCAACTGCGGAATGACTGGTGCGTCGTGCTATCCTGATTATGGATGGGTGGCCACGCAATACCTGAAGCCGATGACCCGTCGTTGTCCTGAATGCAAAGGAAAAGGGTATTTCAACAGACCGTGCAAGGATTTTCCTGAGATTCTGCCCGACGATCATCCCTCTGCCTGCCCTTGCTCCGGTGCTTGCCTGCACGACAAATGCCGCGGAAAACAGCATTGCCACAAATGCGGTGGTCTCGGCTACCTGTAGGCGTTATCTGAGCAGGCGGTTGATCTGTGCGTCTTCAGCCTCAGGCAACTCGTCCTTTAAGTGTCCGAACATCAGGCTGAAGGACTCCGACGGACTGTGGTCGGTCATCAGCCGTTCCTTGCCGTACAGCTGCTCGGGGGTGGTCAGCAGCGACCATCCCCAGCCGTATTCATGGTTGTGACGGTCGACCGGATAGACAAAGTCTTCGGTCACGATGTGGCAGCTCATCTGCAAACGGGTGATAAATCCGTCGAATTTGCTGCGCATCTTCGGTCCCGTGAATCCGCAGGCGGCACGCAGCTCGCGAGTGATCATGCTGCCTTGCTCACGAAGCACCATCAGTATGGTCTCTTCTATCGAGTCTTCGGTGATGCCGGGACAGACGCTGCGGCGGTAGTTCAGAAAGTCGGGAAACCAGTCCATGCTGATGAATCCGGCTTTCTTGTTGAAAAACTTGCCATAGGCGCAGTTTCCCTCACGGACCACCGTGCCTTTCCACTTCCACAACGGCCAGTCCCATCCGCCGCCGGGCAGGGTCACGTAACGGCAGTCTTCGTCCACCAGCTCCTCTGCGCTATATCCCCTTATTCCGCTGTTGAGGAGCGGGAGGAACCCCGTCGAGCTGACGTAGTCTATCAGGTCTGCACAACTATGCAATTCTATTTCTTTTGTCATAGGCAATTTTTTGATATGCAAATTTACAAAAAAAATGCCATTCGGGAGGGAAAAAATCATCCGCATTGATTTTTTTGCTATTTTTTTGCGCCTTACCTCCGAACTATTTACATTTCCAAGGTTGCTTTTCTATTTTTATTCGTAAATTTGCAGTGACCAACTAACAATTCCAAATGAAAACATTTTTTCTTTTTGTTTTTACTCTCTTATTCCCATTCTGTGCCGACGCACAAGATGCAGTGGAGAACATGGACTCGGCATGGGTGAGACAGCATTATTCAAAACGCGAAGTCATGATCCCCATGAGGGACGGAGTCAGGCTCTTTACTTCCATCTATGAGCCGAAGGACAAGTCCGTGGGCCATCCGGTCCTCATCTACCGGTCGTGCTATGGGTCGGGCCCTTATGGCGAGCAGGAGTTCATGGATCTGTGGCGACCCACATGGAGCAAATATGCATCCGATCAGTATATTCTTGTCTTTCAAGATGTGAGAGGAAAAAACATGAGCGAAGGAACGTTCGAGGACCTGCGTCCGTTTATCGTGGACAAACGGGGGAAATCTCAAATCGACGAAGCCAGCGACACCTATGACACCGTGGACTGGCTTGTGAAAAACACCCACTCGAACGAGAGGGTGGGGGTGTTCGGCATCTCCTATCCTGGATTCTACGCCATGATGGCAGGCCTCTCCGGTCATCCGGCAGTCAAGGCAGTTTCTCCCCAGGCTCCAGTCACCGACTGGTTCCGTGGCGACGACACGCACCACAACGGGGCGCTTTTCGTCCTGGATATGTTTCCCTTCGAGTTCTGGTTCGAGCATGTCAACAAGTCTTCTTTCTGGAACACCTACCAGATAGACCCCAATCAGGTGAACCCCACCGACGTGGTACATACAGACGTCTATAATGACTATCTCAAACTGGGTACGGTCAGGAATATGACCCGCCTGCTGGGCGACAGCTGCAAGTTCTGGAACGACATGCTTGCGCATCCCGACCTCGACCCATGGTGGGAGGAGCGGAATGTGGCCTATTATTGCCAGGACGTGAAGCCTGCCGTCATGGTGGTGGGAGGCCTCTTCGACGCGGAAGACTGCTTCGGAGCCTTCACCACATACAACGCCATCCGACGTCAGTCGCCGCAGACCGAACTCTATCTTGTGGAAGGCCCGTGGTCGCATGGCGTGTGGAGCCGGGGGGCAACCGGATATCTTGGTGACATATGGTTCGGAGGCGAAACCGACATGTTCTATTACCTTGAAAACTTCGAATATCCCTTCTTCTCTTATTATCTGAACGACAAAGGAGAGAAACCGAAACCTGGGGCCATGATTTTCCAGACGGGGGAAAACAAATGGAAGCATTTCCCTGATGGATGGACCTCGGACCGGAAGACAGAACCGTTCTATCTGCAGCATGACGGAGGACTGGGGCAGGCGGAACCGACGGAAAGAACAACCGCATACGTCTCCGACCCCGCAAGGCCCGTTCCTTTCTACGGAAAGCCGCTCACCAGCCGTCCGTCGGATTATATGACAGCCGACCAGCGGTTCGCCGCCACCCGTACGGACGTGGAGGTCTTCCAGACGGATGTGCTGTCAGAGCCGCTCGTGCTCGACGGCTCAGTGGAGGCAGACCTGAATGTGGCAATCTCGACGACCGACTGCGATTTCATCGTCAAGATCATCGATGTCTTCCCCGACGACTTCGAATATTCAGAGAAAGTCCGCCAATATATGAGTGGTCAGCAGAGCTCACGATTCCGTCCGCTCATGGCCGGCTATCAGATGCTCGTGAGATGGGAAGTGATGAGGGGAAAATACCGCAACTGCATGGAACTCGACTCCACCGCCTTCAACACCACCGACCCGAAGGCGATGAAAAACTACCGGTTCCATCCGAAATCGCCGGAACCTTTCATCCCCGGACAACCAACAAACGTCAGGTTCAAGCTCCCTGACATCGCCCATACGTTCCTGCCCGGCCACCGTCTGATGGTTCAGGTTCAGAGTTCCTGCTTCCCCCTCATCGACCGCAATCCCCAGACCTTCTGCAATATCTATGAATGTGGCGAGGAAGCATTCCAGCCCTGCACCGTACAACTACTCCATTCTGAGGAGCATCCCAGCAGAATCTGGCTTCCCGTGGTCAATTAACTAAGCCAAGTAGAGACGCGCCGCGGCGCGTCTTGTAACTAAAATCACAAATGATGGCAGCCTTCAATTCTGCCAGCACAGCATTTCATTGCCTGTTAAGTGGTGAGCGATACCATCGCGAACAATCCTTATGAACAACTAAATACTAACGATATGAAACAACTACTTGCTGCAATCGGCCTCTCTGCCGCTTGCTTCCTTCCTGCCACCGCGCAAATCCAGACCAATGCCGGCGTGCAGTATCTGCAATGTATGCAGAAAGACATGTCGACAGACTTCAACGACTTGTCGAACACCTATTTCCTCGCGGACTCCATTGTCTCCTTCGACCACATGAAAGGGGAGGGACTGCTCAACTGGAAACGCTACCGCCTCTCGCCCCGACAGGCCTTCAACCTCAATGGCTACTGGCCTGTGAGGATGCAGATGCTTGATTTCCCGGATGCTGCATACGAGAACGACCCGAACCTGAAAATCAAGCTGGACAACATCTCGCCCCGGACGGTCAGAATCCGTATTCTGACCTCACCCATTGAGCCGACGGACAAGGACGAGGATGATCCCATGTTCTGCGATGGATTCAAAAACAGTGCTTCCATGGCCAGTGCCGAGAAGAGCAAGAGTTTGTGGATTGCCAATCAGACCGCTGATGCCATCTCTTATTCATCGGATTTCGGAACTATCGAAATCCGTAAATACCCGTGGCGTATAGTCGTGAAGGACGCGAAAGGGAAAATCCTTACCCAGACTCGACATATCATAGACAACGACTCCAGCCAGGTGAAACTTCTCCCGTTCTCTTTCATCAAGCGCGGATCAGACAATTCCAGAAGCATCAACCCCGTGTTCACCTTGGCACCCGGTGAGCGGATTTACGGATGCGGAGAGTCTTTCACATCATTAAATAAAGTGGGGCAGAAAGTGCATCTTTCCGTCACCGACCCCCAGGGTCCGGAGACCGACGGGCAGTACAAGCCTGTGCCGTTCTTCTTCTCCAACAGAGGGTACGGCATCTTCATGCACACCTCTGCTCCGGTCACCTGCGATTTCGGAGCCAGCTACATCGGCGCCGACCGGCTCTTCATGGCCGACGAGCTCATGGACTTCTTCATTTTCTTTGGTGAGCCGAAAGAGATTTTTGACGAATACACCAACATCACCGGCAAATCGCCGATGCTGCCGCTATGGTCGTTCGGTACGTGGATGAGCCGTATCACCTACTTCTCCCAGAAAGAGGGCCTGGATATCGCAGCCCAGCTGAGGAAACACCAGATTCCGTCGGACGTCATCCATTTCGACACGGGATGGTTCGGCGTAGACTGGCAGTGTGACTACCAGTTCGCGAAAGACCGGTTTGAAGACCCCGTCGGCATGCTCAAACAGCTGGCCGACGACGGATTCCACACCTGCCTTTGGCAACTCCCTTACTTTACCCCTAAAAACAGCCTGTTCAAGGAGATTATCGACAATGGACTGAACGTGAGGAATTTCAACGGCGGTATGCCGTATGAGGATGCCGTGCTCGACTTCTCCAACCCGGATGCGGTCAGCTGGTATCAGGAGAAAATCACCGGCCTGCTCAAACAGGGCGTCTCCACCATCAAGTGCGACTTCGGAGAGGCCGCGCCTTACAACGGCATCTACCATTCCGGCAAAAGCGGACTTTATGAGCACAACCTCTATCCGCTCCGTTATAACAAGGCGCTGTGGGAGGCCGTGGAAAAGCAATACCCAGGCCAAGGCATCATCTGGGCACGCTCCGCATGGGCCGGCTCGCAGCGGTATGCGCTCCATTGGGGCGGCGACGCAGCCACGACCAACATCGGCATGCTCGGTGACCTACGCGGAGGACTCAGCTTCGGACTGAGCGGATTCTCCTTCTGGAGCCACGACATGGGCGGATTCGTGACGGCATCGCCGGAGGACATCTACCGTCGCTGGCTTCCGTTCGGATTCCTCTCGAGCCACACCCGTGCCCACGGTGCGCCGCCCACCGAGCCCTGGCTCATCAGCGAAGACTTCACCAAGGCTTTCCGTGAGTGCGCCGAGATGAAATACAAACTGATGCCGTATGTCTATGCACAGGCAAAGGACTGCTCCAACCGCGGTTTGCCCATGGTGCGTGCCCTCTTCGTGGAATTCCCTCACGACAAGGGCGCATGGCTTGTGGAGGATGAATATATGTTCGGCTCCCAAATCCTGGTCGCTCCGATGATGGAGTCCGGCACGGAGAGAGAAGTCTATCTGCCCAAAGGCAAGTGGATAGACTACCAGGACGGAAAAGTCTATGAGGGTGGCTATCAGACCATCAAGGCAGGCCACATACCGGCAGTCATCCTCGTGCGTGACGGGTCGGTCATTCCGCATGCGCCTCTCGCACAGCGTACGGACCAGATAGACTGGACAAAAGTGGAGCTGAAGACCTACAAGGCGGATGCCAAGACCTGCACTGGACTGCTCTTCAAACCGGGGGACAACGATGTGCAGCAAATCACAAAATAACTCTTCACTTCATATTCATTCCTATCCATTCTAATCCAATCCTAAAAATTTCTATAAACAATGAAAAAAAATCTCAAATGGCTCCCTTGCGCAGCATTTTGCCTGACTATAGCCTTGGGGGCGTGTGATTCCAAACAAGGAAAATCATCTGACACCACAGCCGCTGAATCTACGGACTCTACGGCAGCTGTCGTAGCGACTGAAACCGACTCCTATCCACTGGCGGTTGACCGCTTCCTTATCGATTCCATCGGATCGCAGTATTCTCCAGGTGAATACTGCATACCGAGCAAGACCATCATCGCAGTTGATGAGACCAACCCCGACGACATCCTTGTCTGGGGCGACTTCTGGGTGTTCAATTACAACCTGTCGGGTGACACGCTCAAGACCATGTCGGGAGGAAGCCACCCGGGGCTTATGCACGTGAGGCAGACAGGCGAGACCTTCGAGGTCGTCGCTTTCGACAGGGTTGAGGACGGCAGCAATTACCTTCCTACCGCCCAGAAAATCTTCGGCGATAAATTCAATGACTTCCAGCACATCAGCTCCGACGCGAAGGCACGTGAGGAAAAGCGTAAAGAAACCATTGCCGGTTATGTCAAGAAAAATAAAATCCCTGCCACCATGTACCAGGACTTCGGTTGGGACCCGATTGTTTTCTGATTTACAGTGTTAAACACAAATAATGAGGATGCACCAGTTTTGCCTGATGCATCCTCGTTCTGTTTGATGCTGTTTTCTATTGCAGTTTGAAGAATATCGGAAGATTGAATTTCACTCTGACCGGCTTGCCGTCTTGGATGCCCGGTTTGAATTGCTTCAGCTGCCTGACAACTCGGAGAGCTTCGTCGTTCATTGCTTTCTGGGCAGAAGCAATCACTTCCTTTGAGGTTTCTGTGCTTTTGGCATTCTTTTCACTAAATCCAACCACAGATAAACCTTTGCTTTCAGAATTGCCTTGATTGCCTGTCTCTTCTTTGAGACCATGGCCGGAAAGTATGATTGCCTCTGTCTTTCCTCTGTCTTTCAGTTGGTTGTAGGTGGCTTTCGCAATCTCGAAACTTGAGCATTTTCCGTCTTTCTCCACGACAAACAGTACGTTGATATATCCTTCCACACCGTTTTCATGAGCAATTTTAGGATAACGGATGTTGTTCATGAGGTCTTGCATCAATGCTTCGAATCCGCCGGGATATTCAGGTAGCTGTTCGCAGATGTCATAAATCTTGTCATCGTCGGATGAGGCGGGGTAGGAGAGTGTGGCAGAATAGTTTATAGGTGCCACTGTGTCGGGCGATTCTGCAAGCGATGGGTTGGCTGCAGCGGATGTTTTGTCATGCTGGCTGGCATTGACTGAACCAGGCTCTTCATTGACAGACAACTTCGGATTATCTGCTGGCAGCGTTTCCTCATCCTGGCCACTGCTCAATAAAGGCAGCTGCCCGGCCTCCGTGACATTCTTGTTTGCATCGTTTTCAACTGCCTCGTTTGCATTTTCTTGTGTCGAAATTTCCTGGTTTGGAATAATTTCCGTAACTTTGTTGTCAGCATCGCTGAAAGACAGTTCGTCCGCAAGTTTCTGGCTGCTAATCAGCGGGGTGGCAAAAGCACTCAGTGCGAGCGCGGCCATGGGGATGGCGTACAATGCTTTCGTACGCATCCAAGGATTTGATTTTTTTCGTAACATCATAGTAATTCGTTTTTTTAACAAACTGTGATTAAAGCCGTTGGCAAAGGCGTAGGAACTGGAGCCGACGGCTTTCCTCATTAATAAACTCATATATTCACGTGCGCTGACACCGCTGCGCAGTACAGTGTCGTCGGCCTCGTATTCATGGATATCCCGCATCGAGCTGCCCAGCATCCAGGCGAAGGGGTTAGCCCATTGTATGATCTGGAATACATTCACCAGCATCATGTCGCTGGAGTGATGATGTCGGATATGTCCCAACTCATGGCGTATGATCACATCGCCGTTCTGTTCGTAGTCCTTTTCGCTGATGACGATGCTTCGGAACCAGCTGAAAGGTGCTGTGTCTCCACAATGACAATACACGGTCGAGCCTTCTACCTTGTCGGTCCACATGACTCCATGATGGATCCGGCGGTAAATTCCGATGACTTGTAGCAGTTTCACAACACACGTGACTGCCATGCCTGTGGCATAAGTCCAGCACAATACCGACCACCAGTCAATCCCTCCTGTCGCTTTGTCTGCTTTGCCCGGAGCGACTAAAGCATCGCCATCGCCAATACCGACAATCGTAGGCATGCCCACAGTCACTTCGCCTTTGCCTTCAAATGGA
Organism: uncultured Prevotellaceae bacterium; assembly: GCA_946625675.1. Taxonomy (GTDB): domain Bacteria; phylum Bacteroidota; class Bacteroidia; order Bacteroidales; family Bacteroidaceae; genus UBA3839. The sequence continues at coordinate 6,384 of CAMOTI010000040.1, read as the reverse complement.
TGGACGCCGATGTCGAACAGTGGAATATTCAGAAGAGGAAGAACGACTGAAAGCACCACGAAGCCGAGAAGCATCATGCGGTTGAAACGGAAGAACGACTCTTTCCGAAGCAACAGCATGTAGGGCACATACAGCAGTGTCAACACCATCATCGATTTTATTATGTATATCATTGCAGGGCTCTTTTTAATTAGGTCTTATCTTACTTTATGTATTTCTGTCAGTCACGTTACGAAATAAAAAATCTTGTCAGCTATTTAAGCTGTCCATGATTTTCATCAGTTCGTCCTTTTCCTTTTCCGACAGTTTTTCCTTATTCACAAAAAAGCTGACAAGCGAGCTGATTGAACCTCCGAAGAAACTTTCTTTCACGTCCTTCATCACCCGGCTTCGGTACTCGTCGCGTGATATCAGCGGGCGGAAGAAGAACGTCTTTCCACCGCCTTCCCGTTTTTTTGCCTCCACGAACTGCTTTTGTGTCAGTATCTTCATGAAGGTGGCCACAGTCGTGTAGGCCGGCTTCGGATCGGCATAGCGTTCCTGAATCTCACGTACGGTCATCGGCTTGTCGTCATTGTCCCAAAGGCAGTTCATAATCTCCATCTCCGCCTTGGTCAGCGTCCGTTGGTCTTTATTCCTGTTCATCTGCTTTTACTTTTGATTATAGCGCAAATTTATTACTAAAATTTTAATTATCGAAAATTTTAGTAATGTTTTTTATGCTAAAAATGAACATTTAACTTTCATTTTTAGTTTAATTATCTAAATTTTTAGTTTTTAACAGTTCTGGCATGAGAATGAAGTTTTAATCATCTGCTTTTGGCAGCGTCCAGCGTGTTTTTGCAGAACACATCTTACTTTAACGTGAGTTCGACGAATTTTAAAAATTTCCATCCATGGTATCTACAGGCTGGATACCCCCAATAACTCTTGGATTTCATTCCTATCACCTCCCTCATGCCGCCCGCCATGAGGGACTCCCCCGATAACTCTTGGTTTACACAACCTATAATCTGAGACCGACGAAAAGGCGTGTGATCCACTTGCTGTTGTGGACAGCCAGTTTTTTCTTGCTGCCGATGTTTGTGAAATTATATACCATTGTGGTACCGACAAACATATTGCCGAATTGGCGTACGAGTGCTCCACGCCCGGTGATAATCACCTCGGGAAAATGATAGTCAATCGGTATGCGATTGTCATTCACCTTAAGAGATGTGTTGCTGTAAACAGTAAACGTAGGCAGGGCTGACAGATGGAACAACCAATTGCGGCCGGGCACCCAGTTGTAGCCATATCCACCTCCGATGCCGATGTTCGTTACCTTCAGCACCGACTCATACTGCCTCTTGGTGTCAACACGTTGTCCCTGTCCGGATACCGCGAGCAGGAAGCTGCCTGCTGAATGACGCTGAATGTAGCTCTGCATAAAGGCGGCAGGATAGGAGAAACGACGATAGTTGAAGGCATAATAAGCATTCACGTTGAGCGATTTCAGTTTCACCACCTCTGGGGGCAATTCTATGCGCGGCGTTCCCTCGGCCTTGTGCCACCCCTTGAAATTCCGGGCATTCTGATATATAAAATCAAAGCCCATCCGGTTGCTGTAAGAGTTGAGGTTCAGTTCAAAGTCCTTGTACTTTCCCATAATCTTGGCAGGGTTCAGAGCCATGACTACCGACACACCAAGATAGTTGACACCGAGACTGACCGTCGATTTGTAGTCGGCTGTAATCTCCGAGCGGAATGGGGTGCCCATCTGGTTCCCCTCCATCTCCAACTTGGCTCCCGACACGTTGAGTCTTGCTGTCAATGTCCACTTAGTCTGAGGACGCATGATGTAAGCCGTGTCAATGTCTGAACTGCGATAGCGGGCGGTCAGCATACTATCCGCATAATGCAACAAACGTAACAATTTCTGCGCCCTGACATCGGAGGTAAAGCTGGCGCAAAGCAAAACCAAGAGCAGAGCAAGTATTTTAAACCCTCTTTGTATCATCATTTTACTTAATTCATAAGAATTCGTTTGCAAATATACGCATTATTCATGAAAAAAACAATTCAAAACACTTATTAGTCATATAAAAACCGCAGCCTATGAGTCATAAGCTGCGGTAAAGATAATATTAAAATTCTCATCATGTCAAAACTGAAAAATCAGTTTTTTCACTCCCACAAGGAAGAGGTCGGCGGATTCAACCAGTTCTCATCCTCAGGTTTGACGAGCAGTCCGTCGTGATCATCAATGTCGTCATCTTCTTCATCGTCATTGACAGGAAGCGAGCCAACCTTCAAGAACTGATAAATGGAAACCTCATCTGTTCTTGTGCAAGGATGCATATATATTTTCTTCATCTTTCTTATTGTTTTAAGATATGATGTGTCACACCATATTTATAATTACTTAACCAAGATTTTTTTACCATTGGTGATGTAAACACCCTTCATCAGAGGCTTATCCACACGCTGACCACTCAAATTATAATAAGTAACAGTTTTCTCCTGCTCATCCATAAGCATAGAAGAGATATCAGTAGGATTATCTTCCCCGAAGCTGATGAACTCTCGAGCAGAAACCGGTACATCAGGTTCGGGCACATGAGACAGATAAACACGACCTGCACCAAGCTTGTGTCCAGTCCATCTGTAGAAACCAACACCGTTGTTCTTCTGTCCCAACACATAAACACTGCTACCAGTCTTATAGCCACCAGTTTCGCTATCACTGATTTGTAACTTATTCACTGCGGGCGCCTTAGGTTCAGAGTCATCTCTTTTCATGGTGTAAGTACCCTTTGGAGCATGCAGCAGATAAGGTACTCCTCCCTTGAGCACAGGACCCACAAGTTTCAAAGCAGCCATGCATTGGGTAGTTCCGGGAACAACACGTGTCACCACGTATGCCTCCACGTTGTCTGGTGCCTCCACGTCATAGTCGCTCACGAAAGTCATCCATTCGGTTTCACCTATTGTAATGGGATATTCATCATATTGTTTGAACATGAAGATACGAGGTTTCATGCCCTTCTCGTCGTCAGCCTTCACAGAGTTGAACGCTCCCATGAAGAAGTCGAAATTCATGCCAGTTGATGTTTGCTGCCCATCTTCTTTGCCGCCAAACATATTCATTATGCCTTCCATATCAAATGAACTGGTCAACATGACTGTATTTTTCTTGCCTTCAGTCTTAGGATAACTGATAGTGGCGATAGCGATATCGTCGGGAGAAATAGCAATGGTAGCTGTACAACTATCGACAACCTCCCCTGTGGTTTGTCCGTCAGAGGTTCCATCCAATGTTCCCACCTTAAGTCCGGAGCTTGGCGAGAACATCTCCATCATCTCGTTCATATTGAATCCACCAGTTCCTCCTCCAGTTCCTCCACCAGTTCCTTGGCCTTGCTGACCTCCCTGGCCTTCCTGACCTTCCTGACCTTCCTGGCCTTCAGATGATTCGTTGTTCTCTTCCTTATAGTCAGAAGCATATAGGTAGAGAGGTTTGTTATTCTCATCCTTACCTACTTTCAGATACCAGTAGTTAGTATCATCCTTTTTCTCAAGGATAATTTCCTGAGATTTCTCCGGTACGTCCTCATACTTGATGTACTCACGTCCATCGTTTTTCTTGATTTTCTCATTGTCAATTTTCTTGGCTCCTTTACCGCCACCCATCATTGCATCTTCGGTTCCTAAAATGTAGTTTGTTATTTCATCTTCGGCCGTTCCTTCCTCATTTTTTTCACCTTCTTTCACTCTTGTTCCGACGATCAGCAAACGACGTGATGCTTCTTCATCATCAAATTCATTAACATTCTTAACCAACACATATTCACCCACATTCCTGCCTTCCGGATCCTTATCAATCGGGAGCACTTCCAAATTGAATTTACGCTTCATCGTGTAGTATTTCTCCTTTGAGTCCTCAACGTCAGGATCTTTCTCATGCACAACCACCTTAACCTTTGTGGTGACTTTAGTATGTCCCGGGTTCAAGGGAGTAAACAGGCTGTCTTTCTGTTGCTCATTGTCCTCTTTCTCAATCACCCACTTGGCAATCTCCTCGTCAGCACTCTTCACCTGGGCAGGCTGAACAGCACCATTCGGCGTTCCGTTGAGCGTGAAGAAGAATTTGTTATCTTCCGGAATGTGCTTCGTGTAATTATCAGAATTATATAAGTGCTGGTCTTGAACCAAAAGCATCTTTTTCTGGTTATACAGGTAGTTCAGTTCAGCCACTTTGACTTTTTTCTTGTCCTTTTCTTCTCCATTATTCTGGTTGTTCTGGTTATTCTGGTTGTTCTGTTCATTTCCGCTGTTTCCCATCAGACCTGCAAACATATTGGTGTCCTCTGAAACTTCGAGCGGTCCGAATATCAGCACCTCGTCGCCCGGGCTCAAGTCTTCAAGTTTTGCAAAAAATCTAATAGCGGTTGGCTCAGGTCCATTATAATCTTGTGCTGAAACAGCTACAGGAGAAAACAATCCCCTACCTTTCACCACCTTAATGCGGTTATCTTTAGTTCCGTCGTCGGAGATATAGTAGTCAACACCCTCTGATGGTCCAAAGCCGGGAATCATAGAAAACAGGTCCATGCCACCCATCATCTCACTTATCTCGCTCATATCGAAATCATCCATGTCGCCCATGCGCTCTTCCATGTCCATGTCATCGCCCATTATCTCGTCGAGTCCCATGTCGCCGAACATGCTGAGCATTCCGTTATTCACCTTGTTAACGATACCCTTGATAAAATAGCAACGTCCTTCCTCATATCCAATTCCGTATGTTTCCTCACCTTTCGCCAGTTTTATAGCCTCTTCCACTGTAAACGGATTTTCTTCCGTTCCCTTGCTTAATCCAGAGTTGTAGATTCTTAAAGTAAAGACAGCTTGAGCCTTGTCATATTCTTCGGTCTCACTGATGGTGGCTACAATCTGAGTGGTTCCACTTTTCTTTACACGAAGTTTCTCTCCATAATAATTAATGTCATCCGGATGATCGGGGTTGACAGGAAATGCAACCGCATAGTTACTGCTTTTATAAGAAAGATCATAGGAACCACCACCATCGGGAACGGCGGGGGCAGGGGTTGCCTTATCAAAGTTAATTGGATCACCTGTATAATTTCTTTGACTCTCATCAAATTCGTAGTCCTTATATGGAAAACTTAATGTAATTACTTTTTGAGTGTTTTCCACCTTTTTGAATATAGCAAAGCGAGTGTCCTTCACAACATCATCAGGCTTGCCGTCCTTGTTGACTTCTTTCAGTTTCCAACTGTTGGTGAACATACTCTTTTCCACTCCGGCAAAATAGTCTTTATCATCAACCTTTATACGCAGGTAAGCAACATCTTCAACCGTAGTAGCGTGAAATTCCCCAACTGTCTTCCCTACTTTCAACCCTTTACTGTCGGCATAGAGATTATTTTCGCCTGAAGCAAATTGGAAACTGCCCGGATTACCGGTAAAAGTCCATTGCACGTTCTCTGGTACATCGCCCAGAATACGGTCTTTGTCGTAGTTCAATTCCACAGCCACGGCATCGGGGTCTTTGTCTTCCTTGTCGTTCGACAGGGCCATTCCGGTTGTACGGTCAACAATAACCACCACATCTTTATCACCCGCTATGACAGAGAGCCAGTCAACCAATTTCCATTTGACGTAAGTTTGTTGAGCACTCACGTTTCCTATACCTGCTCCCCAAAGACAGAGCAGGAACAGTGACATCAAATAACAAATCTTTTTCATAACATATTGTTTGATTAAAAATATACTTTTTGAACGTTCTGACTATTCACCTCCAATTCTAAGCCCAATTTACTCGTTGTGAAAATCGAAAACCGCAAAAAAAATGCAAACGCTAATAGTATCTACTTGTAAATTAACGTGAGTTCGACGAATTTTAAAATAGTGTAAGTTGATTATCTACAGCTCTTTCCACACAGATGCATGGTTTCTTTGGAAAGTTAGTCTGTCATTCTTTTAAATCTTTGTTTCAGGTCGTGAGCAGCATCACGATCAGGTTGATCATGCAAAGCACAACGGCCACGAAGAGTACATAGATGACCACCATGAGCCAGTTGTCGCCAAGCCAGTCGTAGGCTTTGGCCAGTCGCTCGTGGCGGTAGATGAACCGGAGCATCCGGGAGTCAGTGGGTTCTTTCATACTATAGGAACATCAGTTTAGCATGAACAGACATGACGCGGCCCAGGCGGCGCGTCGTTTCCTCCAGCCTGCGCTCCTCGTGACGGTTGATTTTCTCTCGCCGCCGTCTCATCTGCCACAGGAGCACGGCCAGGATGACCGTCAGAAGCATTACGATGACGACAATGGTCATAAGGATTTCTTCGGTCTTTTGCATGGACTTGTAATTTTTGATT
>CAMOTI010000039.1 GCA_946625675.1 uncultured Prevotellaceae bacterium | reverse complement strand
CTTGGATAAGGAAATCATGATATAGAAAAAGACGGGCATGCCTTGCATGTCCGTCTTTTTAAATTCTCTTATATCTGGGAGAGTGTATTTAAAGTTTGAATTTCAGAACCTTGCCATAGCTTCCCTCCAAGTCGGTCTCTATCATGCCGTCGGGAGAAAGCACCTGCTCCTCTGTCTTCCCGCTCAGCAGGTCTTTCACTTTCATCATCCCCTTGTCTGTGGGAATGCCGAGATGCGTGAATGCGGCGGCAGGAATCCTCACCTTTGTATGTACCGCATTATGGTCGAAATTGGCAATCACAAGGATCAGGCTCTTGCCGGATTTGCGAAGGAAGGCATACTGACGGTTCGTGTCCATCTCCTGGTTTTCGTAGTTCGCGTACATGATGTCGTAGAACTGGCCTTCACGGATTGCAGGCTCCTTGTTGCACAACGTCAGCACAGCCTGGTAGAACTGACGAAGCGACTGCTCTGCGTCGGTCAGTTGCTTGCCGTCGAACTTGCCGTTGTTGCGCCAGCGGCGGATGGTCTCAACGGTCCAGTAGTCGAATATCGTTGTCCTTCCGTCCTCGCCGCTGAAGCCTTCGCTGTCCATGCCTTTCTCGCCCAGTTCCTGGCCGAAATAAATCATCACGGGATTGGCATGCATCAATGCGCTCACCAGCATGGCCGGACGGCCCTGGTTGGCGTTGTTGCAGAAATAAGGCGATGCGATTCGCTGCTCGTCGTGGTTCTCCAGGAAGTTGAGCATGTGGTCCTGAATGTCGTCGATGGACTGCCAGCAGTAAGTAATGGAAGAGGCGGAGGCGCCGTTGCTCACGATGCGGAGCGTGTCGTACAGACCTACTTTGTCGTACAGGTAGTCGAAATGCCCGTTGTGGATATAGTTGCGGTATTCGTCTGGATTGTAAACCTCGGCTATGAAAGTGATGCCGGGATGAGATGCCTTCACCTGGGGAATGGCCCACTGCCAGAACTCACAAGGCACCATCTCAGCCATGTCGCAACGGAAACCGTCGATGCCCTTGCCCGCCCAGAACTGAAGGATGTCCACCATCTTTGTCCATGTGTTCGGAACCGGGTCGAAATGATGCGTGCGTCCGCCCTGGTAGTCCACGCCATAGTTCAGTTTCACCGTCTCATACCAGTCGTTGCTGTCGGGGCTGCATGTGAACTGGTCGTTACCCGTGGCCTTGGCTGGATTTTCCGTGTACACACTCCCGTCGGACGACTCCAGACTGAAACGTGGGCTGAACGTCTGGCCGCTCAGGTAGTAAAAGTTGTTCGTCGGTGAGAAGTTCATCGTGGTGTCATCGTCCTCCCCGAGGTCTCTCACGCCTTCAGGCTTGCATATAGAGTGGTACTGTCGTGCCACATGGTTTGGTACGAAGTCGATGAGCATCTTCAGTCCTGCCTTGTGTGTTCGCTTCACAAGGTTCTCAAATTCGCCCATGCGTTTCTCCACGTCTGTAGCCAGGTCGGGGTCCACGTCGTAGTAGTCCTTGATTGCGTATGGGCTTCCGGCCTTTCCTTTCACCACGGCAGGGTGGTCTTTTGGAATGCCGTAGCCGGTGTAGTCAGTCTGTGTGGCATGTGCGATCACTCCCGTGTACCAGATATGAGTGGCCCCTAATGATTTAATTTCCTCCAGTGCCTTGAGTGTGAAGTCCCCCATCTTTCCGCATCCGTTAGTTTTCTGGTCCCCCCACTGCACCGGGCTTTTCGAGTTGGCGCCGAACAGACGGGTGAACACTTGGTATATTACTGGTTTTTCTTTCATTGCTTCTCTATTGGTTTTCTTTTGTGCTATTGCTGGTACAGCGCATAATAAAAGCAACATTGCGGCACAGCGTAATACCATGCCAGCAATGTTGCGTATATGAGTCTGTGTTATTGGCATATCTTGGCTCCCTTATGCGGGAAGTCAGTGCGTTGGTTTATTCGATGCCGTGAGCGGTCACATTCTCGTTTCCTTTGGCGATTTTTGCAACTAGTCCCTGAAGCACCTTTCCTGGTCCGCACTCAGTGAAGTCGGTGGCTCCGTCGGCAATCATGGTCTGTACTTCCAGTGTCCATCTTACAGGCGCCGTGAGCTGTGCGATGAGGTTTTGCTTGATTTCCTCGGGGTTGGTGTGTGCCTTTCCGTCCACGTTCTGGTAAACCGGGCATTTCGGAGTGGCAAAAGTTGTTGCCTCGATAGCTGCCTGCAGCTCGTCCTTGGCCGGCTGCATGAGCGGAGAGTGGAATGCACCTCCCACCTTCAGCGGCAGTGCTCGCTTTGCACCGGCTGCCTTCAGCTTCTCGCATGCCTCGTTGATGGCTTCGATGTTTCCAGAGATTACCACCTGCCCCGGGCAGTTGTAGTTTGCTGGCACGACGATGTTGCCGGGCTTGCTCACTTCTGAGCACACCTCTTCGATTTTCTCGTCGGGAAGAGCGATGATTGCAGCCATGGTTGACGGTGCGGCCTCGCATGCTTTCTGCATGGCCTGTGCGCGCTGGCTCACCAGCTTCAGACCGTCCTCGAATGACAGGGCTCCAGCTGCTACGAGTGCTGAGAACTCTCCCAACGAATGACCTGCTGTCATTTCTGGTTGGAAGGCATCTCCCATACACAGAGCGGATATGACGGAGTGAAGGAATACGGCAGGCTGGGTCACCTTGGTCTGGCGAAGCTCCTCGTCGCTTCCCTCAAACATGATTTTTGTGATTTCAAAGCCCAGAATCTCGTCGGCTTTGTCGAATAGTTCTTTTGCGATTGGGTTACTCTCGTACAAATCTTTACCCATGCCAGAGAATTGAGCACCCTGGCCAGGGAATACAAATGCTTTCATTGACTTATTGTTTATAGTGTTTTTATGTTTAAAGTGATTAAATCTCACTCTGAAATAGCTGTTACATCAGTCGTTCGTTGTATGCGTCGTTGATGACGTTGAGTGCGGTCAGCGAACGTGGGAAGCCTATCCATGGCAGCATCGCTGTCACGGCAGCCACCATCTCGGCCTTCGATATCTTCGTGTTGCGGCAGCCGATGGCATGGGTGCGCAGACGGTCGTCGCAGCCCCCAAGGCCTGCCAGCATGCAGAACGTGATGAGCTCACGGTGCTGAAGGTCGATGCCCTTGCGTGTGTAGAAGCGTCCGAAGCAGTATTCAATCATGTATTTCACGATATGCTCCTGCCCTTTGGGAGAAGTCTCAAGCATATTTTCTGCGTTGCCCTCGCCCCACAGCGCGTCTATCATCTTGGCGCCTTCTGTGTTCACATCCTCGTCGGTCGTCGTGGCCTGGTCGTCAAGCGGCAGACGGATGTCGTTGTCGTCGAACACCTCGTTCATGGCCTGAAGAAAGCACAATACCCTTGAGAATCCCAGGAACGGAACTGCCTGATAGACAATCTCACGGATTTCGCGGGGCTTCACACCTACATTCAGGGCCGCACCCACATACATACGGAACTCAAGCAAAGCGTTGCAACCCATGCATGAGGCCAGAATGCACATCACGCGGGTCTTTTCCTCCACCAGGCCTTCTGCGGCCTCCAGTGTCTCGTCGAAGGCGAAATTGTCGAATATCGCGGTCAGCTCGGGGTCGCTCTTCAAAGTGTTCACTTTCTGACGGCTCGAAGAGAACAGTTTCTTGATCTCTTGGTGGGCTTTTTCTGTAATTTTAATTTCTTTCATGATATGTTTGTTCTGAGTGAATACCTCTTTTTTATAGAAACGAAATAGAACGCTAAATAGTATGTTTTTATTCGTCTCTGTCGCACTGATTTGCAAATATAGCATTTTTTTTGCCATTTTGCCAATTTATTAAGTAATTTTAGTGTTTTTCAACGTCCAAAATATTTTTTAAACCTTTTTTTACTAACTTTGCAACCAATTTTCCACTTTTAAACCCTCAACTCTCACCCCTTCTAACATACTTCACTCTCAACTCTCAATTTACAACATACTTCACTCTAAACTCTCCCATCATACTTCACTCTAAACTCTCAACTCTAAACTCTCAACTAAATCAATGTCTGCAAAAGCCTGGATTCTCGCTTCACGTCCGAAAACACTGACCGGTGCGGCTGCTCCGGTGATTTTGGGTGGAGCTTATGCCGTCAATCTCATCGGATGCCGTCAGACCGACGTAGAAAGCTGTCCGTGGATTCCTTTCCTGCTCGCACTCGTCTTTGCACTCGTCATGCAGATAGAGGCCAACCTCGTCAACGACTATTTCGACTTCGTCAAGGGCACAGACCGCGACGACAGGCTTGGACCTCCGCGAGCTTGCGCCCAGGGATGGATTACCCCTCAGGCGATGAAGCGGGCGATAGTCATCGTGGCCATTCTGGCTTTCCTCGTGGGGCTGCCACTCGTCTTCTACGGGGGATGGCAGATGCTCATTGTGGGGCTGGCATGCATTCTCTTCTGCTGGCTCTACACCACGCATCTCTCTTATCTCGGATTGGGCGACTTGCTCGTGCTCGTTTTCTTCGGAATCGTGCCCGTCGTCTTCACGTGTTTTGTCATGACAAAGTATGTAGACTTCCAGCTTATCATGCTCGGGCTGGTCATGGGGCTGGCAACCGACTGCCTGCTCATCGTCAACAACTACCGCGACATCGACCAGGACCGAATCAGCGGGAAACGGACACTCATCGTCAAGCTGGGGCGTAGAGCCGGACTGCTGCTCTATCTCTTATGCGGACTTGCCGCCGCACTCATCGCGGCTCCAGTAGCTGGATGGACCGGACTCCTGATTTTGCCCTATCTCGCTTTGCATATAAAAACCTACCTGTCAATGCGGACACTGACAGGTAGGGACTTAAACCGAGTGCTGGGTTCCACGGCACGTAATATCTTCTTGTTCGGACTGCTCGCTGCCGTTGCGCTCATTCTATAGCAGGGCAACGGCTGAAAAGGCAGACTTGCATGGCAGTGACCAGCACTGCTGATGCATCATTTCCCGATCAACACCAAGAGCTGCTTGGCTTTCTGCTCGCCTGCGGCGGCTTCATCGCGTAGCTCCTGAAGCATGCGCTTTCCGTCCTTCTCATGACGGATGCCGCGAAGACACCATGTCTTCGCCTTGTTCTTGTCGCCACGCTTCAGGTACAACTTGGCCAGTGCCACCTCGGCGTCCGCGTTGTCCTGGTTTGCGGCTTTCATATACCAGGAAAAAGCCTTCTGTTCGTCTTCGCCTACGCCCTTGCCTTTCTTGTAGCAACGGCCCACCTGGTACTGCGATTTCGCATGACCCTGGTTGGCGGCCTTCAGATACCACTGGAACGCACGTGTGTTGTCCTCCGCCACGCCGTTGCCCTTGTCGAAAGCACGGCCCATACGGTACTGTGCCTTTTTATGTCCTTTGTCGGCAGCGGCTTTCAGCTTTGGAAGGGCCTCGCTGTATTTTTTTGCGTCGTAGAGTGCTTTGCCTTCCTGATAAAGTTGCTCGGCACTTTGTGCCATCATCATGTTGCATGCTGACACCAGCAGCAACAACATCATTATTGTTCTTCTCATGTTAAAGTTAGTGGTTGTCACGTTTCTTCTTTTTAGATTGTGTCAGTGCCTTTTGGTTTAAAGCGTGTTCTATAAATAACGTAGGATTTTGCTTTTTATTTTACACCTGCGTGTTTTTTATCCGTAATGACAATTTTCCGGTCTCCTTTTCGTTTTTCGTTCCTAATCAACGTATGCTCAAGAGTTTTGGAAAAAATGGACGGGAAAAATTTGTGATTGCGGAAAAATATACGTAAATTTGCGAAATTAAATGGAATGAACTTAATTTGGATGCTGAATGAAGGCGGAGAAAAAAACTGCCCTCCTTTTTCTCACATCCATCAATATCTTTGTGCATATGGGAGAAGCAACGACAAACCCTGTGGAAGGCAAAGCCTCTGTAAGGCTGGACTATCTGCCGAAAGTCAACTTTGCCATGATGAACAATGGCGTGAAGACACTCAACTCACTTATCATACGGAATTGCGACTCAAAGGACTGGAATCAGCTGAAAATTACAGTTTCCGGAGATTATGTGAAGCAAGACCAAACGCTCGTCGATATGGTCAGGCAGGGGGAGTCCGTTCAGGTGAAGACTTTGGAGATAATCCCCGACCCGCAACTGCTCAACAACACAACCGAGGCCGTCAACACCACGTTCACTCTCCGTCTGGAAGCGGAAGGAGCAATCCTTTTCGAACAAGAATATCCCGTGGAGCTCATGGCATACGACCAATGGGCGGGAGGGGCCGTGATGCCAGAGTTTATTGCCTCGTTCGTCGTGCCAAACAACCCGGCCATCGCGCGCGTGAGGATGGCTGCGGCCAGGTTTCTTCAGAAATGGACCGGCGACAGTTCGTTCACAGAATATCAGACGAAAAACCGCACCAAAGTCAGGCTGCAGGTGGCGGCCATCTATGAGGCTCTCCGTGCTGAGGGCATCATCTACTCATCACTGCCTGCCAGTTTCGACTCTCAGGGGCAACGCATCAGACTGGCTGACAAGGTGTTGGCAGACAAGACCGCAACATGCATCGACTCAAGCCTGCTCATCGCCTCATGCCTCGAGGATGTGGGGATTTTCCCCGTCATCATCTTCCTTAAGGGGCACGTCGTGGTGGGCGCATGGCTCACTCCTGTGGTGTTGCCCACCATGGTTGGCGACGATGTCAGCTTCTTGCTCAAGGAGACTGCCGACGGAAACGACAACATCGTACTCGTCGAGTCGACCGCTATCACCATGCCTGAAAAAGTCAGCTTCGAGGATGCCGTGGCCATGGCAAACCATAAGCTGCGCGACGAGCAGCAGTTCCAGTACTTCGTCGATATTCACAGGTGCAGACTTGCGAAAATAAGGCCCTTGCCTCAGCGTATCATGAAGGACGGCGTATGGATGGTGGAGAGCGAGGGAGTAGAGCATGAGGAGGCGACTGAAGGGGTGGAGCAGCGCAATCATTATGAGCTCTCGCTCGACAGCACCGGTGTGCACCCCACCAAGCAGCAGATATGGGAACGTAAGCTCCTGGACTTCTCCCTCCGCAACAATCTGCTCAATGCCAAGGTCGGTAAACGGGTGTTGCCATTCATCTCCTTTGGCGTGGAGACGCTGGAGGACCGTCTGCAGAAGAACGTGGACTATCTGGTCACTCCCTCTCCTGGACCAAAGATTGAGCCGAACGCCGACCGTATGTATGACTCCCGTCTGCAGGCGGCTCACTTCCAGCAGATAGTGTCGGAACTTATGGGGCAAAACAAGATAGCCTCATACCTCACTGAGGCTGAGCTGATGGACTCTATGAAATATTTCTACCGTACCGCCCGTACGGCCCTCGAGGAGAACGGAGCCAACAGCCTGTTCCTGGCTCTCGGAATGCTCAAGTGGTTTGAGACACCAGTCAGCGAGCAGCCACGATATGCGCCCATACTTCTTATGCCTGTCGACGTCATTCGAAAGAGCGGCAACAAATACGTCATCCGAAAGCGCGACGAGGACATCATGCTCAACATCACGCTCGTGGAACTGCTCAAGCAGAATTTCAGCATCAACCTCGATGTGCTCAAGCAACTGCCTATGGACAAGAGTGGGGTAGACGTACAACTGATTTTCACTTATTTCCGTAGGGCCATCATCGAGCAGAAAGGATGGAACGTGCTTGAAGAGTTCATGCTTGGACTGTTCTCCTTCAATAAGTTCGTCATGTGGAACGACATACACGCCAATGCAGAAAAGCTCAAGGAAAACCCCGTCGTGGCTGCTCTCATAGATAAAGGCGACAGGCAGACCACTCCGCCGGAACCTGTCGACGCGGGAAAGGTGGACCGTGAGTGCAAGCCCATGGACTTTGCCATTCCGCTCGACGTGGACTCTTCACAGATGGAAGCCATCGTCGAGTCGGGCAGGGGGCAGACTTTCATCCTCCACGGACCTCCTGGAACCGGCAAGTCGCAGACCATCACCAACATGATCGCCAATGCGCTCTACCAGGGAAAACGGGTGCTCTTCGTTGCGGAGAAGATGGCGGCGCTGTCGGTTGTGCAGTCAAGACTACAGAAAATCGGACTCGCGCCTTTCTGCCTGGAGCTCCATTCCAACAAGGTGACCAAGAAGCATTTCCTCAGCCAGATGGAGGAGGTGCTCAACGTGACGAAAATACGTGAGCCTGAGGACTATGCCAAGCGGTCGGAGGAACTCTATGCCGAGCGCAAACAGCTCATCAGCTACATGGAGGCACTTCATCGCAAGCAGCAGTCGGGATATAGTCTTTATGAGTGCATCTCGGAATTTCTCGCACTCCCTGACGACGAAATTAGCGACGGACTACCTTCGCTTGAATATATGACAAAAGCTTTTGTCGACAGCTGCAGGGATATGGTGGAGCAGGTTGATGCGGTACTCGCTATCGTCGGACAACCCGGGCAGCATGCGCTCTACGGACTCGAGCCGAAAGACAACCGGATGGAGACGCTCGACGGGCTTCAACACCTTATCGATCAGCTCCGTGACCAGAACAACCAGCTCATGGGTTTGACGCAGACGCTCAACGACGCCACAGCGCTCGGCATCTCTCCAGAGACCGACATTGAGTGGGTCAGCCGCTTTGCTGAATGTCTGAAGCACGAGCAGCAGATGGAACAATTGCATGGACAGCTTACGGCGACATTCTCTGAGGACGTGACAAAAATCGACGTGGCTGCCAACCGTCGGGAATGGGCTTCAATTTGCGACAAGTGGTTTCTCCCAAGATTTTTCGCTAAGAGAAAATACATCAAATCCATGCAGCGGTACGGACAGGTGCTCGAGTCAGGACTCGAGTCCCTGTTCCAAAATGTGGAGAACTACCAGAACGCCAAGCGGCTGCACAGCGAAAAGGCCGCAGAGGTGGCTCTATATGCCGACGAGCATTGCATCCGTCACGACGAACGCCTGGAGGCTTTCCGTAAATATGCGGGAACTCAGCCGGAGGCAAGAAGACAGAACTTTCTCCGACAGGCGGACGATATCGTCTCGCTCAGCAGGCAGATGGACGTCTCGCTCAGCGGGATTAACGCACACACGGCTGTCGCATACTCAAGGGACGACATCATACAGCAGGCAGACAGGTGGCTGCAGGGATACGGAGACGTGCGCGACTGGTACCACTGGGTGGAACTCCGGCAGAGAATGAGGAAAATGGGGCTTATGCCGGTAGTCCGTCGTGTGGAGAACGGGGAGACTCCGAGCACGGCGGTCGACGCCTTTCTCAAGGGAGTATTCCATCAGCTTATACGTCATGCCATCGACGAGAACGAACAGCTACGTATGTTCAACGGACTCAAGTTCCGTCAGCAAATCGAAAAGTACAAGCAGGACACACTCCGGTTCCAGGAACTCAGCAAGGCGGAACTCTACAGCAAACTGGCGGCAAGGGTGCCATCGGCAAGCGTAGCCTCGGTCGACGGGTCGGAAATCAGCATACTCAAACGCAATATCGCCAACGGAGGAAGGGGCACTTCAATCAGGACCATCATCGACAGCATCCCGAAACTCCTGCCCAGACTCTGCCCGTGCATGCTTATGAGCCCCATCAGCGTGGCTCAGTTCATCGACCTCAATAACGACAAGTTCGACATCGTCATCTTCGATGAGGCGTCTCAGATGCCTACAAGCGAGGCGGTTGGAGCCATAGCAAGAGGCAAGTCGCTCATCGTCGTGGGAGACAGCAAGCAGATGCCGCCGACGAGTTTCTTCCAGACAACCCAGGTCGGCGAGGATGAGGCTGACATCGATGACATGGAGAGCATACTTGACGACTGCATCACTCTGTCGCTTTGCGAGCACAAGCTCAAGTGGCACTACAGAAGCAAGCACGAGAGCCTCATCGCATTCAGCAACTCACAGTATTACGGCAACGAACTCTTCACTTTTCCTTCTGTCGACGACCGGCAGGCCAAGGTTTCCCTGGTCCCCGTTCAGGGTGTGTACGACAAGGGACGCTCACGAAGCAATGTCGACGAGGCCAGGGCCATCGTGGATGAAATCCTGCGACGCCTGCAGGATCCTGAGCTCTCGAACTACAGCATCGGCGTGGTGGCCTTCAGCAAGGTGCAGGGCGACAAGATTGAGGACTTGCTCACCGACGCACTCGACCTCAGACCAGACCTGAAAGAGAGGGCCTACAACGTCAACGAGCCTGTATTCATCAAAAACCTGGAGAACGTGCAGGGCGACGAACGCGATGTCATCCTCTTCTCCGTAGGATACGGACCGGGCAAGGACGGAAAGGTGTCCATGAATTTCGGGCCGCTCAACAATCCGGGTGGGGAGAGAAGGCTCAATGTGGCAGTGTCGCGTGCACGCTACGAGATGATTGTGTTCTCCACGCTGAAGTCTGGCCAGATCGACCTCAAACGAAGCAAGGCAAAGGGAGTGGAAGGACTCAAGCGGTTCCTTGAGTTTGCAGAGACTGGCACGCTCCCGTTCGTCTCCGACACCATACATGGCGAGCAGAGCAACGTGGTGGTCAGCCAGATTTGCCAGGCTTTGAGGCAGAACGGGTACATCACCGACGACTTCGTCGGTAAGTCCAGCTTCAAGGTCGACATTGCGGTATCCACCAAGGAACGTCCCGATGAATACATCCTTGGTATTCTCTGCGACGGACGTAACTATTTTGAGACAAAGACCACACGCGACAGGGAAATCGTTCAGCCTAATGTCCTGAAAATGCTTAAATGGAGAGTGATGCGTGTCTATTCCATCGACTGGTATGAGAATCGCGAAAGGACCATCCAGCAAATACTTGATGAGCTGAAGGCCGCCGAGCAGGAGGATACTGAGAGCACGAATTCCCAAATGACTGACACGGACACTCAGCCCGATGACTACTTCGTCTTCGACACCCGGCAGATACAGAAGGATAAAGTCGTACCGACTGTGTTCCGCGACCAGATGATGATGCCATATCAGGAATGTGATCTGAAGTATATCCAGGAGGACAAGACGCTGTTCCGTCCGGACGACCCTGAGGCACGCGACCTCATAAGGGAGATTGTGAGGATCGAGCAGCCTATCACAGAAGCCTTACTCAGGAAACGGCTGGCTAAATGCATGGGATATTCCTTTGCCAGCCCCAACTTGATGAAGGCTATCGAACTGGCAACCCGCTCGCTCTATCGGGAGGTCTCTCCTGTCGACGGACAGCCTTGTTTCTGGCTCAACAAGAAATATGCCGACGCATACAACTTCTATCGGGCCGACAGCCAGCGCACGATTTCTGAAATCCCGGCCATCGAGCTCATCAACGTGGTTAAAGAGGTGCTTCGGGAGGAGTTCTCCCTTCCTAAGGCAGCTATTCCGTCTGCGGTGGCAAAAAAACTGGGATTCAGAAGTATAGGCTCAAAAATCACCGAGACCATCAACCATGTGGTCGATTGGATGGAGCAATGTGCCATCATCAGCGTCAATGGAGAGATGGTGTCGATGTGAGTTTTTATTTATAAAGAAACCGCTTGATATTACGTTTCGGAGTCTTCTCGAATTCTGTCTCCTGTGCCTCCAGCTTGCTCACTTTGTAGAACGAGGGCAGCATCCCGTTCACGTGCTTGCAGTAGCGTGGTAGCTGGCTCAGGTATTCAGCGCGGGTGAGACCGTGTGTCTGCAGTGTGTCGTCTGACGTGTAGACCAGCCCCACCAGCTGGTCACCCCGCTGAACCACCACGCACTCGTCTATCAGCGCATGCGAAGTGAATTTCTCTTCTATTTCCTCCGGGTAGATGTTCTGGCCGTTCGACCCCAGCAGCATGTTCTTCTGGCGTCCACGGATAAACACGTTGCCATCCTTGTCCATCGTGCCCAAATCGCCCGTGTGAAGCCAGCCGTCGTTATCAATTGCGGCGCGCGTGGCTTCCTCGTTCTTGTAGTAACCTAACATCACGTTGGCGCCACGGACCACAATCTCGCCTTCCACTTTCTCGGGGTCAGGGCTCAGGATGCGCAACTCCATGCGTGGAACCACCTGGCCGCACGAGCGCGGGACAAAACTCCTGTAGTCGCGGTAGCAGATGATCGGACCGCACTCCGTCATCCCGTAACCCACGGTGTAGGGAAACTTGATGTAATGGAGGAACTCCTCAACTTCCTGGTTGAAGGCCGCTCCGCCAACGATCACCTCGTAGAACTGGCCGCCGAAGAAGTCGGATATGCGCTGACGGATTTTTCTGTAAATCATACCTTTGACGAATGGCAGCACCATCAGACTCTGAGTTGTGAGTGACTTCAGTTTTGGGAAAACACGGCTCTGAATCACCTTCTCCACGATGAGCGGAACGCTGATGATGATGTCGGGATTCACGTCCGACAATGCCTTGGCCAGGACGCTCGGACTTGGCGGCTTGGTCAGGAACGTGATGTGACCGCCGATGCTGAACTCGTAGGAGAACTCAAACGAGAATCCGTACATGTGAGCCATCGGAAGCAAGGAGAGCGTACGGCAACTCTCACGCAGACCCAGCTTCTCGTCGGCGAAAGCGATGTTCGACCAGATGCTACGGTAGGGAAGCATCACGCCTTTCGAGAAGCCCGTGGAGCCCGACGTGTAGTTGATCATTGCCAGCCCGTCCTCCTCGCCGTCGAAATAGCGGACGTCATCGGGACTGATGTCTATGGACGGGTCTTTTTCGCCAACTACGGATATGTCCACCAACTCGCAATGCTCCAGTTCGTGACCGTCGCTTTCTTTCAGGGCCTTTTCAATCTTACGGATGACCAAAGGGCTTGTGAACACCATCTTTGAGTCGGAATGCTTCAGGATGTTCACTATCTGGTCGCCATGAAAGTCTACGAGGATGGGAACCACCACCGCGCCGTAGGTGAGGATGCTGATGTACGTTACGGCCCAATAGCTGGAGTTCTTGTCGCAGATGGCTATTTTGTCACCTGTGAGAATCCCTCTCGATTCAAAATAAATATGCATCTTGCGAACTTGGTTTGCCAGCTCTTGGTAGGTGAAGCTCACGGCGCTGTTGTAGTCGGAGAAGGCGGGCTGAGTCCAGTGACGGCGGATGCTGTTCTCAAACACGCGCATCAACGAACGGTTCTTCTGTATGTAATCCATAGGAAACTCTAAATTTTGCGCATTTTACTTTCTTTTGTGCAAAGTTACTAATTTATATGAAAAATCAAAAAAATATTCCGTATTTTTGCGATTTATTCCTTAACTTTGTACATACAAACGCAAAATAACACAATTATTTTTATGAAAAAACTTATTTCTACTGCCATTTGTCTGCTGACAATCACTGCCGCTCTTGCGCAAGACAAGAACGATGCTATATGGAAAGACATCAACGGGGTTCGTGACGTCACGCTCGACTCGCTCGACAAGGCCAACCAGGCAAGGCCAGTCAGCGGATCATCAAGAAGAGGCGATAATCCTGTCCTCTTTCTTGTCGGAAATTCCACGATGCGTAACGGAACGCTCGGCAATGGAAACAACGGACAATGGGGATGGGGATACTACGAGCACATCTTCTTCGACGAAAAGAAAATCACAGTTGAGAACCATGCTCTCGGAGGAACCAGCCCCCGAACTTTCTACAATAAGCTGTGGAAACCGGTGCTCGAGGGTGTGCGCCCTGGTGACTACGTTGTCCTTGAACTCGGACACAACGACAACGGGCCAATCGACGAGAACCGCGCCCGCTCCAGCTACAAGACACCTAAGAGCAACGGAGGACAGTACGACAAGTTCCTGCTCGAGGACTCCACCGTTGTCACCATCAAGGAGACGGGAAAGCAGGAGACAGTATACACTTTCGGAGGATATATCCGACGATTCGTCAATGAGACTCGTGCGAAAGGGGCCACGCCTATTCTCCTCACGCTCACACC
This sequence comes from uncultured Prevotellaceae bacterium, assembly GCA_946625675.1. Lineage (GTDB taxonomy): Bacteria > Bacteroidota > Bacteroidia > Bacteroidales > Bacteroidaceae > UBA3839. Next base: position 9,896 of record CAMOTI010000039.1, on the reverse strand, counting down.
ACGAAAGGCATACGAGGAGAGCGACACCAACAAGGTGGACCGCAAGCTTACCACCTTCACGCCATGGATCAAGGCATTGGCGGAAGAACTCGGTACGCCTTTCATCGACCTCAACGACATCTCTGCCCTCAAACTCGAAAAATACGGAAAACATAAGGCGGCTTACCATTTCTTTGGCGACAAAATCCACTCTTCTGAGTTCGGGGCAAGAATGAACGCGGCAAGCTTCGCGGAGGGACTCGACGCATGTCAGCACCCACAGGTGGCTCTGCTCAAGTCTTGCCTCTTGCAGGACAAAGTGCATCCCAAGTCCATTCTTGATGTTCATCCCGACTGGGTTGTGACCAAGGAAAAGAAGGCAAATGGAAAGAAGAAGCCTCGTGTGTTTTTGGCTGGCGACTCCACTGGCAAAAATGCCGACAAGGATCCGAACGGAATGTGGGGATGGGGCTCTCAGGCCGCAACCATATTCGACGGAGACAAATGTACGTTTGTCAACTGCGCGAAGGCGGGTCGCTCCACACGTACATTCCTGCAGGAAGGCAGATGGGACGAAATTTACAACTCGCTACAGCCGGGGGACTACGTGCTCATACAGTTCGGACACAACGACATGAGCGGCATCGACAAGCCGAAGTTCCGTGGTGTCATCCCTGTGGCAGAAGACACTTGTCATGTCTATAAGATGGAAGATGACGGACGATACGAGGTGATTTATTCCTTTGGCTGGTACCTGAAGAAATTTATCGAGGACACCCGCGAGAAAGGCGCAACTCCGATTCTTCTCAGCCTCACGCCGAGAAACGAATGGCCGAAAGGCAAGGTGGAGCGCAGAAACGAATTCTACGGAAAGCTCTACCGCCAGGTGGTGGAAGCCACCGGTGTTGACTTCATCGACATTCATAACATCACGGCCGACGCGCTCGACAAGATGGGGAAGGAAAAAGCTGCCGCGATGTTCAACCACGACCACACCCACACATCGCTCTCAGGAGCACAGCTCAACTGCCAGAGTCTGGCAAAGGGGCTCAAGGCCATCAAGTCGCCCCTGCGCAAATGTCTCAAATAGGCTATCATAAACTCTAAACTAAACAAAGTAACTTCCCTCTAAACTCTAAACTCTCAACTCTAAACTAAATAAAAATGAAAATAGGCGACCGTGTCCGTTTCCTCAGTGATGTAGGGGGCGGAATCGTAAAAGGATTTCAAAACAACAATAAAGTTGTTCTCGTCGAGGACGAGGACGGTTTTCAGGTGCCAGTGATGGCATCTGATGTCGTGGTAGTCACCACGGACGACTACAATATCGCAAAAGTGGACACCATGGGGCGGAATCAAAAAAACGCTGCCAAAGGTGAGGATGTGAAACCAAAGAACAACGCTGATGTTCTTTCGGAAAGAGCGGATGAGGACGACAACGAAACAGACTTGGCCGACATGGACATCTCCTACAAGCCGAGTCCTGTCGAGCGGCCCAATGGCGACAAACTGTCGATTTTCCTCGTATTCGTGCCGCAGGAGCCAAAGCAGTTCACCACGACCAAGTTCGACTGCTACATCGTCAACGACTGCAATTACTTCATCAACTATATCTACATGGGGAAGGAGAACAACTCCTTCTATGTAAGGCACATGGGCACAGTGGAGCCCAATACGAAGGTGTTCGTTGAGGAAATCGAACATTCCATGCTCAACGAAATCGAGCGGGTGGGCTTCCAAATCATGGCATATAAGCAAGACCGTCCCTTCCTGCTAAAGCAGCCTTTATGCGTGGAACTGAAAATCGACACCACCAAGTTCTTCAAGTTTCATACATTCCGTGAAAGCCTGTTCTTCGATGAGCCTACGCTTGAATATGCAGTCGTTCACGACGACATACTCCCATCGCAGGCTCAGCTCTATAACATCAACGCCGGCGAGCTGCAGAAGGCCATGATGGAGAAAAACGACAAGCCAAAGCCGGCCAGAGTACAGAAGAAGCAGAATGCAGGCAATAACGACATCATCGAAGTAGACCTGCATGCCAGTGCGCTGTTGTCAACTACGGCAGGAATGTCGTCTGGCGACATCAAGGAATACCAGCTGAATGTGTTCAGGAAGACGCTGGACGAGCATCTCAAGCATAAGGGACAGAAAATCGTGTTCATTCATGGAAAGGGGGAGGGAGCACTTCGAAGCGCACTTCTTTATGAACTCAAGCGGAAGTACCGCAACTGCACCTTCCAGGACGCTTCTTTCCAACAATATGGATTCGGAGCCACCATGGTGATTATTCACTAGGATTTTTTCTGGATTTTCCAGATGCTCTAGACATTCTAGATTTTCTAGATATTCTAGTCTTTCTAGATATTCTAGATGCTCTAGACATTTTGGAACTTTTCTCTTTGAAAATAAAAAAAGCCTGGAATCAAATTCCAGGCTTTAATATGCGTGTCAGTTTCTCGACGAACTGGTCGGCTTGTTCGATGGTCAGGCAGAGTGGCGGGAGCAGTCGAAGCACGTTCGTGCCCGAACATCCTGTGAAGCAGTGCTCTTCAAACAGTAACTTGCTGCGCACTTCCTTATACGGTATGTCCAGCTCGATTCCGATCATCAGGCCAAGGCCGCGGATGTCAACCACGTGAGGCAGATTGGCCGATTTCAGAGACTCCATCAGGTGATTGCCCACGGTGGCGGCGTTCTTCACGAGATTCTCCTCCTTCATTACGTCCAGTACGGCAAGAGCGGCCGCACAGGCTAAATGGTTGCCGCCGAAGGTCGTTCCAAGTTGGCCGTATACAGGCGTGAACTTGGGTGATATCAGCACACCGCCCATCGGAAAACCATTGCCGATGCCTTTGGCTACGGTGATCAGGTCGGGGGTCACGCCGAGATGCTGATGGGCGAAGAACTTGCCGCTACGCCCGTAGCCACATTGTATCTCATCGCAGATAAGTACGGTGTTGTGGGCAGCGCACAGCTTCTGAAGGCCGTACATGAAGTCCTTGTCGGCCATACGAATCCCGCCTACTCCCTGGATGCACTCGATGATGCAGGCGCAAACGTCGCCTTTGCTTAGCTCGCGCTCCCATGCCGGCAGGTCGTTCAGTGGAAGGAACGTCACGTGATTGTTGGCGTTGATCGGGGCTATGATTTTCGGATTGTTTGTGGCTTCGACGGCAAGGGATGTGCGGCCGTGGAATGCCTTCTCAACCGACAGCACGCGCGTGCGGCCGTTGTAGAACGAAGCCAGTTTCAACGCGTTCTCATTGGCCTCGGCCCCTGAGTTGATCAAAAACAGCTGATAGTCCTCGTAGCCGCTTTCTGCGCCCAGTTTCTCGGCAAGTTCCTGCTGGAGGGGATTCTTCACAGAGTTGGAGTAAAAGCCGAGCTTGCTCACTTGCTCCGTGATTTTCTCTATATAGTGAGGGTGGGAGTGCCCAATCGATATCACGGCATGACCGCCGTACAAATCGAGATATTCTGTGCCTTGCGAGTCCCACACCTTGGCGCCTTTGCCACGCTCAATTGTGACGTCGAATAATGGATATACGTCGAATAATTGCATTTCTTTTGTGAGTTGAGAGTTTAGAGTTGAGAGTTTAGAGTGATTTTTGTTTGGAGTCTGGGGTTCTTCGGGGGCAAGATTTCGATGCTTCGAGATTACGAGGTTTTGATGCTTCGAGATTACGAGGTTTCGATTTTTCAATGTTTCGGGAAAAACTTCAAACGTCCAATGCTTTAAAAAGCGCTTGCCTTGAGTCTGAGGCCAGTGGTTTCATTGATGCCAAACATGAGGTTCATGTTCTGCACGGCCTGGCCCACTGCTCCTTTCAGCAGATTGTCTATCACGCTCGTGATGACGGCTTTGTTGCCGAATTTCTCTACATGGACGAGCGCTTTGTTCGTGTTCACCACTTGTTTCAGGTCGGGCGACTTGTCCACGTAGTGCGTGAAGGCGGCGTCTTCGTAGTAGTCACGGTACATCGTCACCAACGATTCTGCTGATGGATTGGAGGCACTTCCTTCATCGCCGTCGAATCTCACCACTTCCGTGCAGAAGATTCCGCGGGCAAAGTCGCCACGATAGGGGATGAAGTCCACGCTGCAGTCAAGACTGCCTTGCAGTTCTTCCAATGTCTGACGGATTTCGTGAAGATGCTGATGGTTGAACACTTTATAAGTGCTCATGTTGTTGTTGCGCCAGGAGAAGTGTGTCGTGCTGCCTGGCTTCTGGCCGGCACCGGTGCTCCCTGTGATGGCATTCACGCTGATGTCGTGGCGAAGCAGCCCGGCTTTGGCCAACGGCAGCAGTCCCACTTGGATGCAAGTGGCGAAACAGCCGGGATTGGCCAGATGCTGGCAGCGAGCTATCTCGCTGCGGTGGGTCTCGGGAAGACCGTACACAAAATCATGGCTGGGAGAGGCTAAGCGGAAGTCCTGGGCAAGGTCGATGATCTTTACGGACGAGGGCACGGGGTGCTCTTTCAGGAAACTCACGCTCTTGCCGTGGCCGAAACAAAGGAAGATGACGTCTGTCTCTTCGAATGGCATGTCGGACGAAAAACGCATGTCTGTGTCACCCAGCAGGCCTTCGTGGACATCGCTCACCAGGTTGCCTGCGTTGCTCTCGCTATGGGCGAATACGATTTCAGCGTCTGGATGGTTCAGCAGCAGTCGGATGAGCTCACCGCCCGTGTATCCGGCTGCTCCTAATATTCCTATTCTTATCATATATAATCAAGTTTATTTTGTCGGGGCCAATAGCCATAGCACGATGTAGGCTATTATTCCGCTGCCGAATCCGAACACCAGCACAAGGAAGGCCACACGCACCAGCAGCGAGTCGATATTGAAATATTCTCCTATACCGCCACATACGCCTGCGATTTTTTTGTCGGTCGACGATAAATAAAATTTCTTCTGCATGGATTATTGATTAGCTACTCTGGGATTCAAGAATCAAAGGAAGATAAACTTCAGTAAACTTCAAATTTCAAACTTCAAATTTCAAATATATTATTATCTCTGCTCGTCGGGGTGGGCGAGGTAGTAGGCGCGCAGGGCTGTTGCCGACACCTTGATGAAGCCTTTTGCGTCGTCCGAACTCCAGGCTTTGGCTGTCTCGCCGTATTCTCCAAGCTTGTTCTTCACCAAGTCGTTAGGGGAGTCCACACCTACGGTCTGGAACATCAGCGGACGCAGCTCCAGGGTCACCTCACCGCTCACGTTGCGCTGGCTGCTCGTCAGCATGGCCTCAATGTCGGGCATCACGGGCTCCAGATACTGGCTCTCATGAAGGAACATACCATACCAGTTGCTCACCTGGTCTTTCCAGTATTGTTGCCATTTCGACAAGGTGTATTTCTCCAGGAACCGGTGGGCACCGATGATGAGCATCGGAGCGGCAGCCTCGAAGCCTACACGTCCTTTGATGCCGATGATGGTGTCGCCAACGTGGCAGTCACGACCGATGCCGTAGGCGGCTCCAATCTCTTCCACTTTCTTGATGGCTGCGATCTTGTCGTCGAAGTGTTCGCCGTTCACGCTGCACAGTTCGCCTTTTTCAAAGCCTAATTTCAAGAGTTCCGGACCTTCCTTGGTCGGGTGCTTCAGATAGGCGGACTCGGGAAGACCCTGGGTCGAGTCGAGAATCTCACCACCGCAGATACTTGTGCCCCAGATTCCTACGTTATAGGAATACTTCAGCTTGGCAAAGTCGGCATTGAAGCCATGGGCGTTCAGATAGTCCACCTCTTCCTGACGGCTCAGGTTGCGGTCGCGCGTCAGCGTGATGATCTCGATGTTCGGACACATCACCAAAAACGTCATGTCAAACCGGATCTGGTCGTTTCCGGCACCAGTCGATCCGTGGGCTATGGCTGATGCGCCGATTTTGTTCGCGTAGCGCGCGATGGCGATAGCCTGGAATATTCTCTCCGACGACACGGATATCGGGTAGCAGTTGTTTCGAAGCACATTGCCGTATACCATGAACTTCAATGACTTGTCGTAGTACTCCTGTGTCACGTCAAGGGTCACGTATTTCGTTGCTCCTAACTTGTAGGCATTCTCCTCGTTCGTCTTCAGCTGCTCTTCGCTGAATCCGCCTGTGTTGGCGCAGGCGGCATGAACTTCATATCCCATCTCTTTTGCCAGATACATCACGGTGTAGGACGTGTCGAGTCCACCGCTGTAGGCAACAACAACTTTTTTCTTCTGTTCCATATTGTAGTTTAGTGTTTAGAGTTTAGAGTTTAGAGTGACTTTCGTTTAGGGTTTAGAGTTAGGATTGATTTTAGTTCGGGTTTAGACTTTTCCCCTAATCGTCAGGTAGGCCACTTCTCATTTCTTGTAGTCGTTCGTTTTCTACAAGAATCTCATTTATCTGGCATCAGCTTCCGCCGCTTTCTTTGCCATTTCCACGACATCGGGTGGAAATTCCACGGGAAGGGGTTCACCTACGTGGTCCTTCGGATCGTACAGCATCGCCGTGCAGACACAGTATTTACGGCCTGTGCGGGCCAGGATGTCGCAGTTGATGCAGTGGGGGTCTTCTGGTGTGCCACAGCCGGCCCAGAATGCGTCGTCGTCTGTCAGCTGTGCGAATGTCACTGGCACATAGCCCAGACGTGTATTGATTTTCATTACTGCGGCCTGGCTGGTCAGACCGAACAGCTTCGCATTTGGCCAGCGAAGACGGCTCAGCGTGAAGGCGGCCTCCTTGATTCGTGTGGCCAGATGGTGGTTCCGGAATTTCTCAACCACGATAAGGCCTGAGTTGGCAACATACTGCTTGTTGCCCCAACTCTCGATATAGCAGAAGCCTGCAAATTCCTTCTCTTCTCCCGACAGGGCGATGATGGCTTTGCGCTCACGCATTTTTGTTGTCAGATATTCGTGTGTACGAGTCGCGATGCCGCTGCCACGCTTCTTGGCTGAAGCTGTTATGGTGTCTAGTATCGTGTCGACATATTTCTCGTGTGACGCGTCGGCCACAACAATCTCAATGCCGTCGTTGTAATTCATCGTTTCTGTTATACGTTTTGATTTAGTTTGTGTTTGTTTTGTTTTTTTTTATGAGATAGATGGTCTAGATATTCTAGATTTTCTAGATATTCTAGATATTCTAGATATTCTAGATTTTCTAGATGGTCTAGACTTTCTAGATGCTCTGGATATTTTGTATTTTTATACTGGAATGATGGACGACAGCGCCTCTCTCACACTGTTGTGGGGCACGCCGTCTTCTGTCACAATCATGATTGTGTCGTCACCTGCTATCGTTCCTATAATCAATGGAATATGCGCGTTGTCGATGTCGTAGGCGATACTGCTGGCATAGCCCGGACGGGTCTTGATCACACCGATATTTCTCGAAAACCTCAGTGATATGAACCCTGAGTGAGTCATCATCTCACTGATTGGACGGTTCTCCTTCACACGCTTGTACATCGCGTTGGCGGGAAGGACATAGACTGAACGGCCATTCTGCGAGATGGCTTTCGACACCTTCATCTGCTTCAGGTCGCGTGACAGTGTCGCCTGAGTCAGTTGGAATCCCTCTTCCTCAAGTGCCCGGATGAGTTCCTCCTGGTTGCTGATTTCGCGACTCGAAATAATCATCTTGATGGTATCCAGTCGTTCGTTTTTTACGCTCATAAACTGATTGTGAGTATTATAGGATTGCTTTTATGAATATTTTTGCAAATATACACACTTTTATGCATATATGCAAATATTTTTACAAAAATATTCATAATTATGCAAATATTTTGCAAATATATGCAAAATAGCGTTTAAAACTAATGTTTTGAGGTCTCATATTCAAATCGGCTGGAATCTCTCAAAAATTGACAGCCATCCGCATGGCAAAAACTTCAAATTTCAAAAAATGATAGCCGTCCGCATGGCAACAAACCTCAAATTTCAAATTATCACAGCTCAGTCTCCCCTTCGATGAAATTTTCCATATACATATTTTCTCCATCGAACACGGCATAGGTGCACAGGTCGTACCAGTTTCCAAGTATCATGCATCGACAAGTGCGGTTCAGGAAGATGTCGAGTTCTATATGCCGGTGGCCGAACATGAAGTAGTTGATGCTGGGGTGGGTCTTGAGGTAGTTCTTTGCATACACCACCAGGCCTTCATCGTTCTCCCCTGCATACGGTTTTTCCTTGCCATGCTTCTGACGGCTGCTCTTCGCCCAGTTGTAGCCGAAACGGATGAACCATCTCGGATGGATCCATTTCGCCATCTTCCGGAGCGTGCGGCTCTCGAAGCAGGAAAACATGAACCGTGTCTTCCAGTTGTCGTCTTTCTTGTCAAGCTTGTGGCCATGGGCAATGTAAAACTCCTTGCCACATAGCTCTATCGTGCTCGGACCTTTATGGATGGTCACTCCGCATTCTGTCTCCAGATAGTCCTCACACCACATGTCGTGATTGCCTGCAAAGAAATGCACTTCCACGCCCATGTCCGTCAGCTCGCTCACCTTGCCCAAAAATCGGGTGTAGCCTTTTGGCACCACTTCCTTGTACTCAAACCAGAAGTCGAAGATGTCGCCAAGCAGATAGACAGCTTCGGCCTTGTGCTTGATGGCGTCCAGAAAGTTGACAAGACGGCGCTCACGGGTGCGACGGTGCTCCATCGCACGGCAGCCCAGATGGGCATCGGATATGAAATAGTAGTTCTTCATAACTGGCTTGTGGTTTTGTGGGTGAAGGTAAATGGCATGGGCAAAATAAAGGGAGAAGGGGGTGTCAGAGGTCGAAACCCAGGTCCAGACGGGCTTCGTCGCTCATCATGCTCTTGTCCCATTCTGGCTCGAACACGAGCTCTACGTCTACTTTGTTCACGCCGTGAATCGACTCCAGCTTCATGTGGATGTCTTCCATGATGAAGTCGGCGGCAGGGCAGTTGGGGGCTGTCAGGGTCATCTCGATTTTCACGTCGAACTCGTCGTTCACGTCTATGCTGTAAATGAGTCCCAGGTCGTAGACATTTACGGGGATTTCAGGATCGAACACTGTCTTCAGCATCTCCACCACTTTCGTTTCTATATCGTATTTGGTCATATAATTTCCCATTGGTTTTTTGGGGGGGGTAAATATTATAGATAATCTAGATTTTCTAGATGCTCTAGATACTCTAATAATTATAAATTTCAAATCTCAAATCTCAAACTTCAAATTATTCAGATTTTTCCCATCTCGCTGTAGCTGTAGTAGCCACCGTCGGTCACTATCACATGGTCGAGCAGACGGATGTCGAGCGTGTTGAGGGCAGCTTTTACAGCCTGAGTCAGGTTGTCGTCGTCACGACTGGGACGAAGACTGCCTGAGGGATGGTTGTGAACCAACACCACGCAAGTGGCCTCTGCCAAAATGGCTTTCTTGCACAGTATCCGAACATCGACCACTGTGCCGGTACGGCCCCCTTCGCTCAGCTTCACGCGCTTCAGCAGTTTTGCACTGTTATTTAGCATCAGAGCCCAACTCTGTTCGTGTGTCAGGTTCATCACGAATGCGCGCATATATTTGTAGACTAAATCTGCTGTGCTGAAAGTGGGCAAATCGCTTACGCTTTCGTTCAGACGTCTGCGTCCTAATTCCAGTGCTGCTTTTATGGTGATGGCCTTGGCTTTTCCGATGCCGTTATAGCTCATCAGGTCTTGGATGTCTTGGCGCTCGAGCAGTGCAAGGTTGTCTTCAGCGTCGCTCAGGACTTCCTCCATCAGCTCTGTTGCGTTCTTTTTCGTGGATCCACTGCCGATGAGGATAGCGAAAAGTTCTGCCTTTGTCAGTTTCTCTGCACCAAATTCCTCAAGCTTCTCCCTTGGACGGCTGTCCAGGTCTATGTCCTTCATCGACACATGGCGGAACGGCTCTGTCTCCAGCTCGTCGCGGAATTC
>CAMOTI010000038.1 GCA_946625675.1 uncultured Prevotellaceae bacterium | reverse complement strand
ATAGCTAAACCTTATTTCATAAAAATCCCCAGGGCAATGCCCCGGGGATTTTTTTTGCTCTATTTATTTTGTTGTCTCGATAATACTTTCTAATTTTGCATAAAATAATTATAATTATGGCAACTTATACTATTATCCTTAACGAGCGTTCAGCTAAAGATAAGGCTTTGGTTGAATATCTGAAAGCATTGGGAGCTCTTATTACTAAGGTTTCTCCTAAGCGCAAAGGAAGTCTTCAGCGTTCTATGGAGGATAAAAAAGCAGGAAGAATCGAACGTTTTGATTCCTCCGAGGATATGTTTAAGTCATTAGGAATGTAGAGACATCCCGCGGGACGTCTCTACTACATACAGCGTATTTCGCATGAATTGATTTTCCTTATTTGTCATCATAGTGTCCCTCTAATCTTAGTATTAACACTAATACGGTCTCATCATATATATCGTAAATCATTCGGTCTTTTGCTGTCAGTCTTCTTGAATAGGTGATGCTATTTCCTTTTTTCAGTGGTTCTGGATGTCCGGTTCCTGTTCTTGGATGCTCTTCCAATTCCTTCAATAATTTAATCAATTTTTTTATTGCTTCTGGATTGGATTTTTTCCATTTTTTTATCACCTTTTCGGCTGAATTTGTGAATGCTATTTGATAACTCATAATTGTTCAATCCAATTGGCTGCTTCAATAGCATTGGAGAAGATTGTAACTTTTCCTTTCCTGTATTCTTCTCTTGCTTCCTCAAGTTTCTTTTCTAAGTCCGGAGATATAATCATGTCATCATCAGAAATAGGAATTACCAAATACTTTTTGCTTTTTCGCTGAATAATCAACCTTTCTCCATTATCGGCCAAATTTAGCATGCTTGCCATATTATTCCGAAAATCACGTACATTTATTGCATTCATAATACTTTTGTTTTTTATTTTTGCAAAAATACCGTTTTTTTAGTTCTTATCCAAATTTTGTGTACATTTTTTTGTACACATTCGATTTGTTTGTATAATTTTTCATTCTTCATTCTACATTCTATTTCATATTTATTTCGTAACTTTGCAAAATAATTTGAAAAATAACTTAATAATAAAATAAATAGTAAATCGTAAATAGTAAAATCGTAAATATCAATGGCAGACTATAACTTTAGAGAAATCGAACAGAAATGGCAACAGCGCTGGGTTGCCGACAAAACGTATCAAGTGACGGAGGACAACTCCAAACCTAAGTTCTATGTGCTCAATATGTTCCCATATCCGTCGGGAGCAGGACTGCATGTGGGACATCCCCTGGGCTATATCGCCAGCGACATCTATGCGCGCTACAAGCGACAGAAAGGCTACAACGTGCTCAACCCCATGGGTTACGACGCCTACGGACTTCCGGCTGAGCAGTATGCCATACAGACGGGACAGCATCCCGAAATCACCACTTTCCAGAATATTGACCGCTACAGAGAGCAGCTCGACAAAATCGGATTCTCATTCGACTGGAGCCGTGAGGTACGCACCTGCACGCCCGACTACTACCACTGGACACAGTGGGCCTTCCAGCTGATGTTTGAGAGCTATTACGACACCGAGAAGCAGAAAGCACAACCCATCGCACTGCTCGTCGACCACCTCAACGCACAGGGCACCGACGGACTCAACGCATGGGGAAGCGAGGAGCTGACCTTCACTGCCGACGAATGGAAGGCCATGGACCAGAAGCAGCAGAGCGACACCCTCATGAACTGGCGCATCGCGTTCCTCGGAGAGACGATGGTGAACTGGTGTCCGGAGCTGGGCACGGTGCTTGCCAACGACGAGGTGGTGGAAGGCGTGAGCGTGCGCGGTGGCTACCCCGTGGTGCAGAAACGGATGCGCCAGTGGTGCCTGCGTGTCAGCGCCTACTCACAGCGCCTGCTCGACGGTCTCGACACCATCGACTGGACCGAGTCGCTCAAGGAGACACAGCGCAACTGGATCGGACGCTCTGAAGGTGCCGAGATCGTGTTTAACGTGGCCGACAGCGACAAGCAGTTCACTATCTTCACAACTCGTGCCGACACGATGTTCGGAGTCACGTTCATGGTGCTGGCGCCGGAGAGCGAGCTCGTAAGCGAGCTGACCACACCGGAGCAGAAAGCGGCGGTGGACGCATACCTCGACCAGGTGAAGTCACGAACGGAGCGGGAGCGCATGATCGACAAGAAGGTGACGGGCGTCTTCACCGGAAGCTATGCCATCAACCCGTTCACCGGAGAGAAGAACCCGATATGGGTGAGCGACTATGTGCTCGCCGGCTATGGCACTGGCGCCATCATGGCTGTGCCTGCCCACGACTCACGCGACTATGCTTTCGCACGCCATTTCAATCTGCCCATCATACCGCTTATCGAAGGCGCTGACGTCAGCGAGGAGAGCTACGATGCCAAGGAGGGTATCGTGATGAACAGCCCAAGGGCCGGCGTCACACCTTATATCGACTTCTCGCTCAACGGCATGACCATCAAAGAAGCCATTGCCGCCACAAAAGTATATATTGAAGCACATCATATCGGACGCGTGAAGGTGAACTACCGCCTGCGCGACGCCATTTTCTCACGCCAGCGCTACTGGGGAGAGCCATTCCCAGTGTACTACAAGAACGGCATCCCCATGATGATCCCGTCGGAATGCCTGCCGCTTGAGCTGCCGGAGGTCGACAAGTTCGAACCTACTGCCACAGGTGAGCCACCGCTCGGCAACGCTACCGTATGGGCATGGGATGAAACGAACAAGAAGGTGGTGGAGAACACGAGGATCGACAACAAGACCGTCTTCCCAATCGAGCTCTACACCATGCCTGGATTCGCAGGAAGCTCCGCTTACTACCTCCGCTATATGGACCCTCACAACACGGAGTGCCTCGTCAGCAAGGAGGCAGACGAATACTGGCAGAACGTGGACCTCTACGTGGGAGGCACCGAGCATGCCACCGGTCACCTCATCTATAGCCGCTTCTGGAACAAGTTCCTCCACGACTACGGATACAGCGTGAAGGAAGAGCCGTTCCAGAAACTCGTCAACCAGGGCATGATCCAGGGACGCTCCAACTTCGTCTACCGCGACAACGAGGCAAGCAAGGCAGCCGGACACCCCGTATTCGTCTCCTACGGACTGCGCAAGGAGGTGAAGGACGTCACCCCGATCCATGTCGACGTCAACATCGTGTCGAACGATTTGCTCGACATCGAGGCATTCAAAGCATGGCGGCCGGAATATGCCGACGCTGAGTTCGTCCTCGAGGACGGCAAGTACATCTGCGGATATGCCGTCGAGAAGATGTCGAAGTCTATGTTCAACGTGGTGAATCCCGACATCGTAGTCGAGAAATACGGAGCCGACACCCTCAGGCTCTACGAGATGTTCCTCGGACCAGTGGAGCAGTCCAAGCCTTGGGACACCAACGGAATCGACGGATGCTTCCGCTTCCTGCGCAAGCTCTGGATGTTCATCTTCGACAAGGACGGACAGCTGCGACTCAACGACGCAGAGCCGACGAAGGAGGAGCTGAAGAGCATACACAAGCTCATCAAGAAGGTGAGCGAGGACGTGGAGACTTTCTCTTACAACACCTCCATCTCAGCATTCATGATCTGTCTGAACGAGCTGACGCAGCTGAAGAGCAGCAACAAGGCCGTCGTCGACAGCTTCATACGCCTGCTCGCCCCGTTCTGCCCTCATTTCGCAGAAGAGGTATGGCATGCACTGGGACATGACACCACAGTGTGCGACGCACAGTGGCCCGAATGGAACGAGGACTTCCTCAAGGAAGACAACGTGAGCCTCACCATCAGCTTCAACGGAAAGGCACGCTTCCAGATGGAATTCCCTGCCGACGCCGACAACGCCACCATCGAGGCAGCGGTGCTCGCCAACCCCCAGTCGCAGAAGTACATGGAAGGCAAGCAGCACGTGAAGACCATCGTCGTGCCAAAGAAAATCGTGAATATTGTCATTAAGTAGTTTAAAGTTTAAAGTTTAAAGTTTAAAGTGAAGTTAGTTATGCAATAGAATATCACTATCCACATTAAACTTTCAACATAAATACTATCCACATTAAACTTTCAACATTAAACTTTCAACTAAAAAAATATGCAAAACATCTATCTTGAAGTCCGCGACTTCATATTGATAACTTTGGGTCTGGCCATCTATGCGATGGCCTACACCTGTTTTATCCTCCCTTACCAAATCACAACGGGAGGCGTGGCAGGTATTGCCGCCATCGTATATTATGCCACCGGCATCGAGGTGCAGGTCACCTACCTGCTCATCAACGCCGCATTCCTTATCGCTGCCATCAAAATCCTGGGATGGAAATTCTGCCTGAAGACCATCTACGGTGTGCTGATGCTCACCTTCCTGCTCTGGCTCTTCCAGCGCCTCATCATCCAGGACGACGGATCGCTCCCACAGGTACTGGGCAACGAGTCGTTCATGGCATGCGTCATCGGAGCCCTCCTCGAGGGTATCGCACTCTCGTTCTGCTTCCTCAACAACGGGTCCACGGGTGGCACCGACATCATTGCCGCCATCGTCAACAAATACAAGAACATGAGCCTGGGTGTCGTGCTGATGATCTGCGATGTCGTCATCATCAGCTCATGCTACTTCGTGTTCGACGATCTCGACACGGTGCACCGGGTACAGAAGGTGGTCTTCGGTTTCTCTGCACTCATCATCTCAAGCTTCACACTCGACTACGTCATCAACCGACAGCGGCAGTCAGTGCAGTTCATGATCTTCTCACGCAACTACTCCAAGATTGCCGATGCGCTCAACGCGACGGGTAGGGGAGTGACCGTACTCAATGGAGAGGGATGGTACACCAAGACGGAGCGCAAGGTGCTGGTATGCCTCGTGAAGAAGCGCTATTCTGTCGAGATTTTCCGACTGATCAAGCAGATTGACCCTTATGCCTTCCTGTCCATGGCCAATGTGCAGGGAGTGTACGGTGAGGGATTCGACCAAATGAAAGTAAAGAAAATGAGCAAGAAGAAAACCATCGTCTTCGCCACGAACAACGCGCACAAGCTCGAGGAGGTGCGCGCCATGCTCGGCGAGAAATACGATATCCGCAGCCTCGATGACATCGGATGCCGTTCCGACATACCGGAGACGGGGGACACATTCCAGGAGAACGCGCTGCAGAAAGCCCAGTTCGTGAAGAAATACTACGGCTTCGACTGCTTCGCCGACGACAGCGGTCTGGAGGTGGCGGCTCTCGACGGCGCGCCTGGCATCCTCTCCGCCCGCTATGCCACGGAGGAAGGCCACGACAGTGCTGCCAACAACGCCAAGCTCCTGCGCGAGATGGAGGGAAAGACCGACCGACGTGCTGACTTCCGAACCGTCATCGCATTCATCGAAGGCGACACCACCACCTATTTCGAAGGTCGTGTGGATGGCGAGATTCTCACCGAGCTCCACGGAGATGGAGGTTTCGGCTACGACCCGCTCTTCGTGCCAGAAGGATGCGAGCTGACTTTCGCCGAGATGACCCAGGAAGAAAAGAACGCCATCAGCCACCGCGGACGGGCCGTCGCCAAATTTGTGGAGTTCCTCAAGTCAAGGGAATAGCTGAATAAAGTCTGACCTGTCCGACTTGTCTGACCCGTCCGACCACTTTTCCCCAAAAAAACAATAAATTCCGCCGATTTCCGTTATCTTAAATAAACTGAAACCCTTATGAAACGAATCCTATCATTCATATTCCTTCTCTGCGCAGTATGCACAGCATCTGCCGACGACGGAAACTGGCATATCTACGCCGCTTACCACAACGCTACTAAAGTAGTCCAGGTGAAGGACCTGATTTACGTGCTGAGCGACGGCAACCTCTACAGCTACGACCCCGAGGACACGAGTGTCACAACCTACGACAAGACAACCGTGCTGAGCGACTTCGACATCTTCGACATCGTGGCATGTGAGAAGACGGGAGAGGTGGCCATCGTCTACAAAAACGGAAATATCGATCTCCTCGATGCCGACGGAAACACCTTCAACCTCTCGGAGCTGAAGACCAAGATTATCCCGAACAAAACCATCAACGACGCGATTGTGGAGGGCGATATGCTGTATATCTCCATCAACTCCGGCATCGTTTGCGTCAACCTCAGACAACGGGCTTTCGCCGACTATTACGACCTCGGAGTGGAGGTCAGGAGCACGGCTCTCTATGAGGGAAGAATCATGGCGCTCACACCATCGGGCATCTACACTGGCGATACTGCCACAAACCTGCTCGACCCCAGCAACTGGCAGAACGTGGGAACAAACCTCACCTACTACCAGAAAATACGTAACATGGGAGGGACTCTCTATATCAAGTGGGTGGGGGGACTGGCCTATATACGTGATTTGGAAAATTTCCGCACGAGTCAGGTCTTTGCCGACCGAGTCACCAACGACATCTGGACAGACAACGGAAAACTCTATGCGCAGACCAGCACCAACCACTTCTATGAGGTGAGCAGCCCTACAGAATATGTGGCGTACGACAATGAAGAGGGCATACTGTCAAGCTGCTACAGCAACTCCACTTACTGGTGCGCATGCGGAGAGAAAGGACTGCAGGGACTATCGCTGAACGACGGCACAATCGCACCAAAGGTGGCATCGGTCATTCCTGACGGACCGATACGCGACTATGCATACAAGCTCAACATGATAGGAGACAGACTGCTCGTCGCTGGTGGAGTCTTCAACTACAGCGGAGAGATGCAGCGAAGGGCTACCGTCATGAAATATGAGAACGGACAATGGACCACATTCGACGAGTCTCCATACGATACTTTCGGAGACCTCTTCTACCGTAATGCCAGCGACGTGGTGCAGGACCCCGCAGACCCCGAACACCATTTCGTAGGCACCGTACGTTCTGGAATCTACGAGTTCCAGGACTACAAGTACGTCGACCACTTCACATACGACAACTCACCTATCACGTCTATCTTACCCACGTACGAGACGAGAGGACAATATGTACGTACCACAGGACTGGCATTCGACGCACAGCGAAACCTCTGGTTCTGCAACACCGAGTGCGACACCGTCATACGTATCTTCAAGGCTGACCGGACTTGGACGTCTTACTACGTGCCGGAAATCAAGGGATTCCCTACATTCGACCACATCGTGTTCGACCAGAGGGGATGGGCATGGATCAACAGCCGTCGTTCGGGAGGAAATGGTATAAAGGCCGGATTCCTCATCGTCAACACAAACAACAACCCGGGAAACCCCAGTGGGTTCGAGCATAAGTTCGTCAACCAGTTCTACAACCAGGACGGAAATATCTATGCACCGGTGCTGATGACTTGCTTCTGCTTCGATCTCGACGGAGCGCTTTGGCTGGGCTACGACAAGGGACTCTTTATGGTGCCTGACCCCGTCGCGCTATATAACAGCACGGAAAGGGAGCCGGTCTTCCAGCAGATCAAGGTGCCCAGAAAAGACGACTCCAGCCTGGCTGACTATCTGCTCAGCGAAGTGCCTATCAAATGCATCACCATCGACGGAGGAAACCGAAAATGGATTGGAACAAGCGGACAGGGAGTATATCTCATCAGCCCGGACGGACAAGAGACCATCGAGCACTTTACGGCGGCAAACAGCCCGCTAACCAGCGACGACGTCTACGACATCAAGGTGAACGGAAAGAACGGGGAGGTGTTCATCGCCACCGCCAACGGACTATGCTCGTTCATCGGAGAGGCCACTGATCCCGTCAGCAAGTTCGACAAAGACCTCGTGAAGGTGTATCCCAACCCTGTAGGACCGGAATACGATGGAAAGATCGTCATACGGGGACTGATGACCAACACCAACGTCAAGATAGTAAACGCCGCCGGGCGCCTCGTGCATGAAGGAACCAGCGTGGGAGGTACCTACTCCTGGAACGGACGCCTCGCAAGCGGCAAACGATGCGCATCCGGTGTCTACTACATCCTCGGAACCAACGAAAGCGGCGACGAAGGCGTAGTCGGCAAGTTCGTAATCATTTAAATGGATCAACTCTAAACAAGACTGAGTAACTTCCCTCTAAACTCTAAACTCTAAACTAAAAAATCGCATATCCTGCATAAAAATACGCATTTTTATGCAGGATATGCGATTTTTTTGCATTTTATTGCAGAAAAATTATGAATATTTGCATATTTTTCGTAACTTTGCACTGTTTTTGTAGAGACGCCCCGTAGGGCGTCTTGTAACTATAACCATCGACTACCCGTAGAGACGCCCCATGGGGCGTCTTGTAACTAAAAAAACTTGTAAAGAATGAAGACGTCCGCAGGGCGTTCTACAGGAAAAAAAGATAAAATTATGGCAGAAAATTTGGTAATCAAAGAATTGAACGATGTTGCAGTACGCTTTTCTGGCGACTCAGGCGACGGAATGCAGTTGGCCGGCAACATCTTCTCAACCGTGTCGGCTACGGTCGGCAACAGTATCAGCACTTTTCCGGACTATCCAGCCGACATTCGAGCACCCCAAGGTTCTCTCACAGGAGTGAGCGGATTCCAGGTGCATATCGGTGCTGACATTGTGTATACCCCGGGAGATAAATGCGACGTGCTTGTGGCCATGAACGCTGCTGCACTCAAAACGCAATACAGATACGCCAAGCCGGGAGCCGCCATCATCATCGACACCGACTCATTCGCTCCGGCTGACCTCAAGAAGGCTGCGTTCGCCACAGACGACCCGCTCAAGGAGATGGGGATTGACCCCGACCGCGTCATCGCTTGCCCGATCACACAGATGGTGAAGGACTGTCTGGCCGACAGCGGAATGGACGTGAAGAGCATCGTGAAATGCCGTAATATGTTTGCACTCGGACTCGTATGCTGGCTCTTCGACAGAGACCTCAACGTGGCTTTCAATTTCCTCAGAGAGAAATTCGCCAAGAAGCCCGGTGTGGCCGAAGCCAACATCAAGGTGATACAGGCTGGATACGACTACGGACACAACACGCACTCCAGCGTGGCGAATGTCTACCGTATCGAGACCAAACACAAGGTGCCGGGAAGATATATGGACATCACCGGAAACAAAGCCACGGCATACGGACTCATCGCAGCTGCGGAGAAGGCCGGGCTACAGCTATACCTCGGTTCTTACCCCATCACACCGGCCACCGACATCCTGCATGAGCTCTCGAAGCACAAGTCATTGGGCGTGAAGACCGTGCAATGTGAGGACGAGATCGCAGGATGCGCAAGCGCAGTAGGTGCGTCGTTTGCCGGTGCGCTTGCAGCCACTTCCACTTCCGGACCGGGTATCTGCCTCAAGTCGGAGGCCATGAACCTGGCGGTCATCATGGAGCTGCCGCTCGTCGTGCTCGACGTGCAGCGAGGTGGACCTGCCACCGGCCTGCCTACGAAGAGTGAGCAGACTGACCTGCTGCAGGTGCTCTTCGGACGTAACGGTGAGTCGCCTATGCCGGTGATCGCTGCAACCAGCCCTACCGACTGCTTCGACGCTGTGTATAACGCAGCCAAGATCGCGCTCGAGCACATGACTCCGGTCGTGCTCCTCACTGACGCCTACGTGGCAAACGGATCAGGGGCATTCAAACTCCCTGACCTCAACGACTATCCTGACATCAAGCCGCCTTACGTGCCGGAAGAGCTCCGGGGAACATGGACGCCCTACCAGCGCGACGAGCAGACCGGCGTGCGCTATTGGGCAGTGCCCGGACGCGAGGGATTCGAGCATATCCTCGGAGGACTGGAGAAGGACAACAAGACGGGTGCCATCAGCACCAACCCTGAGAACCACGACCTCATGACACGACTGCGTAAGGCGAAGATCGACAAGATTCCTGTACCTGACCTCGAGGTGGAGGGCGACAAGGACGACGCAGAACTGCTCATCGTGGGATTTGGAGGCACTTACGGACATCTCCATGCCGCCATGGACGAGATGAGGGCGGAAGGAAAGAAAGTGGCGCTCGCACAGTTCAAATATATCAACCCGCTGCCAAAAAACACGGCCGACGTGCTGAAAAAATACCCAAAGGTGGTCGTGGCAGAGCAGAACATGGGACAGCTTGCCGCTTTCCTACGTATGAAAGTCGACAACTTCGTGCCGCTACAGTTCAATGAGGTCAAAGGACAGCCGTTCGAGGTGGAAGCCCTCAAGAATTATTTCAATTCCATCATCTGAATAAATTAGTTTCAGATTACTCCGATTACTCCGAGTATTCCGATTACTCAGATTATTCTGATTACTCCGAGTACTCAAAAAAAACCAAAAAAACATCAACAATGGAAACAACAACATATACACAGGCTGATTTCAAGAAAGGACAGCCGAGGTGGTGTCCGGGATGCGGCGACCACTTCTTCCTCGCATCGTTGCACAAGGCAATGGCAGAAATCGGAAAACCTCCTTATCAGAACGCTGTCATCTCTGGTATCGGATGCTCCAGCCGTCTGCCCCACTATATGGCCACTTACGGCATGAACACCATCCACGGACGTGCTGCTGCCATCGCCACGGGATGCAAGGTGGCTAACCCGGAGCTTACGGTATGGCAGGTGAGCGGCGACGGTGACGGACTCGCCATCGGAGGTAACCACTTCATCCACGCCAACCGACGCAACATCAACCTCAACATGATTCTGCTCAACAACCGTATTTACGGACTGACCAAAGGACAGTATTCTCCGACGTCGCCACGTGGATTTGTCTCCAAGTCCAGCCCTTACGGCACGGTGGAGGACCCGTTCCGACCGGCTGAGCTCTGCTTCGGAGCACGAGGACATTTCTTCGCACGCGCCGTGGCCACCGACGCCAAGGGAACCATTGAAATTCTCAAGGCGGCCGACGCGCACAAAGGTGCTTCAGTATGCGAGATACTCCAGAACTGTGTCATCTTCAACAACGGTACGCACGACAACGTCTATTCGCCTGCTGAGCGAAAGAAGAACGCCATTTACCTCGAGCACGGAAAGCCGATGGTATTCGGAGAAAACAACGAATACGGTCTCGTGCAGGAGGGATTCGGAGTGAAGGTGGTGAAAATCGGTGAGGACGGCTACACCATGGACGATGTGCTCATACACGACGCACACTGCGAGGACAACACGCTCCACGCTAAGCTCGCCATGATGGAGTGGCCGGTGGCCCTGGGAGTCATACGTGACGTCGACGCACCTACCTACGACGACTCTGTCACAGCACAGATTGAGGAGGTATCAGCCAAGAAGAAATACCACAACTTCGCTGAGCTCCTCGAAACCAACGACATCTGGGAAGTAAAGTAGAGACGCCCCATCGATTCTCCTATAGAGACGCCCCACGGGGCGTCTCTACTATTTTAAAGACACACACGTTTTGTTTTCTCAAAAATAAATTGTAATTTTGCACTTGAATCAAAATTGACTTCTATGGCACTACACTACACAAAGAAAAAAGACGAGCAGACGGACAACACTGCTGACCCATGGAACATCTACGGGGCGAATTTCGGAAGGGAAAACAAGTCAGACTCCCAGAAACAGACTTGGGAGGAGACCACCATCAGGGAAGCGCCATCCCAACCGTTGCAACCCGACGATAATAGCCAATCAACACAGTAAACACCCCGCGTGCAACCTCTGATAGGAGGGGAAAACTCTGTTTTCCCACGCACCCACGCCCCCGATACCCACTCCCCCAAAATTCCCAAATAAATCGTAAATTTCTCAATCAACAACGTAAACACCCCGCGTGCAACTTCCTATAGGAGGGGAAAACTCTGTTTTCCCACGCACCCACGCTCCCGATACGTACGCCCCAAAATATCCAAATAATAATAATTCCCAAATAAATAGTAAATAGTAAATCGTAAATTGAAACCTGATGAACTTTTCATGCGCCGTTGCATTCAGCTCGCACGCAACGGATTCCAGAACGCCCGACCAAACCCGATGGTCGGCGCGGTGGTCGTACACGACGGACGTATCATCGGAGAGGGCTATCACATACGTTGTGGTGAAGGACATGCTGAGGTCAACGCGCTGGCTGCTGTCAAGACGGAAGACGAGCACCTGCTAAGTGAAAGCACCATATACGTCAGTCTGGAGCCTTGCGCCCACTATGGAAAGACCCCGCCCTGCGCCCGACTTATCGTGGAGAAAGGGTTGAGGCGTTGTGTGGTAGGCTGTGTCGACCCGTTTGCCAAGGTGCAAGGCCGGGGCATAGCCATCCTTCGGGAGGCGGGCATCGAAGTCACGGTAGGCGTGTTGGAGGACGAATGCCGGGCGCTCAACAAGCATTTCATGACCTTCCACAGTCTACACAGGCCGTTTATCACGCTGAAATGGGCACAGACCGCCGACGGATTTATCGGGAGGACAAACCAGACACCTGACAGCCCCCTCATCATCTCCAACTCTCTCACCTCCATCATCTGTCACAAACGGAGAGCAGAGCACCAGTCCATACTCGTGGGGCACAACACCATCGTCAGCGACCGACCCTCGCTCAACGTCAGGCATTGGAGCGGACCCAATCCCTTGCGTGTGGTACTGGCCCATGAGGACATCGACGGATATGAAGCCGTTTATGTGCGCACACCCGAAGAGGCCATACAAACCCTGCATGAGAAAGGCATCCAGTCGCTCCTTGTGGAAGGAGGCGCACGTACCCTCCAGGCATTCATCGACCGTGACCTCTGGGACGAAGCCTACGTCGAGACTGGCAGCACGACCATTGGAGACGGAGTGAAAGCGCCTATCCTTAAAAATGAAATCGCTCTGTCAACCCACTGTTACGACAAAAACACCATAATCAGTTTCAAGCGTATGCAGCCAGCAAAATAATCAAATCCCCAAATACCTCGTCAATCTACATCGTAATCATTCCGCGTGCACCCCCCTATAGTAGGGGAAAATTCTGTTTTCCCACGCACCCACGCCTCTGATACGTACGCCCCCAAATAATAAAATGCCTAAATAAATCGTAAATCGTCAATCGTAAATCGTAAATAAAATTCACTTTTCACTCCCCAAAATCCCTTTAATAGCTTAAAAAACACGAAAAATTCCTATAAAATTATTTAAAAGTCACATTAATAGTTGAGAATCGGAAAAATTGTTTGTAATTTTGCAAATTGAATTATAATGCGACTTTCTAAAATGACGAAAAAAATTGCTATATTCCTGCCCGTGGTGGCCATCGCTTTTTTGATGTTCTCATGTATCGAATCAGACGAAGACGACAACACGGGGATTCCTTCATGTGTCATCACATCGTTCGCTGTGGGAGACATCAAGTCTGACTATGCCTCAAAGACTGTCAACGGTAAGGACACCACCTATGCCAGGACCATATCAGGAAAGAATATCCATTTCAATATCGACCAGGTCAACGGACGTATCACAACCGTGGACTCGCTTGCCTACTGGGTGAACCTTAAGAAGGTCGTACCAACTATCAACGGCATCGGAACTGCATACTACCGGAAGGCCGGCACAACCGATGACTATGTGTTTTTGAGAAGCGGTAGCGACTCCATCGACTTCACAAGCGGCATCGAGCTGAAGGTGGTGTCATCCGACGGAAACTATTCACGGGACTATACAGTGAACATCCTGAAGAGCCGATATGAGACTGAGGCGCTCAACTGGGAACAGCTCAAGGCTAACTCTGACATACAAGGAGCACACCGCACACTCTCAGCAAACGGAAAACTGTATGTATTTGCAGAGGACGGAGGTAACTCCATGCTGACCGTAGGAACACCGAACGACAACGATGTGGAGTGGGGCAGTACAACGACCACGAACAGGTTCGTAGACTACAAGTCCGTCACAATCTTCAACGGCACATTCTACGCTATAGACCAAAACCACCAGCTTTGCTTTTCGGAAGACGGAGCAGATTGGAGCGTGACCACATCCACCGTGATCGACCGCCTGCTGGCAGCAGACAAGACCAAGCTCTATGCGTTCGACGGAACCTCCGTCATTTCCACTGCCGACGGAACGAGCTGGGAGGAAGAGACGGCCGCCGACATCAATAACCTGCCACAGATGCCGGTGTCATACGCTGCTTATGCACTCAGCACGAACAGCAACCTGCAGAACGTGGTGATGACGGGATGCAACAGCACCCTCTCGTCAACGCCTGTATGGTTCAAACTCTCAGCAAGCTCTACGGAGTCTGACCAGAACTGGACTTATATTAACATCACCGACGACAACCCCTACGCACTACCTCTGTTCGACTACGTGCAGATGGTGAGATACGACGGCGTGCTGCTTGCTGCGGGAAAAGGAAGTGCCGACGGCAACTACGCTCATATCTATATGTCGCCCGACAACGGCGTCACATGGCACGTGGACGACAACACCTACGGAATGATATCAGGCATTGCCGGATCGGAACTCCCAATTTCCATGACGGTGTGCGGAGACTATATCTACTTCATACAGGCCGGAGGAGCTGTCTGGAGAGGTGTGAAATAAAAAAAAGAAAAAAAGACCTGAACCAGAAGTATGACCCATCATCACTCCATAGGCCGTAGGGCAGGAAGCCTCTCTGGAATCCTGAAATATGCAGCGGCATCCGTGCGCACAGCTGTCTGTGTGCTCGCTATGGCGTTTGCCTCTCTCAACGCGCAGGCACAGGAGCTGGAATACGCCATGGAGGTGGGACTGATGGGAGGAGGAAGCTTCTATCTGGGAGACGCAAACTACTCCGGATTCTACAAAAAACTGTGTCCGGCGGGAGGTGCATTCGCCAGATGGAATATCAACCCCCGAATGGCGGTCAAGTTCAACGCGCTATACGCGGGACTCAAGGGCGACATCCATTCCACGGAGACAAAATACCCGCCCGCTGAACTGGCAAAGGTGGAAAAACCTAAATTCAGCAACTCGGCTGTAGATGTGAGCGCCACTTACGAGCTCCATTTCTGGGGATTCGGAACTGGGGCTGCATCCTACAAGGGCAACAAGCGATGGTGTCCGTACATTCAGCTCGGACTGGGCGGAACATACGCCAACAAGGCGTTCACGATGAACATACCCATCGGATGCGGCGTCAAATTCAAGGTCAAGGACCGTCTGAATGTAGGACTGGACTGGGCCATGCACTTCACGCTCAGCGACGACCTCGACGGGGTGAAGGACCCCTACCGCATCGAGAGCGGATTTCTTAAGAACAAGGACAGCTACTGCGTTACCAGCATCTACATCTCCTACGACTTCTGCCCGAAACTCCGCAAATGCCCAAGTGTGGAATACTAAGGCTTAGGGCAGCAAATTCCGATTATTCAGATTACTCCGATTACTCAGACAATTGAATGTTAGAAAAACTCGACATATCAAGGCTTCCACGCCACGTGGCCATCATCATGGATGGCAACGGACGGTGGGCGCAAGCTAAAGGACTCGTCAGGACTGACGGGCATTCTGCTGGTGCCGACAACGTCCACGACATCATCACGGCTGCAGCTGAGCTGCATCTCGGGTTCCTAACCCTCTACACCTTCTCTACTGAGAACTGGAACCGTCCGAAGGATGAGGTGGACGCGCTCATGCACCTGCTCATGCGACATCTGGAAGGAGACATCTTCATGAAGAACGACGTCCGATTCCGTATCATTGGAGACCGAAAGCGGCTACCTCTCTTCGTGCGGGAGGGCGTCGAGGCACTGGAGGACCTCACGAAGAACAACAAGGGTACTTGTCTTGTGCTCGCGCTCAGCTACTCCTCAAAGTGGGAGCTCACCGAGACAACACGGATCCTGGCACGTCGGGTCGAAAAAGGAGAACTCAATCCTGAAGATATCGACGAGCAGATGATTTCTGATAATCTGCAGACAAACTTCATGCCAGATCCTGAGCTGCTCATACGAACTGGAGGAGAAGAGCGCATCAGCAACTACCTCCTTTGGCAGTGTGCATACAGCGAGTTCTACTTCACCGACGTCTACTGGCCAGACTTCAACCGCGAGGAGTTCTACAAGGCTCTCTACGCCTACCAGCACCGTCAGCGACGATTCGGAAAGACGGGCGAGCAGGTCATGAACGAAGAATGACGAAACTTCTGCACCTCTAGCTCCTATAGAATATCTAGAACATCTAGAAAATCTAACTTCACTCTAAACTCTCAACTCTAAACTCTCAACTAAAAAAATACAATGAATAGATTGACACGGTTCATTTGGACGATGATGGCTTTCACTTCCGTCTTACTGACTGCTAACGCACAGGTGACGGAGGATAAGCCTAACGTTGTGTATGGTCAGACAAGAAGAATGCCCATTGGAGGCATCAGCGTGGAGGGCGTTCCGAATTATGAGGACTACCTGCTCATAGGCATATCTGGACTCTCTGTAGGCGATGTCATCGAATTTCCGGGAGA
>CAMOTI010000037.1 GCA_946625675.1 uncultured Prevotellaceae bacterium | reverse complement strand
TTAAATGGCCGAGTCGCGATGATGATTCGACGAAGTCAATTTTAAGGGCAAAGATGCCAAAAAGAGGCAAACACAGGCAAAGATAATTCTCTTGGATTTATTAATTATTAGAACATGCCTACAACAAGAGGCAGTATGAAATGGACTGTACTGGTAGATAATCGCTCGAGCGACCCTGTGCTTGAGACTGAGCATGGGCTGTCTGTCCTGTTAGAGACCGCTCATAATAGCATCCTGCTCGACACGGGAGCCAGCGACGTGCTAATTCGCAATGCGGAGCGAATGGGGATTAACCTCAGCGCGGTGGATTATGTGTTCATCTCCCACGGCCATAGCGACCATGCAGGAGGTCTGAAGTACTTCATGGCAATCAACGACCATGCGAAAGTGGTTGTGTCGCCTCATGCAATGTGCGGTAAGTTTTTCTCCAAGCGTCTGTCCCTGCATAGCATCACGGCTGAATGGCCAGAGATTCCCGGTGAGCGTCTTTTGACCGTCAGTCAAAGTAGTGAGATTGCCGATGGACTCTACGTGATAGCAGACATCCCTCATACGCATCATCTGCCAAAAGGCAATAATCATCTCTTTGTTCAGAACCCTGACGGAGAATACACCCAGGACGATTTCAGTCATGAGTTGGCATTCTATACGGATGGTTTCCTGTTTACGGGTTGTGCTCATAGCGGACTTGAAAACATCCTCTCTGCCTGTCCTTTCACCGTTAGGACTGTCGTCGGTGGCTTTCATTTGCTCGACCTTCACGAGACTGAGGACGAATTAAGGAACCTTGCTGACCGACTGATGCGGCAATACCCGGAGACTGCATTCCACACCAGCCATTGCACGTCCGACAAAGCATTCCACACACTTCATGATGTGATGGCCGAACATCTTCATGCCTTCTCATGCGGAACATCATTTGAGTCTTAAGTGTGGAAGTCGTATGCCGGCGAGAAGAAGGCCGCTAAGAATCGTAGTAGTTTTGCGATCTAAAAAAGTTACTTTATCGGGTCAGCACAATAGTCTCTACGCTTGCATGATTTGCAATGTTTCCCCATCCACACATCATCGAATTGGTTCATGGTCTGTTCAACGATTTGGGGGGCGTCAGTCAAGATGCCGGCTTCAAAGTTACGAGTTGTTTCAGCCTTCATACCAATACCGGCACCAGTCAGGTTCGCACTGCCGATATAAGCTTCTTTGCCGTCGAAAACAAGAATCTTGAAATGAACACGAGGGCAGAGAACTCGTTCTAAGCAGTCGTAAAGCACAGGGTATCTGTCAAAATCTTCGCGAAAGTTCGCGCCGGGTTCTTTGGCATGGATGAGCCTTACTTCCACACCGCGCCGGATGAGTTGGGCGATGAGTGCCAGAAATGGTTTCTTCTCATTGCCTACTTCCACATAAAGGTCTTTTATGTCGGCAGTCCCAATCCAAAGCATGTGCTTCACGGACTGAACCCGTGAAAGCACTTCTTTGTAGTGGTCTGAGTTGGAAATATATTTCATCATGACTATATGTCAAATAAAGATGTTTGATTCCTTTTCAAGCACCCCCAAATTATCAATTCCTTGGTTTATAATATCTCCCTTGCAATCCATGCACAGGCTTCTGCGTCGGCGAGTGCATTGTGATGGTTTTCCAACTGGTAGCCACACTCTGCTGCAACGGTATGCAACTGATGATTCGCCAAATAGCGAAATGCCCGACGGGAGGCGGCAAGCGTGTCGTAAAACTCGTAGTCAGGGTAGTCCATCTGATAAACACGGAACACCGCTTTTAGGCAACCCTCATCAAATGGTTTGTTGTGGGCCACAAGCGGAAGGCCTTCAATCAGAGGCTCAATCTGTGCCCATACTTTGGGGAATACAGGTGCATCGTCAGTATCTTCATGACAGAGACCATGAACTTGCGAACACCAATAATTATAATAGTTAGGCTCTGGCTGGATGAGAGAGTAGAACGAATCTACAATCTCGCCGTTTCGTACGATGACGATTCCTACAGAGCATACACTGCTGCGCTCATTGTTAGCCGTTTCGAAGTCTATTGCTGCAAAATCCTTCATTTCTGTTTATTCCTGACATGATAATATAATACTGTCTGCAAAGGTAAAGAAACTTTTGCAGACCGAAAAATTTTTTACTTGGAAATCGTGTTTGAGTTTTGATTGTATGTTTTTGCGATACACTTCTATTTGGTTCAACTATTCTTTCTGTTTCGTCCAAAATGGCTTTCTTTCTTCATCATGTGAAGTTGAGTGTGAATACTTTTAGGTCTGTATTTTCCTATAAAAGCCTGAGTAAACAAAACAATTTAGGCAGTACAGAATCGGGGTGTTCAATCCTGTTATTTTCGGTTCAGATATTGACTTGGAGACTTGCCGAAATATTTTTTAAACATACGTGTGAAGTGCTGCGGATATTCAAAGCCTAATTGTTCTGCCGTGCCCTTAATGCCAGTTCCGCTGATAAGCATTTTCTGGGCTTTTTGCATGACAAAACGCCGAATGATGTTGCCCGCAGTGTCATCTGTCATCTGACGAATTAAGTCACCAAAGTAGTTGGGGGACAGGAAAAGCTCCTGAGCGCAATATTTCACTGAGGGAAGCCCATATTTATTTTGTAAACCTTCTGCGTAGTATCGGTTAAGAAGGTTCTCAAAGCGTGTCAGCAAATCATTGGATGACTTTGTCTGCAATGAGAGCTGACGGGCATAGTATCGGGCTATATGTTCAAGAATCAGCTGAAGGTACGCAACGATTATATGTTCTGTGTGGCCATCAGCATCCAGAAGCTCTTTGTGCATGGCCTCCAATAAGTTGACGATGGTCTGTCGCTGGTCGGCGCTCATCAGGAGCGCCTCGTTGGTGTTATATGAGAAGTAAGTATAAGTGTTCATCCTCCGTTCAAGGTCGGTGCCATGCAGAAGATCCGGGTCGAACAATAGTGCCCATCCTTTGGTCTGTATCTCCTTGCCGGTGTCTGCCTTGCCGCCTATTTGCCCTGGCGCGACACACATCAAGGCATGACGGTGAAGGTCGTAGGTGGTAAGGCCGTAGGTTAGTTCTTCCAATGTCTCGTCTCCGATAAAAATGCCGTACACGTCATAGTTGTTGAGGGAGTGGCGACAATGTTCCAGCTCGTCGTAGTGAATCACGGAGACAAGCGGATGCAATACGGGCGCACCGATGTAACGGGTATAGTCGTTGACGCTGTGAACTTTCAATATTTTCTTCATATCATCTGCAAAGGTACGATTAAACGTGTGAAAAACCAAACTATTTTTGATTTTTCCGAGTGTGATTACCCTTGTGTTATACTCAAAGTAGCAGCATTTTTCCCTGTTTCAGTGATTTTGGTTGTATAATCCGTGATTTGATTAACACTCAGAACGGTTTTTCGTCGTAACTTTGTAATCAGAAACTTTTAAACAATCTGAAATTATGACAAAAATTGCATTAGGTACCTGGGCCTGGGGCGCAGGAGCATTTGGAGGAGACAAGGTGTTCGGCAGTAAGACCGATGTGGAGAACCTGAAACCCGTGTTCGATGCGGCTATGAAAGCAGGGCTGAGCCTTTGGGACACGGCTACAGCCTATGGCATGGGTGAGTCGGAAAAAATACTCGGCAAGCTTGCTAAGGAATACAGCCGTGAGGGCTTGCAGATATCCACGAAGTTCACGCCACAGATAGCCGAGGTCTTCGACAATTCCGTGGAGAAGATGGCCGATGCCTCTATCGAACGCATGGGCTGCGACTACATCGACATCTACTGGATTCACAACCCGATGGACGTAGAGCGCTGGACACCGGGACTGATTCCTCTGCTCAAGTCTGGCAAGGTGAAGCGCGTGGGTGTGTCGAATCATAACATCAAGGAGATTCAGCGTGCCAACGAGATTCTGGGTGAAGCAGGATTCAAGGTGTCTGCCGTGCAGAACCATTTCTCTTTGCTCTACCGCAGCAGCGAGAAAGGCGGTGTGCTGGATTATTGCAAGGAGAACGGCATTGAATTCTGGGCTTACATGGTGCTGGAGCAGGGCGCGCTCTCAGGTAAATATAATAAGGAGAATCCACTCCCTGAGGAGAGTGAGCGCGGACAGAAATACAACCCCGTATTGCCGCAGTTGGAGGCTTTGACGAACGAAATGACATCCATTGGCAAGAAGTACGGCGCCAGCTGCTCACAGATAGGCGTAGCCTGGGCCATTGCCAAGGGCACCATGCCTATCATCGGAGCCACAAAGGAACGCCATGTCGTCGAGGCAGCCGAGGCAGCCAAGATTCAGTTGACAGCCGAGGAGGTGGCACGTCTGGAACAACTTGCCGATGCCACTGGTATCGACACACGTGGCGGTTGGGAACACAGCATGGAGTAATAACTGGTAAGATTATTCGTGAGGAAATGGAATACATCAAATTAGGAAACTCAGATCTTCAGGTGTCACGCATCTGCTTAGGCTGCATGGGCTTTGGCGACTCGAATATCGGACAACATTCGTGGACGATTGCCGAGGAGCCGACACGTGAAATCATACGCCGTTCGCTGGACTTGGGTGTGAACTTCTTCGATACCGCCATTGCCTATCAGCTGGGGACATCCGAACAGTTTGTGGGCCGTGCCTTGCGGGATATGGCCCAGCGCGACGAAATGGTGGTGGCCACGAAATTCCTGCCGCGTACGGACGAGGAGATAGCCAAAGGCATCGATGGCCGTCAGCATGTGCTCAACAATATTGACAGCAGCCTGCAGCACTTAGGCATGGACTATGTGGATTTGTACATCTATCATATTTGGGACTACAAGACTCCAGCCGAGGAGATTCTGGAGGGTATGAATGAGGCGGTGCGCATGGGCAAGGCTCGCTACATTGGTATCGCCAATGCCTATGCCTATCAAGTGGCGAAGATGAATGCGATGGCTGAACGGAATGGCTGGGCGAAGTTTGTCTCCGTGCAGAACCATTACAATCTGATTATGCGCGAAGAGGAGCGGGAGATGTTCCCTTTCTGTCGTGAAGAGAACATTGCCATGACCCCCTACAGTGCGTTAGCCTCAGGAAAACTGGCCAAACGTCCGGGTGAAACCTCTAAGCGCCAACAGGAGGACTCGTTCATGCATTTCAAGTATGACGCCACCGCCGAGCAGGACAACCGCATTGTGGATCGCGTGGTGGAACTGGCCGACCGCTACGGCGTGGAGATGACGCAAATATCGTTGGCATGGCTGTTGACCAAGGTGGAGTCGCCCATTGTCGGTGCCACCAAGCTGCACCATATCGAAGGAGCCGTGAAATCGCTCGATGTTCATCTGACTGCTGACGACATCCGCTATCTGGAAGAGCCATACGTGCCGCACAACCTCTCAGGCGTAATGGCTGTCAACAAGCCCTTGATGAACGAGGAACCGGTATGGGTGTCGGCAAGTAAGAATATTTAAAATGTGAAAAAAATAGATACATCAAGTGTGATGTTGGATTGCTTTTTTTCGTAACTTTGCAGTAGATATAACTAGAAACTGCAAGATGTATGACACATCACATTCAACGACGGACTGAAAATGTCGATGATTGGGCTCGGTGTGTTTCTATTCTCATGTCACCAGGCATGAGGATGGTATGAATGGGCAATCAATGCAGACCCGAAGTGACTTGGTAAACAATATTGAATGATATGAGATTTAAGGCTGTCATAGCATTATTGACTATGTCTACAATTTCAATGGCTCAGGGTGTGATAGATGTGCATAGCCACATTATCACTCCTGAGTTTTTGTCGGCTCTTGAAAGTGAGGGACGACTGATGGACGAGGGATTCCCTTTGCCTAAGTATAATGCTGAGGCGCATCTGAAGTGGATGGACGAGGCCGGAGTGCAAACGTCTGTGCTGACATTAGCAGCTCCCCAACCAGCATCGGCTACGGTAGTACGGAATACAAACGAAGCTGCCGCACAGTTAAAGCAGGAACATCCTGACAGGTTCTTGTTTTGTGCTGCTTTGCCATTGCCGGATGTCGATGCGGCGATTCGTGAGGCCATCTATGCGCTCGACACACTGAAGGCTGACGGCATCAAGCTGGCAACGAACGTTCAGGGCCAGTATCTTGGCGCGCCGGAATTGGACACTCTATTCGCTGTGCTCAATGAGCGCAAGGCCGTGGTGATACTGCATCCCCACCGGCCTGAGCCGGTCAATCCTCAGGTGATGCAGCAGACACCGCTCGCCATGCAGGAATATCTCTCTGAGACCACCCGTGCCGTTTCGAACATGATTAGTCGCAACGTGCTTTCCCGCTATTCAAATGTCAAAGTGGTTGTGCCTCATTGCGGGGCCTATCTGCCGCTGTCGGTTCCTCGTATGAAATCGCTGGCTCCCGTGATGCAGGCTAATAAGATGGTTGGCAATATTGACTGGGATGCGAACCTTGCAGCTCTCTATTATGACTTGGCTGGTGCTCACTCGCCTGAGGTGATTCGTATGCTGCTCACCATCACCACGCCCGACCATCTGCTCTATGGCTCTGACTATCCCTATGTGGCTCCACAGGTGCTGACACAAAGCCTTCAGCGTATGAGGCAGTATCTCGCAGCTGAGCCAGACCTTGCACCTTTCCGTGAGATGATACTTCACAAGAACGCAGAGTGGCTGATGGGGAGGGCGCAGACAAAGGCAGATGTAAATACCAATGGTGGAAATATGATTTGCCGGCTGGCTGAGATTGAGGTATATCCTGAGCATCTTGCTGAATATTTGTCGTATGCCAATGAGGTCGACCGTCTGAGTGTGGAGCGTGAGCCTGGTGTTGTCTGTCTCTTTCCGATGCAGAGTGCCGAGGACTCCACGACGATCCGCATTCTCGAAATCTATGCCTCCGAGCAGGCCTACCAACAACATCTGAAGACCGACCACTTCCTGCGATACAAGCAGGGAACACTGCATATGGTGAAGAGCTTGAACTTGCCCGCCATGCTGCCGCTCGACCCCGATGCAATGAGGCTGATATTCAAAAAACAACGATAGAATAATTCGATATAATATGACTATACAAGAATTCAGAGATTACATGGCATCAGGCAAGCCTGTCATCGGCGGCTCTGATGTCCACATGATGTTCCATCAGTTGTCGCAAGAGGCGCTGAAGATCACGGCGGAAATTAATGGGAGTTATCACACACCGGAGCAACTGCACAGCTTGTTGGAGCAGCTGTGGGGGCGTGAAGTACCCAAGACTGTAGGTATGTTCCCACCTTTCCATACAGATTGTGGAAAGAACACCGTCGTTGGCGAACATGTTTTCATCAACATGGGCTGCAAGTTCCAGGACCAAGGGGGCATCACCATCGATGAGGGTGCGCTTGTCGGTCACAATGTAGTGCTCGCAACCATCAATCACGACCTTGACCCTGCCAGACGCCAGAGCATGACGTATGCGCCCATCCATATCGGCAAGAACGTGTGGATTGGAGCCAATGCCACAGTTCTTGCAGGAGTGACGATAGGCGATGGAGCCGTTGTGGCTGCTGGTGCTGTGGTGACAAAGGACGTGGAGCCGAACACGATTGTTGGTGGTGTGCCTGCTAAGCTTATCAAGAAGATTGATGTTTCAAAATGAAAAAGTAAGTGTGATTTCCAGGAATCACGAACAGCAATATTACACGTTTGCTCGAGGACACAATGGCCAATGGCAAGGCTGTGAAAACAACAGGAAACTTGTCATCTCCATCTGTCGGATTCAGATGGAAGACGAGCAAGATTTTGATGTCTTATACCAGAAAATGGGGGATTATAAGAAACTGCTTAGAATTTGGCCTTGTCCGTTTTCCGTTGCCTTTTCTGCTTGCAGTTCTTCCCTCTGCCGCATCCACAGTCCGAATCTCCTTTGAAACGCTTGCTGAGGCGATATATGGTAAAGCTGACTGAGCAAGTTAGAATAAGTCCGACGATTATATACTGTAATGCCATAATGTGATATCTATATATTGCCATCGATAAGGCTTAACTAAAAAATGAATAATGGGCCAATCAAATGGTCCATTATTCATTCCATAATCTTTTGTTGGGAGTCTTATTCCTCAATCAGTTCTACTGAGCGCTGAACGAACTTGTTCAATGCCTCGCCGCGGAGCATGCCGTTCTGAAGGAGTGCAAGGTCTATCAACTGGTGAACCACCTTGTTGTCTTTAGATGCTCCAGAGATAATCTCGTTCTTCTTGCTTCTCTCGTCTTCCAGTTTCTTTTCTGTTTCAGAGAGCGCATCCTTTGTCTCCTGCGGCACATCCTCCCATTTCACTCCCTTGGTCAGGTCGTTCAGGCTGTTGTGGCGGGCCTCCAGGCCTGCAATCTCACCCTTGATGGGCTTCAAGGCTTCGGCTGTGTCGCCGTCCACCTTCTCCAGGATAGACTTGATCAGTTTGTGGTCGGTGTTCACCACCAGGTTCATCATGTCGGGCATCTCACCATAGAATGCCATGCCGGGCTGCAGACGAGACATGTCCTTCATCCTGCGCATGTACTCACTCTGGGTGATTACTATCGGTGAGTTGGCTTCTCCAAGACCCTGGGCTTCTACACGGAACTCAATCTTGTCAATCACGGGGAGCTGGGAAGTGAAAGCCTGCTCTATCAATTCTTTCTTGTCGGCTTCCAAAGCCGTGGTCTCATCGCTTTCCTTGGCTATCAGACGGTCTACCACGTCGCTGTCCACGCGGGTGAAGCGGCTCTTCTCCAGTTTCTGCTCCAGCATGCCAATCAGTGCCGGGTCAAGCTGACCGTTCATCAGCAGCACGCTGTAACCCTTGGCTTTCGCAGCTTCTATATAGCTGTATTGCTGTTCTTTGCTGTTTGCGTACAGATAAATCACATTGCCGTCTTTGTCTGTCTGGTTGTCTTTGATGAGGGTCAGGTACTCATCATAAGTGAAATACTTGCCTTCCGTGTCCTTCAGCAGCGCATATTTCTTCGCGCGGTC
>CAMOTI010000036.1 GCA_946625675.1 uncultured Prevotellaceae bacterium | reverse complement strand
ATCTGCGAGCGTCCGCCCTCAATCTTGTCGTTCACGTTCGGTGCGCTGTATACGTAGTCGTCGAGCACGATAGCCACGCTGTGGTTGATGTTAGCCTCGGTGAGTGCAGCCCATTTGCGTGCACCTTCCGTGTTCATGTTCATAGAAACAGAAGGGTGTCCGAGGTTATCGAAGTCGTCGTGAGCCTCAGTGATGACGTCACCTTCCATAGTGGCCTTACCCTTAGGTCCTTTCTTGAGGGCGTAGAGACGGAACACGTTGTCCTGTCCTTTGAGTCCCTTCACGTCCCATTTCAGTACGAGGTCGGCCGGCAGAATCTGCTTTGCCGTCTCAGTGGCGAAGATCTTGTTGATCTCAGCTGTGTCGGCAGCGAGCGCATAGCCTACGATACATCCTGCGTTGCCCTGTTGAGGATGCAGCATGGAGAGGAGCGGATTCTCCTTCTTCATCTGTTCGATTTCCTCGTCGGTGAGCTGCTTGTTTGCGTTGGCGTCGTCCGTTGCGTTGGTGTTGACGTTAGCCAGGATGTCGCTCTTCTTGGCTGTGTCGGCCTTGGCAGAGTCAGGCTTTACGTCGTTCTTAGCCAAAGCTGTGGAGTCGGGCTGAGTGGCAGCTGCAGTCTGAGTTGAGTCAGCCTTCTGCTCGTTCTCTGCTTTTGTCTCTTCGCCCTCGCTTCCACGCAGCGCATTGTTGATTTGTATGAGGTAAGGCAGTGCCACCTGTGTGTCGTAAGTCTCCCAGAACTCGAGGTTTGCGCTTCCCTGGAGGAGTTTTCTGACACGCTCAGGCTCCTTGATACCTGGTAGCTCGACGCTGATACGTCCCACCTGTCCTTCGATTTTCTGGATGTTCGGCTGTACGACTCCGAATCGGTCGATACGTGCTCTGAGCACCTTGAATGCGTTTTCCACCGCGTCGTCCACCTCAGCCCTGATGGCCTTCTCGACTTCAGCGTCGGTGCTGTTGGTCTTCACCTTGTCACCCATCTTAGAGTTGGCAAATACCACGGCGAGGTTTTTCCCGTTGGATAACTTCTTGTACTTATCAACGAACAGTGAGATGAAGTCGGACTGGCTTTGTTGTGCCTCTTTGTTGGCCTCCTTCATAGCCTCAGTGAATTCCTGTGTCTCGTTGTTGTCAGAAAGTACTCTGACCACGTCGGGCACAGACACTTCCAACATCACATTCATACCACCTTTCAAATCAAGACCCAGTCCGATTGCGTTTTCACGACATTCCTTAAGGGTGTTGCCAAGGTAGCATTTCTCCTGGTTGAGCGAGTCCAGATATGCCTGAGCCGCTTTTTCTCCCTTCTCACCGCCGATTTGTTCTTTGATTTTTTCGGCTTTGTTGTCCACGTAGTTAGTGTAGACTGCAAATGAGAGGTAGTAAACGCAGATCAGGGCAAGCAGAACCGCAATGACCTTTACAAATCCTTTGTTTTGCATTTTTTTGTGAATTGATTTTGTTGATTATTTAATGTTTTTGTATTGTTTTCTTCAATCCGCTTTCCATTCCATCCTTTTTCCTGTCTCTTTCCATTCCTTCTAACCTGGTGTTATAATAGCGCACAAAATATGTTGAATGGACACCATTCTCCTCCCACTTATTAAAATAATAATGAGGTGTGGAGCGGTTCCATTTAACAAAGACAATCATTCAAGTTTGCAAAGTTAGTGTTTTTTTCTGAAAATAAATAGTTTTCTTTTAAAATTCGTCAGAAAAAGTGTTGAATTTGTGTTATTATTTCAATTTGAGGTGTGAAATAATTGGAAAATGGTCACTCAATTCGCACGAATTGTCGACAAAGCATTTGCAGGGTTCGATGTCGTCGGAACAGAGAATGTGGTCGATTCTGAAGTGGAGTTTGTTCTTGCTGAATGAGAATCCGAATCCGTTTCCTGCCCTGGTGAATGCGTCGTTGAGTTTTTTCGTGAGCAGGTAGTGGGCGTATTCGTTGGCGGTCTCGTTGAAGTCGCCGCAGACGATGGTGAGTCTTTTCCAGTTTTTTAGCATATAGTCGTTCACGGCCTCCACCTGTGGTCCTCTCAGCTTCTTACCGGCCATCAGCTTCTTGACAACGTCCTTCGACTTCTCCTCCCTCTTTCTCATCGTTATGTTGCTTCCCGTAATCTCTCTGTACTGGTTCAGTTCCTGCTCAGAGAACCTGTATGACTCGAAGTGGTTGTTGATGACCATGACGGTGTCGCCGTTGATGTCGAGGTAGTAGGCTGCTGACATGTTTCCGCCGCTCTTGTAGTGGATTTGCTCCGTCCCAACGATGGGGTACTTGCTCACGCATGACATCTTCGCCTTGCCTGAGAGTGTGACGATATGTGGGTAGACGGCTCTGACCTGCTCGTTGTCCACCCATTTTCCTTTCCAGTAGACCTCTTGCAGGCAAATGATGTCGGCGTCCTGTGCTGTGATGTAGTCGATGAACTGCTGTTTTTCTTCCGGGCATGCCCCTCCGATATTAAATGACAGGACCTTGACTGCGTCCTGCGGGATTTTTTCCGGCATGTTGATGGGGCATAGTGCCCTGATGTCGGTGATGCAGAGAATCATGGCAGCCGCAGGAATGATGGTGAGTTTCTTGAGCACGAAGAAACATACGACAAGCATGATCATGTTGGCAGCGAGCAGCAGCGGGAATGCTAATGGCAGAACCGCCAGCCTGGGGTGGTTCTGTGGTGTCAGCATTCCGCTGTATGCGCTCAGGATCATGAGCCCTGCCACAAGTGCGCTGACTATGGTTGTGATGACAATGATGACTTTTCTGGATTTTCTATAATGTTGTGACATTTTTATCTCTTGCTGGCATCGATAATTTTCTTCTGCTCCTCAGGGGTGAGGCTGTCCCATCCGCTTTTTCTGATTTTGTCGAGGATGAGGTCGATTTCTTGTGCCTCCCGCTTCTTACGCTCGTTGTATTCGTAGTCGGACTCATTTCGAGCCGCCCCTCCATACGTGACGGTGAACGGTTTCTTCTCAGTCTGTGCTTTCTTTTGTCCGAATCCAAAGATGTTACCCCTTTTCTGTCCGTTGGTCTGCCCCATATTGGTCCTTGTCCAGTTGTTGATGTCCTTGTCGGGATGTTTTTTCCAGTAGAGCATGAGCAGATATCCGAATAGCATTCCACCGAGGTGTGCGAGGTGTGCCACTCCGTCTTTGCTTCCGAAGAACTGAAGTACTTCAATGATGATGTATCCGAAAATGAGATATTTTGCCTTGATGGGGAATGGTATCGGTATGATGAATAGCCGCTCATTAGGATATGTGATTCCGAATGCCAGGAGTATTCCGAAAACCGCTCCGGATGCTCCGATGGTGCATGATGCTGGGTCTATGACTCCGATTGCCTGTCCGATCTCCTGCGTGACAGCTGCTCCGATGCCGCAAACGAAGTAGAAAAGTAGGAATTTCTTCTCGTTCCATGTCCTGACCATGATGTTTCCGAACATCCAAAGCGCGAACATGTTGAAGAAAATATGCATGAAGTTGGCATGCATGAACATGTAGGTTACAAACTGGTGTGGCATGAAATTTGGGTGTCCGATATAGTATAGTCCCAAAGTCGATGACAGTGGCATGTTCTTCATCCACATGAGCTCAGTAAGAATCCACATGGCAATGTTTGCTATGAGAAGATATTTGATGACGTTAGGAATTTTGGTGTTCATTGCTTAAAAGAAGTCTAAAAATTCTGAAAATTGAAAATTTCTTGCAAAATTACCTTTTTTTCTCTGATTATGATGCAAATATTGGGTAAATAGTGGAAAAAAACACAAAAATATTATTTTTTTTAACAAAAATATTTGTTTGTTGAAACTAAAAGTATAACTTTGCGTTATAAATTAGGAATTTAATGCCATTATGACGAAAAAGTGACATTATACACTAATATTAACACTTAAAAAATTTGATCTATGAACAAGAATGATCTCGTAAGTGCAGTAGCACAAAAGGCTGGTCTGACTAAGGCAGACGCAAAGAAAGCCGTTGACGCGACATTTGATGCAATCGCCGACGCACTGAAGGCAGGCGACAAGGTTGCTCTTCTTGGTTTTGGCACATTCTCCGTTGCAGAGAGAGGTGAGCGCCAGGGTATCAACCCCCAGACTAAGGAGCAGATCACGATTGCCGCAAAGAAGAGCGCCAAGTTCAAGGGTGGCAAGGAACTGACCGACGCACTGAACTAATCAGAGTTTTTTCCGTACGTAAAAAAACCGGGCACGATGTTGTCCGGTTTTTTGTTGGTTTTATGGTCGCCTACTCAATGACGAGGCTGACGGGGCAGTGGTCGGAGCCGTAGATGTCGGTGTGTATGTTGGCTTCTTTGAGTCTGGAGTTGAGCCTCTGTGATGTGATGAAGTAGTCGATGCGCCATCCTGCGTTCTTCTCCCGTGCGCGGAACCGGTAGGACCACCAAGAGTAGATGTCGGTGGTGTCGGGATGGAAGAAGCGGAACGTGTCGGTGAATCCTGCTGAGAGGAACTGTGTCATCTTCTGCCGTTCCTCGTCGGTGAATCCTGCGTTCTTTCGGTTGGTCTTGGGGTTCTTGAGGTCGATTTCCTCATGCGCCACGTTGAGGTCTCCGCAAATGATGACGGGCTTGCTTTTGTCGAGCTGCTTGATGTAGTTTTGGAAGTCGTCCTCCCATGTCATGCGGTAGTCGAGTCGTTTGAGTCCGTCTTGTGAGTTGGGCGTGTAGACACATACGAGATAGAAGTCCGTCATCTCGAGCGTGATGACCCTGCCTTCGTGGTCGTGCTGCTCGATTCCGATGCCGTAGCTGACGCTGAGAGGCTGATGGCGTGTGTAGATGGCAGTGCCGGAGTATCCTTTCTTCTCGGCATAGTTCCAGTAGGAGGTGTATCCAGGGAACTGGAGGTCGAGCTGTCCTTCCTGCATCTTAGTCTCCTGCAGGCAGAAGAAGTCGGCGTCGAGGCTGAGAAACGCCTGCTCGAAGCCTTTGCCCGCGCAGGCACGCAGGCCGTTGACATTCCAAGAAACGAGTTTCATGATTTTTTGAGAGTTTAGAGTTGAGGGTTGAGAGTTTAGAGTGAAGTAAGTTTTGGGTGATGTTAGGAGGGCGAGGATTTGAGGCTTCGAAGATTCGGGGTTTGCAGAAAAACTAAAAAGAGACGGCCGGAAAGTGCCGTCTCTTTTTTGACTTTATTGGTGATTAGTGTACGTACTGTCCGAATTGTGTGAGCTTCATGTCGCCTTCGCGCAGGAATGTGTCGTGCATGGCGAAAGCAGCTGAGAGCTTGTGACAGGAGTGTCCCTTGTCTGCAATCTTGAGGTAGTCCCAAAGGAGTTGCTTGTAGTCAGGGTGTGCGCAGTTCTCGATGATGGTCTTTGCGCGCTCCACCGGCGACTTTCCTCTGAGGTCGGCCACACCCTGCTCGGTGATGATGACGTTGACGTCGTGCTCCGTGTGGTCGATGTGTGAGCAGAACGGCACGATGGCACTGATCATACCGCCTTTTGCCACAGAGGAGCAAGTGAAGATGGAGATGTATGCGTTACGCTCGAAGTCGCCCGATCCGCCGATTCCGTTCATCATCTTGGTTCCGCAAATCTGTGTTGAGTTGGCATGTCCGTAGAGGTCCACTTCGATGGCTGTGTTGATGGCAATGACACCGAGACGCCTGATCACCTCAGGGCTGTTGGAGATTTCCGACTGACGGATGACGAGTCTGTCCTTGAAAAGGTCGATGTCGTCGTATATGCCCTGCAGGATGTCGTTGGTGACTGTGAGCGAGCAAGTGGATGCCGTCTTCACACGTCCTTCCCTCATGAGGCCGACGATGGCGTTCTGGAGCACTTCGGTGTAGACGTTGAAGTCCGGCACCTCCGGGTTGCTTCCGAGAGCAGCGAGAATGGCGTTAGCCGTGGTTCCGACACCGCTCTGGAGGGGCAGGAACGTGCTTGGTATGATTCCCCTCTTCATGTCAGCCATGAGGAAGTGCGCCACGTTTTCTCCGATTTTGTCGGTTACAGGGTCGCCTTCAGCGAATCCTCTGGCCTCGTCGGGCAGGTTACATTCCACGACACCCACGATCTTGCTGGGGTCGAGCTGCAGATAGATGGTTCCGATGCGGTCGCTCGGCTTCTCGATAGGTATCACCTTACGCTGAGGCGGGTCGAGTGGTTCGTAAACGTCGTGGAGTCCGATGGACTTGGTGCTGTGGAATGCGTTGAGCTCGAGGATGATGCCTTTCTTAGCCAATCTGGCAGCCGTCGGTGCGATACCACCGGCAGATGTGAGGTACACCTTTCCGTCGGGTTCGATGGCACAAACTTCGAGAATTGCCCAGTCCACTTCTCCCATGAATCCATATCTGAGTTCCTGTGCCATCTGGCTGAGGTGTATGTCGTTGTATGCAATATCACCTTTGTTCACCAGCTTGCGGAACGTTGGGTTGGTGGTGTAGGGAGCGCGGTATCTGATGGCATGTTCCTCCGCCATGACACCGTCGCAGCTCTGGCCTGTGCTGGCACCAGTGAAGATGCCGATTTGGAACGGACGTCCCTGTTCGTGTTCAGAATGTGCGATTTTGGCGATTTCCGCGGTCACCGCCTTCGGTGTTCCCGCCGGAGTGAATCCGCTGAGTGCGATGTTGTCGCCGTGTTTGATCAGACTTGCAGCCTCTGCTGCCGTAATTCTTGTAAAGCTCATGATTGTTTATGAATGATTTACTAATTAAATTTTTTGCAAAGTTAGTGAATCTTTTTTAAAAAACGCACAAAAATGTTGTGATTGTGCTATTATTTGCATGAAAACTATGCGATTTGGTTGCCGGTGTAGAGTATATAGTATTTTCCTTTCATGGCAATCAGCTCTTCGTGCGTACCCTGTTCGATGATTCTTCCGTGGTCCATGACTACGATGATGTCGGAGTTTCTGACCGTCGACAGCCTGTGAGCGATGACGAAAGTGGAACGTCCAGTCATGATGTGGTCCATCCCCAGTTGCACGAGTTTCTCCGTTCGGGTGTCGATGCTGGATGTTGCCTCGTCGAGAATCATGGCAGGGGGATTTCCCACCGCCGCCCTTGCGATGGCAATGAGCTGTCGTTCGCCCTGGCTGAGGTTTCCTCCGTCGGCGGAGAGCATCGTGTTGTATCCATTGGCCAGTCCGATGATGAAGTCGTGTGCGTTGACGAGTTTCGCGGCAGCTATGCACTCTTCGTCTGTCGCGTCGAGCTTGCCGTATCTGATGTTGTCCATGACGGTTCCTGTGAAGAGGTGGGTCTCCTGCAGCACCATCCCCAGTGACTTACGTAGGTCCTCGCGGTGGATTTTCCTTATGTCGATTCCGTCGTAGAGAATCGTTCCGCCCTGAATGTCGTAAAAGCGGTTGATGAGGTTGGTGATGGTGGTCTTTCCTGCCCCCGTCCCTCCTACGAGCGCCACTTTCTGCCCTGCGTCGGTGTCGAGGTTGATGTCGAAGAGCACCTGTTTCTCAGCCACATATCCGAAGTCCACCTGAGAGAAGTCCACCTCTCCCCTTTGCCTGACGAGCTGGCATGTGCCGTCGTCCTGCGGTATTTTCCATGCCCATATTCCTGTGCGTTGCTGTGACTCATTCAAAGATCCGTCTTCCTGTACGGTCGCGTTGACGAGCGACACAGAGGCCATGTCGTCCTGTTCGGCCGTTTCGTCCATGAGCGCGAACACCCGTTCCGCTCCAGCCAGTGCGTTGATGACGCTGTTGATTTGCTGGCTGACGTGGCTGACGGGCTGTGTGAAGTTCTTGATGAGTGTGAGGAATGCCACGAGTGTTCCGACTGTGAGCGATGTGAACGATATGGCCGACAGTGATGGGTTGAGTGCGATAAGGCCTCCGAGAATGGCCGCGAGCACATAGATGAGGTTGGAGAGGTTTCCGTTGATAGGCATGACGATGTTTGCCGCCTTGTTGGCCTGGTATCCGCTTTCCCTGAGTTGCTGGTTGAGTTGCTGGAATTTCTCGATGGATTCGTCCTCATGGCAGAATGTCTTGATGACTTTCTGCCCGTTGAGCATCTCCTCCACGTATCCGTTCATAGCCCCTAAGCTGGTTTGCTGCACCTTGAAGTGCTTAGCCGACCTTTCTCCGAGCTTGCGTGTGACGAACACCATGACGCCAGTCATGATGATGACAAGTAGTGTGAGCGGCACAGAGAGCACCACCATGCTGACGAATGTGACGGTGATGGTGATGAGTGATGAGAACACCATGGGTATGCTACCGCTGATCATCTGCCTGAGCGTGTCGACATCGTTGGTATAGACCGACATGATGTCGCCGTGCGGGTGCTGGTCGAAGTATTTGATGGGCAGTTGCTCC
Source organism: uncultured Prevotellaceae bacterium (assembly GCA_946625675.1). GTDB lineage: Bacteria > Bacteroidota > Bacteroidia > Bacteroidales > Bacteroidaceae > UBA3839. The sequence continues at coordinate 426 of CAMOTI010000036.1, read as the reverse complement.
ATGTGCTCGAAGAGGTCTTTCCTGAGCCTGAGCAGGGTTCCCTGTCCCACGTTGATCATGAGCCTGTTGTTGAGGTAGGAGCAAGCGATGCCCACGACGAGCACTGCCGCAAGCTGTATCAGAGCCTGTGCCAGTGGCGCGTAGTCATTGCTGTGGGTCTGCACCATGGGCGTGACGTAGTCGTCGATGAGCGACTTGGTGAAGAGTGTAGACGCAAGAGTGGTGACCGACGTGACGAGTATACATGCCAGAACGACGATGAACGACCATTTGTAGCTTTTGAACACGTATGCGAAGACGCGCTTGACGGTTGTCCAGCTTTCCTTCGTCATTTTCGCACCGAAGTTGTTGGCGCGGTTTCCACCGGGACCTCTTCCTATGTTGAATTGGCGAGCCATTGGTTTTGTTTGAAGTTTGAAATTTGAA